>NZ_JBEOVO010000003.1:0-388635 GCF_040295605.1 Streptomyces sp. NPDC002773
AAGCACCTCAAGGACATGGTGTCCGCGGCCCGTACGATCGCGGAGGCGCTGGACCTCGCGGCGGGCGCGATCGAGGCCATGAAGTGGAAGGCCGTCGCGGAACTGGGGATCCTGGCGGGCCAGACCGGCCTCGCCCTCGCTCTCATCCCGGTCACCGGAGGCCTGTCCGCGCTCCTCGGGGCGGGCGCGATCGCCCTCACCAAGAAGCAGCTCCTGAAACTGATCACCGACGCCATGCAGGAGGCCGTCGGTCACGTCGTCGCGGTGATGACCGAGCCGGTCGTGGCCGCGCTGGAGAACATGGCGGCGGACCTCGTCGTCCAGGTGAGCATGGACGCGCTGGGCGTCCAGAACGGCGTGAACCTCGACCAGACGAAGCAGGCCGGCAAGGACGGGTTCGACGAGGGCGTCCAGGGCGCCAAGGAGGGCCTGAACCTCGCCTCCGCGGGCGGTGGCGGCGGAGCCGGCGGCAAGGGCAAGGGCTTCCACATCGAGCACGACGAGCACGACCAGGCCGGCACGAAACTGAACGGTGTGAGCGCCGGCATCCACGGCAAGACCGCCGGAAAGCTGACGAAGGCCAAGGGGCACCAGGGACGCAACAAGGGCCGGGACGACATCGCCGACGCGCTCGACCCGGTGATCGAGAAGGCCATGGGCGCCCTCGTGAAGTCCGCCAGGACCATGGGCGACCACATCGGCGAGACGCTGCCCAAGGCCGTCAAACAGATCTCCAAGGACCACAAGAACAACGACGACGACACGGCCGCCCGCCTCGCCCGCCAGCGCAAGGGCGACCACGACGACGCCGGCGGGGGCGCCGGTACGGGGGGCAAGAACCCGCCCGGTGAGGGAGGAGGCGGCGGCAAGCCCCCGGGCTCCGGCGGCGGCTCCTCCAACGGCGGCAGCGGGAACACACCGAAGGGCAACCCCATCACCCCCCAGCCCGGCTGGCACGGCCAGACCGGCAAGGGGATGAAGAACCACCGCAGGGACGCGCTGGACGTCAGCCACCTCAGCGAGGACGAACAGCGCAGGCTCCTCGTCGACGAGGCCGACAAGCTCGCCAACGACGCCCAGAACCAGCCGCAGAGCAACCCGTACCCGGAGGGCAAGCACCGACTGAAGACGGCGTGCGCCGGAACGCTCCTCCACGACGGCACCCTGACCGCGCACACGAGCAGCACCACGACCGGCGATTCCTCGATGTCCACCCACCCGGCCCTCAAGGCGATCCTCGACCAGGTGGAGTCCGACGCCAAGGCGGACGACGACTACCTGGGCAAGGGACACGGCAAATGCGCGGAAGTCTCCCTCATCTCCGACCGGTTGCACCAGCTCGATCCGAACGGGACGGGAATCGTCTCCGCGGAGGACGTACGGAAGGTCATGGACGGGTCTCGCGTCTATTCGGTCCAGATCGGGAACATGCGCCCCGGGGACGACCAGTTGCTGCACGGCGACTACAAACCCCCGTGCCGGTCCTGTGCGAGAATGCTGCCCCTCGCCGGCGTCATCGCGCACCATTGAGAGAGAGCACGCAATGCCGAGAATGACAGCGGAGGCCGTCGAGGCCGTCCTGACCGAGGCGGGCTGGTCCCGGGGCCGCGACATCGGCGCGGAGCTGCCCGGACTCCTGAGGTTCGTGACCGACCGCTTCGCCGAGGAAGGGCATCCGGTCGAAGCCTTCCAGGCCGCGCAGGACTTCGTCAGGGAATTCGGTGGACTCCGCCTGGAGATTCCGGGAACTCCACCGGTCGCGATCGGATTCACGCCTCACTGGATCTACGAGGAGAGCGGCGAGGACGTCGCCGAGCTCGCCCAGAACCTCGGAAGGCGACTCTTTCCCGTCGGATACGAGACGTTCGACGGGGCGATGCTGCTCATCGACGACACCGGGCGTTTCTTCCTCATGCACCACACCGGTCCCTATTACCTGGGAGCGAACACGTACGAGGCCATCAGCTGTCTGCTGCGCGGCCCCCAGCAGGAAGCGCGGGACTACTTTGTCTGACACCTTTCCGGGAACGGCCTCCTCCCTCCTCCTCCAGGGCACGATCACCAGTCAGACCAACCTGGACGGCGACGGCGAACCCCATCTTCACCCCGCCGTCCAGGAGTTCTTCGACGGGCTGGCGCCGAGCCAGCGCGAGCCGTTCCTCGGACACTGCGCCGAGTCCGCGCTCGTCTCCGACCGGCTCCACGCGGTCGACGCCCAGCGGACGGACGGCGGGACCACGACCCTCTCCGAGGCGCCGTCGCACTTCGCGGGCGCGGCCCTCGTCTCCCGCAAGGTGCGCCCCCACGGCGACCCCGAGCACGGCACACCGGCTCCCCTCTGCCGGTCCTGCGCGGCCCTGGCGGACGTGCTCGGCATCACCGTCCTCCAGGATTCCTGACCCGGGGACGACGATGACGACGGAGCCCTCGACGACCCAGGACGACACGGTGTCGGGGCAGGACCGCGACGGTGCCTTGACCCGAGCCGTCGCGGTGTCCGATGAGGACCGCGACGGTGCCTTGACCCGAGCCGGCTGGCGCCCCGGCCGGGACGCCGGCGACGCCGCCATGCTCGCCGTCCTCAAGACGGCCGGGCTCGGCCCCTGGACCCTCTTCCCGGCCGCCGAGCGGACGGTACGGGAGTTCCACGGCCTCCGCCTCGAACCGGCCCCGCACGGCGGTCGCGAGGTCGCCGCGACCGGCTGTGTCCTCGACCCCCAGGAGGCCCGGTACTCGGGCCCGCTCCTGCACCGGCTCGCCGACCAGCTCGGCACACGGCTCTTCCCGCTGGGGCGCACCGACGCGGACGCGCCGATGGCCGTGGACGAGGAGGGCCGGCTGTTCTCCCTCGTCTCCGGAGCCGGCTGGCTCCTCGGGGAGACCGTGCGCGAGGGGCTCCACGTCCTGACCGAAGGGCTGAGGCCCGTACGTCTCCGGAGGCGGGAGTGGCAGTGGCCGCTCAGGACGGCCCCGGCGGACCTCGCCGCCGGGGTCCGGGCCGCGCTCGTCGCCGTCTATGTCCTCCACACGCACGGGGTGTTCGACGCGCGGACCCTCCACCTGCGGGCCACCACACTCCGGGGGATCGGCGTCACCGTCCTGGAGCAGGACTTCCCGCTGCGCCCCGGGCCCCTGGAGAGCAGCGAACGGCCCCTGGCCGAGGCGATGGAGGCGGAGCTGGCCGCTCTGGCGCAGAGGGCCGCCTCCTGCGAACTGGTGCTCACCGTGCGGCCACCGGACGGCACACCGGTCCCCCTGGCGGGGCTCGACTGCCGCGTCGCCCTCGGGGGTACGGACGGCTTCGTCCTGGCCCTGTCGACGGGCCCCGGCGCCTCGGTCAGCCGTGCGGCGACGGCCGTGGACGCCTGCGTCTCCGCCTTCGACTCCTGGGCCGCCGCGACCTGAGGGAGACGGGCGCCCGCCCCGTGAGCCCGGTGCGCTCAGCGCCCGCCGGGCCCCACGCCGCTACGCGCCGGTACCCCACGCCGCTACGCGCCGGTACCCCACGCCGCTACGGCAGCGCCCCCGCCCTCCGTGCCGCGACCACCGCCTCCAGGCGTGTGTGCGCGCCCAGTTTGCGCATCGCCGAGCGCAGGTAGCCCTTGACCGTCTCCGGGCGCAGGCCGAGGCGGGCCGCCGCCGTCGCGTTCGTCGCGCCCGAGGCCACCGCCGCGAGGACGTCCGTCTCCCGGGGGGTCAGCGCGACCCCCGGCAGGTCGCGGGGCGCCCCCGAGGCCGTCTCCAGCCGGCCGCAGACCGCGAGCAGGCGCTCCCGCAGCTCCGGGTCCGGGACCTGCGGGGCCAGTTCGCGCAGCTCCCCGTACGCCTGGCGGACCTCCTCCCAGGACGGCCCCGAGGCCGGCGGAGGGTCGAGGCGGCCGACCTCGTCCCGTACGGCCAGCGCCTGCTCCACGTCACGCGCCGCCGCGACCGCCGCGTCGAAGACCCGCTCACCGATCGGCACGGCGTCGCGCAGCGCCCCGTACAGGACACCGCGCACCTTGCGGCGTACGACGACGGGCACCGCGATCACCGAGCGCAGCCCCTCCACCGCGACCGGGCCGTCGTACTCGTGCGTGATGTGCCGGGCCGAGGGATAGTCCGTGACCGCGCACGGCCGTGACAGGGCCAGGCACTTGCCGCCCAGGCCCGAGCCGGTCGAGATCGTCAGGCCGTGCAGCGCGGGCGTCACCGCCCCGCAGGTCTCGCCGATCCGCATCGCCCGCCCGTCCTGGAGCAGCCCGCCGAAGACCACGGGCAGTCCGCTGCCCCGGCGCAGCCGTAGCAGCGCCGCGCGCAGCTCGGCCGTTTCCCTCTGCTCGGGCACGGAACCACTCCTTCACCCCCGAACGGGGGTAGTGAGACCTGGGTCACTGATTACACGATGTCCGGGACCGGTCCCGCAACGAGGAGGACGTATGACGGCGCAGAGCGCGACCAGTGCGACGGAGAGGTTCCGGGCCGCCCGGGACTTCCTGCTCCAGCACCGCGAGGACTACGAGACGGCGTACGAGGGCTTCGCCTGGCCCCGGCCCGACCGGTTCAACTGGGCGCTCGAATGGTTCGACGTCATCGCGGAGGGCAACGACCGGACCGCGCTCCACCTGGTGGAGGAGGACGGCTCCGAGAGGAAGGTGTCGTTCGCCGAGATGTCCGCCCGTTCCAACCGGGTCGCGAACTGGCTGCGGGCCCAGGGCGTCCACGCGGGGGACCGGATCATCGTGATGCTCGGCAACCAGGCCGAACTGTGGGAGACCGTGCTCGCCGCGATGAAGCTGCGCGCCGTCGTCATCCCCGCCACCCCGCTCCTCGGCCCCGCCGACCTGCGCGACCGCGTCGACCGGGGCCGCGCCCGCCATGTGATCGTGCGCGCAGAGGACACCGCCAAGTTCGACGACGTCCCCGGCGAGTACACCCGGATCGCGGTCGGCGGCGACGGGGTGAGCTGGCTGGGGTACGAGCACGCCGACGGCGAGTCCGACGTGTTCGAGCCCGACGGGGTCACCCTCGCCGACGACACCCTGATGCTGTACTTCACCTCCGGTACGACCGCCCGGCCCAAGCTGGTCGAGCACACCCACACCTCGTACCCCGTCGGGCACCTCTCCACGATGTACTGGATCGGCCTCAAACCCGGTGACGTGCACCTCAACATCTCCTCGCCGGGCTGGGCCAAGCACGCCTGGTCCAACCTCTTCGCCCCGTGGAACGCCGAGGCGACCGTCTTCATCCACAACTACACCCGCTTCGACCCGGCCCGGCTGATGAGCGAGATGGAACGCAACGGCGTCACCAGCTTCTGCGCCCCGCCGACCGTCTGGCGGATGCTGATCCAGGCCGACCTGAGCCAGCTGACGACCCCGCCGCGCGAGGTCGTCGCCGCAGGCGAACCCCTCAACCCCGAGGTCATCGAGTCCGTACGGCGCGCCTGGGGCGTCACCATCCGGGACGGTTTCGGCCAGACGGAGACCGCCGTCCAGGTCTCCAACAGCCCAGGTCAGCGGCTCAAGGAGGGGTCCATGGGACGCCCGAGCCCCGGCTTCCGCGTCACCCTCGTCGACCCGGTCAGCGGCCGGCCGGACGTGGAGGAGGGCGAGATCTGTCTCGACCTGTCCACCCACCCGGTGGGCCTGATGACCGGTTACCACGGCGACCCGGAGAAGACGGCGGAGGCGATGGCCGGCGGCTACTACCGCACCGGCGACATCGGCTCCGTGGACGAGGACGGGTACGTCACGTACATCGGGCGTGCCGACGACGTCTTCAAGGCCTCCGACTACAAGATCAGCCCCTTCGAGCTGGAGAGCGCGCTCCTCGAACACGAGGCCGTCGCCGAGGCGGCCGTCGTCCCCGCCCCCGACCCGCTGCGTCTCGCCGTCCCCAAGGCGTACGTCGTCCTCGCGGCGGGCTGGGAGCCGGACGAGGAGACCGCGCAGGCCCTCTTCGCCCACTCGCGCGCGGTCCTCGCCCCGTACAAGCGGGTCCGGCGCATCGAGTTCGCCGAGCTGCCCAAGACCGTCTCGGGCAAGATCCGGCGCGTGGAACTGCGCCGGCTCACGGCGGAAGGCGGCGGCAAGGAGTACGCGGAGGGTGACCTCGGATGACCCGGTCCCACATCAGGAGGGCGCCCGCCACCCTCTCCTACGCCCACGGCGCGTCCACCACCCCGCTCCTCGGCGACACCATCGGCGCCGACCTCGACCGGGCCGTCGCCGCCTGGCCCGACCGGGAGGCGCTCGTCGACGTCCCCACCGGACGCCGCTGGACGTACGACGAATTCGGCGCCGACGTCGACCGGTTGGCAGGGGCCCTGCTCGGCAGCGGCGTGCGCAAGGGTGACCGGGTCGGCATCTGGGCGGTGAACTGCGCCGAGTGGGTCCTCGTCCAGTACGCCACCGCCCGCGTCGGCGCCGTCATGGTGACCATCAACCCGGCCTACCGTGCCCACGAGTTGGCGTACGTCCTCAACCAGGCGGGCATCACCCTGCTGTTCGCGTCCCTCGCCCACAAGACGAGCGACTACCGCGCAATGGTCGAGCAAGTACGCTTGGAATGCACCCAGTTGCGCGAGGCGGTGTACTTCGGGGACCCGGGCTGGGACGCGTTCCTCACCCGTAAGCCCGGGGACCTGCGCCCGGAGCCGCTCTCCTGCGACGAACCCGTCAACATCCAGTACACCTCGGGGACGACGGGCTTCCCCAAGGGGGCGACCCTCTCCCACCACAACATCCTCAACAACGGTTACTTCGTCGGCGAGATGATCGCCTACACCGAGCAGGACCGCATCTGCATCCCGGTGCCCTTCTACCACTGTTTCGGCATGGTCATGGGAAACCTGGCCGCCACCTCGCACGGCGCCTGCATGGTGATCCCCGCGCCCTCCTTCGACCCCGCGGCCACCCTCAGGGCGGTGCAGGAGGAACGCTGCACCTCGCTGTACGGCGTGCCGACGATGTTCATCGCCGAGCTGAACCTCCCCGACTTCGCCTCGTACGACCTCTCCAGTCTGCGCACCGGCATCATGGCCGGCTCGCCGTGCCCGGTGGAGGTGATGAAGCGGGTCGTCGCCGAGATGAACATGGCGGAGGTGTCGATCTGTTACGGCATGACCGAGACCTCGCCCGTCTCCACCCAGACCCGCCGCGACGACGACCTGGAGCGTCGCACGGGCACGGTCGGCCGGGTCATGCCGCACGTCGAGGTGAAGATCACCGATCCCGCGAGCGGGCTGACCGTGGAACGGGGCACGGCGGGGGAGCTGTGCACCCGCGGCTACAGCGTGATGCTCGGCTACTGGGACGAACCCGAGAAGACCGCCGAGGCGATCGACAGCGCCCGCTGGATGCACACGGGGGACCTGGCGGTGATGCGCGACGACGGGTACGTGCAGATCGTCGGCCGCATCAAGGACATGATCATCCGGGGTGGTGAGAACGTCTATCCGAGGGAGATCGAGGAGTTCCTCTACGGGCACCCGAAGATCGCCGACGTGCAGGTCGTCGGCGTTCCCGACGCGCGGTACGGCGAGGAGATCATGGCCTGCGTCATCCCCCGCGACCCGGCCGACGCACCCACCCTGGACGACGTCACGGCCTTCTGCCGCGACCGGCTCGCCCACTACAAGATCCCGCGCAGGGTCGAGATCCTCAGCGAGTTCCCGATGACCGTGAGCGGCAAGGTACGGAAGGTGGAACTGCGGCAGCGGTACGGGAGTGGGAGCGGCTGAGGTACGGGAAACCCCTGAGGCTCCCTAGGGGATCGGGCGCCCCCTACGGGACCGGGCTCCGTACCTCCCGGCGCATGCAGACGCGCGGCCAGACCGACAGGCCGTGGGCCGCCTCCGCGTGGCTGATGGCGCGCAGGCCGTCCGTCAGCGCCGGATCGGACTCCGCGAGCGGGCGGAAGCCGAGCCGGGCGTAGTACGGCGCGTTCCACGGCACCTCGGTGAACGTCGTCAAGGTCAGCGCCGCCAGGCCCTGCTCCCTCGCGGCCGCCGCCAGATGCTCGATCAACGCCCGGCCCACGCCCCGGCGCGCGGCGTCCGGATGCACCGACACCTGCTCGATGTGGGCGGAACCGTCGACCGTGTCGGCGAGGAGGTACGCGACCGGGCGATCGGCGGCGTCCACCGCCACCCACGCCCGGCCCGCGCGGCGGTACGCCTCCAGGACGTCCAGGGGCAGCGGGTCGTCGTCGGCGATCGCCGCCATGCCGAGCGTGCGGAACGGCTCGCCCGCCGCCCGTTCGATGTCCTGGAGCAGCGGGAGTTCGGCCGGAGCGGCCGCTCTGATGCGCATACGCCAGTATGGCGCGGCCTCACCCCGGACGGTCACCCGCGGCCGGGCCGCGATCCGTCGGCGGCCGGTTCCGCACCACCTCCCAGGGCCGGTCGAGCAGCCCGCCCTCCCATGAGAACCGCGGCAGGAACATGGCGAGCGCCGGGTCGCCGTACAACGCCACGTACAGCTGGACCAGCCGCCCGTCCGTCACCTCGCGCCGGTGCGCCGGCAGCGGGTGCCGCTCCCGGAGGTCGGCGAGGAGCTGCCGCGCCGCCCGGGTGGCAGGCGGCAGCCGCAGCAGCACGACGGCCACGAGCACCGGCAGCGCGCCCGCGGTGAACACCACCGTCAGGACCCCGCCGGACGGCGCCGTCGCGTACGCCCCCACCCCGACCGTCAGCGGTACGCAGCCGAGCAGCGCCCCCGCCGCGCCGCGCCGCGCGGGCGACCGCAGCAGCCCCGTCGCGCGCAGCTCGACGTGCAGCGCGTCCACCGCCCGCCGCGCCTCGGGGCGCAGCACGAGGTCCCGCAGCGGGAAGGCCCGGTGGAGTGCCCGGTGCACACCCAGCTGTACGGGGTCCCGGGTGCGGCCCGGCCCGCCGTTGGCCCGAATCGTATGTTTGCGGCCCGCCGCGACCGCTCCGCGCTGGTGCAGCGCCACGAGCGCCACGGTGACGGCCGCCCGCCGGCCGCCCCGCAACAGCGCCAGCGCCTGCGGCGGCGGCACCTCGTCCGTGCGCGGCGCTCCGCTTTCCCGGCTGCGGGTTCGCAGCAGCAGGACGGCGCACAGCAGCTGCCCGCAGGCCGCTCCGATGAACCACCACATTCCCGTCGGCATGACACCCACCCCCGAGGGTGTTGTGCCCGGCAGAGCGTGATCGTCACGCGTGAATGGCCGGATTCGCATGCCGAAGTGCCGGGCGGGGGGCGTCTCGTGGGCCGGGCGCCACCGGCTCAGGCGCCGGTGGCCAGGTCGTCGGCTGCGTCGTTCACCGGCTGCGGGGTGCCGGTCAGGTCGAGCACGAAGAGCGGGAGACCGACCTCGGCGGCACGGGAGCGGGCCTCCGGTGTGTAGCCCGCGAGCGAGAAGAACACGCTCACGGCCGAGGCGCTGAGACCGTTGAGCCACAGGCACTCCACGGCCCGCAGCCCGGTGGGGCGGGTGCTCGGGTCGACCTGCGCGACGAGCCCCGGCGCCCGCAGGTCCACACCGGACGCGGGGCGCTCCTCGGGCTGGACGACGTCCCGGAACCCCAGCCAGCGCAGATACCCGGCGGCCGCGCCGACCGCGTCCCGCGCGGTCCGGATCGTCACGGGCCGAAAGCTCCCCCGCACCGGAGCCGGGCGCGGGCCGGTGGGCGGCAGCGGGATGTGCGCGGGGTAGCGCTCGGCGAACGTCCGGGGCCCGGAGGGACGCGGCGGCTCCCCGGGACGGGGAGGCCCCACAGGCCGGGGCGGCTCCCCAGGGCGCCGCCGGTGAGCGGCGGGGCCGGGGGCGCCGGGACCGGGGGCGCCGGCGGCGGGCGAGGGATTGCCGGGGGCAGGGGAGCCGGACCCGAAGGTGCCTGAGCCGAAGGGACCTGCCCCCGGGGCGCCTGACCCGGGGACGCCCGGCCCGGCCGCGCCCGGCCCGGCCGTGCCTGACCCGGGGGCGCCCGTCCCGGAGCCGCCAGACCCCGCCCCTCCGTCCACCCCCCGTCGCCCCGTCGGCCCCGTGCCGAACCACTCCGAGCCTGGCTCGACCGCGCGCCGCGGCGCCGTACCGGCGGTGGCGTCCGTCCTGGTTCCGGCAGGCCGCCCGGTGGCGGCCGGCCCCGAGGAGCCGCGGGGCCCAGGTCCGGCCACGGCCCCGGGGCGCCCGCCGGCGTCGCCCTCCCCGGCCGTACCGGAGCGCCCGGAGCCACCGCCCTCCCCGGCCCTACCCGAGCCGTCGCCCTCCCCAGCCGTACCGGAGCGCCCAAGGCCCCCGCCGCTCTCCGGAGCCGTACCGGCGACCCCCGCCGCCCCGCCCCCGCCCACCGGTCGAACCGGTATCCGGAGCACCGTCCCGCACGCGCAGCCCAGCTCCGGGTGGGGCCAGTCGTCCTCTCGGCCGCAGGCGCCGCAGCGGACGGTGACCCACTCGTCCGTCCAGTTCCGGTGCGTGATCCGCTCCGCCGTCGCCCCCGCCCGCACGGGCGGCGCCACCGGGCTTCCGCACGCGCAGGGGAAGACGGGTGCCGCGTACGCCTGCGTGCGCAGGCATTCCGGACAGCGCACCGGTACCGACTCACCCACGGTCAACCCCCTGTCGTCCCGCCCCATCGTCCACCCATCGGCCGCCCCGAGGGAGGTTGTTCGGCCACTTCGGTGATCCCGCCGCTCGGACTTCTCTTGACGGCTCTCAGGACCCCGACCTACATTGCTTCCGTATAGCAGAACAGTATTTCCGCATTACGGAAACAAGCCGCCCGGGCTCCGCGAGCCGACCGGCGGGCTTGGATCCGCCCGGCCGAAGCAGGAGCACTCCCATGCCTCGTATGACCGCCGCCGCAGCGGCCGTTGAGATCCTCAAGCGCGAAGGCGTCACCCAGGCGTTCGGCGTCCCCGGCGCGGCGATCAACCCCTTCTACCGCGAGCTCAAGAACGTGGGCGGCGTCAACCACACCCTCGCCCGCCACGTCGAGGGCGCGTCCCACATGGCCGAGGGCTACACCCGCGCCAAGGCCGGCAACATCGGTGTCTGCATCGGCACCTCAGGCCCCGCCGGCACCGACATGATCACCGGCCTGTACTCGGCGATCGCGGACTCGATCCCGATCCTCTGCATCACCGGCCAGGCCCCGGTCTCGAAGCTCCACAAGGAGGACTTCCAGGCCGTCGACATCGCCACCATCGCCAAGCCGGTGACGAAGGCCGCCACGACCGTCCTGGAGGCCGCGCAGGTCCCCGGCGTCTTCCAGCAGGCCTTCCACCTGATGCGCTCCGGTCGTCCCGGCCCGGTCCTCATCGACCTCCCGATCGACGTCCAGCTGACCGAGATCGAGTTCGACCCGGAGACCTACGAGCCGCTGCCGGTCTACAAGCCGCAGGCCAGCCGTGCCCAGGCCGAGAAGGCCCTGAGCTTCCTCCTGGAGTCCGAGCGCCCGCTGATCGTCGCCGGTGGCGGCATCATCAACGCCGACGCCACCGACCTGCTCGTCGAGTTCGCCGAGCTGATCAACGTCCCGGTCATCTCCACCCTGATGGGCTGGGGCACCATCCCGGACGACCACGAGCTGGCCGCCGGCATGGTCGGAGTCCAGACCGCGCACCGCTACGGCAACGCGACCTTCCTGGAGTCGGACTTCGTCCTGGGCATCGGCAACCGCTGGGCCAACCGCCACACCGGCTACAACATGGACGCCTACACCAAGGGCCGGAAGTTCGTCCACGTCGACGTCGAGCCCACCCAGATCGGCAAGATCTTCGCCCCGGACTACGGCATCGCCTCCGACGCCAAGGCCGCGCTGGAGCTCTTCGTCGAGATCGCCAAGGAGTGGAAGGCCGCGGGCAAGCTCCCGGACTTCTCCGCCTGGACCGCCTCCGCGCAGGAGCGCAAGGCGACGCTGCAGCGCCGCACGAACTTCGACAACATCCCGATCAAGCCGCAGCGCGTCTACGAGGAGATGAACAAGGCCTTCGGCCCGGAGACCCGCTACGTCACCACCATCGGTCTCTCCCAGATCGCGGCCGCACAGTTCCTGCACGTCTACAAGCCGCGCCACTGGATCAACTGCGGCCAGGCCGGCCCGCTCGGCTGGACCATCCCGGCCGCGATCGGCGTCGCCACCGCCGACCCGGAGACCCCGGTCGTCGCGCTCTCCGGCGACTACGACTTCCAGTTCATGATCGAGGAGCTGGCGGTCGCCGCCCAGCACAAGGTCCCCTACGTCCACGTCCTCGTGAACAACGCCTACCTGGGTCTGATCCGGCAGGCGCAGGGCGGCCTCGGCATCAACTTCGAGGTCAACCTCGAGTTCGAGAACATCAACACCCCGGAGATCGGCGTCTACGGCGTCGACCACGTCAAGGTCGCCGAGGGCCTGGGCGTCAAGGCGATCCGCGTCACCGACCCGGAGAAGCTGGGCGAGGCGCTGGAGCAGGCCAAGAAGCTGGCCGTCGAGCACCAGGTCCCCGTCGTCGTCGAGGCGATCCTGGAGCGGATCACCAACATCGCCATGAGCAAGACGGTCGACATGAGCGACGTCACCGAGTTCGAGGAGCTCGCCACCGAGCCCGGCCACGCGCCCACCGCGATCAAGGCCCTCAAGGTCTGATCACGGAGATCGTGACACGCCTCCGATCGCGGAGCCCGTGACACGGCTCCGACAGCGGAGCCGCGAGACGGCCCCCGCCCCGATGAGCACCGGGGCGGGGGCCGCTTCACGCTCCGCTCGTCCCGCCCTGCGCCCCTACGAGGACCGCGCCCGCCGCCGTCCACTCGTACAGGACCGACCGCCCCGCCCGGCCCCGCCGTACGAGTCCGGCGTCGAGCAGTACCTTCAGGTGCCGCCCCACGGACCCCAGGCCCTGCCCGGTCAGTGCCACCAACTGGCTGGTGGACTTGGGCGATTCGAGCCGTACGAGCACCCCGGCGCGCGCACCTCCGAGCAGCGCCCCGAGCGCCTCCGGCACGACGGGCCCCGTCACGTCCGCGAGGGCGCCGGAGCACGCGTACACGATGGCGAACCGCTCGCGGCCCTCCCACGAGACCCAACCCCGGTTCGGCGTCACCGGCACGAAGAGCAGCCGGCCGCCGTCGACCCGTCTCGGCGGATACGCACGGGGGTTGACCTGGAGCCGGCCGTCGCCCAGCCAGCGCATCTTCCCCGGGCACAGCTCGTCGAGCGCCGCCGCCCAGCCGTCCCTGGCGAGGCGCGCGGTCCGCGCCACCACATCGGCCTCCAGGACCCGGCGCCTGCGCGGCCAGTCGGGCAGCACCGTCTCCCGCCACACCCACTCCAGGACCCCCGCCATCCGCTGCGGCAGGCCCCTCGCCGACCTCAGCGGCTCCGGTACGGGACCACCGACCGCCACCTCCAACTGCGGTACGACGTCCGCCGGTTCGGCCTCACGCACCGCCACGACCTCCTCCTCGAAGGACCGGTCGCGCTCGCCCGTCGGCGTCGGCGTCAGGAAGTCGGCGTTCCAGGTGGGCCCGATGGCCGCCCGTACGAGGAGCGCGTCCAGCGGTTCGGCGGCGAGACGCTCCCGGTACGCCGGCAGGTGCGCGGCCAGCCAGGCCCGCTCGCCCGGATGCGCGCCGGCCGCCCCGTGCAGGGTCTTCAGCGCCGCGACCGTCTCGGCCAGCGGCGAGACGACGAAGCAGCTCCCCGCCAGGGAGTCCGTACCGATCTGCCACCAGCCCATGACGCCCGCCAGGTCCTTTCGTCCTCCGGCGAAACAATATCGGCGCGGACGGCCCGCCCACAGACTCCCCGGCATGCCCCGCTACCAAGACCTCTTCCGCACGCCCGAGTTCACCCCGCTCTTCCTCACCGGCGCCGTCCACACCGCCGCCCAGACGGTCGCCGGGCTCGGCCTCGCCACGCTGGTGTTCCGGGCGACCGGCTCCCCGTTCCTCTCCGCCCTCGCGCTCTTCGGGCCTTCGCTCGCCCAGCTGCTCGGCGCGACCACCCTGCTCTCGGCCGCCGACCGGCTGCCGCCGCGCGCCGCGCTCGCCGGCATGTCCCTCTTCTTCGCCCTGGGCACCGCCGTCCTGGCGATCCCCGCCCTGCCGACCTGGGCGCTCTTCGCGATCCTCCTCGCCGAAGGGCTCGTGGCCTCGCTGGGCGGCGGGGTGCGCTACGGGCTCCTCAACGAGATCCTCGCCCGCGAGGACTTCCTCCTCGGCCGCTCGGTGACGAACATGGCGGTCGGCGCCTGCCAGATCGGCGGCTTCGTGACCGGCGGCGCCCTGATCGCCCTGCTCGCGCCGCGCGGCGCGGTCCTCGTCGGCGCGGTCCTGTACCTCGGCGCCGCGCTCCTCGCCCGTGCCGGCCTCGGCGCGCGCCCGCCGCGTGCCGCCGGACGGGCCTCGGTCGCCGAGACCTGGCGTACCAACCGGCGGCTGTGGTCCTCGCCCGCGCGCCGCCGCTGCTACCTGGCCCTCTGGGTGCCCAACGGGCTGATCGTGGGCTGCGAGTCACTCTTCGTGCCGTACGACCCCGAGCGCGCCGGGCTCCTCTTCGGGTGCGCCGCGCTCGGGATGCTGGTCGGGGACACGGTCGTCGGCCGTTTCGTACCGGTGCGGCTGCGCGGCCGGATCCGCTTCCCGCTCCAGGCGCTGCTCGCGGCCCCGTTCCTGGTGTTCGCCGCGGACCCGCCGCTGCCGCTCGTACTGCTCGCGGTGACGGTGTCGGCGGTCGGGTACGGGGCGAGCCTCCTGCACCAGGAGCGGTTGACGGCCCTGGTGCCGGAGGAGCTGAGCGGTCACGCGCTCGGGCTTCACACCTCGGGGACGCTCGCCCTCCAGGGGGTGAGCGCGGCGCTCGCGGGCACGCTCGCCCAGTACACGTCACCGCGTACGGGGATGGTGCTCCTCGCGCTCGCCTCGCTCACCGCGACCCTGTCGCTCGCGCGGGCCGAGCGGAGGGCCGAGCGGAGGGCCGGCCGCGGGGCCGGGGGAGCGCCTTCTAGCGAGGCGCCGTCGAGCGGTGCACGACCGTGTCCTCGCAGGGGCCGTCGGCGAACAGCTTGAGCGCCTCCATCTCGTCCTTGTCGACGGACAGGCCCCAGCGCAGCTTGGTCCCGACCCATTCACCCACGTAACGGCAGTACCGGGCGTTCTCCGCGGGCACCCACTCGGCGGGGTCGCGCCCGGCCTTGTCCTTCTGGCTGCGGGCGGTGACGGCGACCAGGGTCGCGGCCGCCCCCTGGTCGTTGGCGTACTTCTCGCGCCGCGCGTCCGTCCAGCCGGACGCCCCCGACTGCCAGGCCTCTTCGAGGCCGACGAGGTGGTCGACGCGGAGGAGGGCCGGGTCGGTGACGTTCTGCCCGTCGTAGTACGAGGTCCACTGGCCGCCGGTGATGGCGCAGTCCTTGCCGGTCTTGGGGGCGTCGACGGCCTCGGCGACGAGCACCTCGGCGCGGGTGTCGCAGCCGTCCGCCGGGTCGAGGCCCTTGTTCCAGTGGCGGAACGCCGTCACCTTGTAGCCGGCCGTGTCCTCGGTGGCTTCGGGGAGCTCGGCGAGCGCGTCGGGGAACAGGATGACGCCGCTCGCGGAGAGGGCGGGGGAGGGGACGGCGAGGGGGGACAGGACGAGTGCGAGCGGGGCGAGGCCGCGCATCAGGTTTTTGATCATGTGCGAGTGGATAGCGCCGGTCACGGGGCGCACGGGAGCCGAATCGCGGTGCGCTCGCCCGACCGGGTGTGGATCTTCACCGCAGAAACGATGCGCTGCAGGTGAGTACGCGTACACGAAGAAGAGCGCGGAACCAGGGACCGTAAACCTGGTTCCACGCTCTTCCGTCTTGTGACCGCCCGACGGCACGAGGCTGGCGCGACAGGACGTTCGCGCCGCCGGGCGGAGTCTGGGTGTGCGTGCTCGGAGGGGTTCCCCTCGCGGGGGCGTTGGGACCGCGGCGGTGTCGACGGGCTGAGCGGCCTTCTCCTTCCTTCAGGTCAAGAAGGAGAGCCGTCGCCCTTACCACCGCACTGGCTCGGCGCCGCCGCGGTCCTCACGCTTGTCCGGTTCGCCGGCCACCCCTCATCCGGGTCGGCGTTCCGGACCACGTACGGCACTGACCTCCCGTCAGATGCCGTACGTAGTCTGGGTGTTGCTTCTCGGTCAGTCCTCGCGCAGGGCGCGGACGGCCTCTTCCACGCGCTTGCCGTACTCCGCGTCGGCGGCGGCGAAGTGCGCGAGGTTCTTCTCGATGACGTCCTCGCGGGACACCTGGGACAGACCGCCGGCGATGTTGGCGATCAGACGGCCCTTCTCGTCCTCGGACATCAGGCGGTAGAGCTCACCGGCCTGGAAGAAGTCGTCGTCCTTGGTGTGCTGCGGCGCCTCGTGGGTGCCGGTCCAGCCGTGGATCGCGAGCGGGGCGGAGAGCGCCGCGTCGGTCTGGGCCGGGCCCTGGTACGAGTTGGGCTCGTAGTTCTTGTCGTAACGCGAGCCGTTGCGCAGCGCCATGACGCCGTCGCGGCCGTAGTTCTGGGCCGTGGTCGCCTTGGGGGCGTTGACCGGCAGCAGGGTGTGGTTGACACCGAGGCGGTAGCGGTGGGCGTCGGCGTAGGCGAAGAGACGGCCCTGGAGCATCTTGTCCGGCGAGGGACCGATGCCCGGGACGAAGTTGTTCGGGGAGAACGCGGCCTGCTCGACCTCGGCGAAGACGTTGTCCGGGTTGCGGTCGAGGACCAGACGGCCCACGCGCTGCAGCGGGTAGTCCGCGTGCGGCCACACCTTGGTGAGGTCGAACGGGTTGAAGCGGTAGTCCACGGCCTCGGCGGCCGGCATCACCTGGACGTACAGGGTCCAGGACGGGTTGACGCCGCGCTCGATCGCCTGGAGCAGGTCCGTCTGGTGCGAGTTGGCGTCCTTGCCGACGAGCTCGGCGGCCTGGTCGGCGGAGAGGCTGCGGATGCCCTGGTTCGTCTTGAAGTGGTACTTGACGAAGAAGGCCTCGCCCGCCTCGTTGGTCCACTGGTAGGTGTGCGAGCCGTAGCCGTTCATGTGGCGGTACGACGCCGGGATGCCTCGGTCACCCATGAGCCAGGTGATCTGGTGGGTGGCCTCGGGGGCGTGCGCCCAGAAGTCCCAGACGTTGTCCGGCTCCTGCTTGCCCGTGAAGGGGTCGCGCTTCTGGGAGTGGATGAAGTCGGGGAACTTGATCGGGTCCTTGATGAAGAACACCGGGGTGTTGTTGCCGACGAGGTCGTAGTTGCCCTCTTCGGTGTAGAACTTCAGGGCGAAGCCGCGCGGGTCGCGGACCGCGTCCGCGCCGCCGAGCGAGTCGGCCACGGTGGAGAAGCGGATGAACGTCTCGGTCTTCTTGCCGACCTCGCCGAGGAAGTTCGCCTTGGTGAAGCCGGTGACGTCGTCGGTCACCTCGAAGTAGCCGTACGCACCGGAACCGCGGGCGTGCACCACACGCTCCGGGATCCGCTCACGGTTGAAGCGCGCGAGCTTCTCCAGGAGGTGCTGGTCCTGGAGCAGGAGAGGGCCACCGACGCCGGCGGTGGCGGAGTTCTGGTTGTCGGCGACGGGGGCGCCGGACTCGGTCGTAAGCACGCGCTTCGACATCGTGACCTTCCGTACGGGAACTCTGCTTGACGGTGCGAGGAGCGTAAATTCGGCTCGAACATAACGTCAACAGTTTGTTGAAAATGAAGTGTGGTGTTCCGGTCGGCGGCGGCGCCTGGGCGCGACAGGACAGTTGTCAGCGCCGCCGCCGACCGGAAATCTGGGGCCCCGGGTGACCCGGGGCGAGGGATCAGACCTGCTGGCCGGAGAGGCGCTCGACGGCGCGCAGCAGGGCCGAGTGGTCCAGGCCGCCGTCACCCTGAGCGCGCAGCGAGGCCACGAGCTGGGCGACGACCGCGCCGACCGGGAGGGCCGCACCGACGTTGCGGGCGGCGTCGGTGACGATGCCCATGTCCTTGTGGTGCAGGTCGATCCGGAAACCGGGCTTGAAGTCGCGGTTCAGGAAGTTGTCCTTCTTGCGGGTCAGGACCGTGGAGCCGGCCAGACCGCCGTTGAGGACGTCCAGGGCGGCCTGGAGGTTCACGCCGGACTTCTCCAGGAAGACCACGGCCTCGGCGCACGCCTGGATGTTGACCGCGACGATCAGCTGGTTGGCGGCCTTCACCGTCTGGCCGGAGCCGTGCGGCCCGCAGAGCACGATGGTCTTGCCGAGGGTCTCCAGGATGGGGAGGGCCTCGTCGAAGTCGGCCTGCTCGCCACCGACCATGATCGACAGGACGGCCTCGATGGCGCCGGCCTCGCCGCCGGAGACGGGCGCGTCGATGACGCGGATGCCCTTCTCGGCCGCGTTCTTCGCCAGGTCGACCGAGGTCTGGGGGGTGATCGACGACATGTCGACGATCAGCGCGCCCTGCTGCGCGTTCTCCAGGATGCCCTCGGGGCCGTAGGAGATGGCCTCGACCTGCGGGGAGGCGGGCACCATCGTGATGATGACGTCGGCGTCCTTCACGGCCTCGGCGATCGACGCGGCGGCGGTGCCGCCGGCCTTCGTGAGCCGGTCCAGCTTGTCCTGCTCAAGGGTGAAGCCGGTGACCTGGTAGCCGGCCTTCAGGAGGTTCTCGGACATGGGCGAGCCCATGATGCCGAGGCCGATCCACGCGACCTTGGGGAGATTGCTCATGGTGAGGGTGCCTCTCGAAAACTGGTGGTACGGGGAGGGGGTCGGCCGGTCAGCGGGCCGGGCGGGCCTCGGCCGGGAGCCACTCGAAGGACGCGGCGGCGTCGGCCGCCTTGTACTCCAGGCCGATCCAGCCGTCGTAGCCGGCCTTCTTCAGCTCGCCGAGCAGCTGCTCCAGCGGCAGGTCGCCGGTGCCCGGAGCGCCACGGCCCGGGTTGTCCGCGATCTGGACGTGGCCGGTCTTGGCGGCGTACTCCGCGATGACCTGGCTGACGTCCTCGCCGTTCATCGACAGGTGGTAGATGTCGAGGAGGAACTTGGCGTTGCCGAGTCCGGTGGCCGCGTTGACCTTGTCGACGACCTCGATCGCGGAGGGGGCGCTCACCAGGGGGTAGAGCGGCGACTCCGGCTTGTTGAGGGTCTCGACCAGCAGGATCGCGCCGATCCGGTCCGCCGCGCGGGCGGCCAGGACCAGGTTCTCGAGCGCGAGGGTGTCCTGGATCTGCGGGTCGACGCCGTCGACGCGGTTGCCGTAGAGCGCGTTGAGCGCCTTGCAGCCGACCGAGGCGGCGAAGTCGGCCGCCACGTCGATGTTGGCGCGGAAGCGGTCCGACTCGTCACCGGGCACGGAGAGGGCTCCGCGGTCCGGGCCGGGCAGCTGCCCGGCGTAGAAGTTCAGGCCCACCAGCTGGGTGCCGGCGTCCTCAAGAGCCTTCTTGAGGGCGTCGAGCTCGCTCTGCTCGGGGGTGGCGGTGTCGATCCAGGGCCACCACAGCTCGACCGCGGTGAAGCCCGCCGCGGCGGCGGCCGCGGGGCGCTCCAGGAGCGGGAGTTCCGTGAAGAGGATCGACAGGTTCACATCGAAGCGCTGGTCCATGGCTGCGTCTGCTGAGAAGCGGGTCATGAGGGGTAGGCGCTCCTTCCGTATCGCGGAAGTAAGTTTCTGTCTGACGGAATGTTGCAAGGCGGGCGGCGCGCTTGTCAAGAGGTCCCCGCAGGTCCGGGGCTCCCGTCGGGGCGAGCGGGGCCGTAGCGTGGGCCCATGGTGCGTTTGAGAGTGGAGTTCACGACCGAGCCGTTCGACCTCGACGAGGCGCCGGCGCACGCGGTCGTGGCCCGTGAGGTCATCCAGTCGGCCGAGCTGGACGCGGTGGACGTCGGTCCCTTCGGCAACACGGCGGAAGGCGGCGCCGACGCGGTGCTCACCGCCGTCGACGAGCTGCTGCGCTCGTCGCTCGCGGCCGGCGCCACCCGCGTCTCGCTCCAGGTCAACGTCATCGGGGAGGGTGAGAAGTGAGCGAACACCCCTTGGTCGCGGCGGTGAGGCCCCTGGTCGACGCCATGGGCGCCGAGGTGCTGGTCCCCGCGCACGCGGAGGCCGACGACGTCGTCCTGTCCTGGGAGGGGGAGGACGTGCTCGCCGTACGGCTGCCCCAGCTGTCCGACTCCCTCGACCACATCCTGGCGGCGATGGAGCGGCGGCACGGGATGCCGCTGGCCGAGCTCGACCGGAAATCCAAGCAGGAGGCCGTCCGGCTGCTTGAGGCGCGCGGGGCCTTCTCGGTACGCCATGGGGTGGAGACAGTGGCGGGGGCACTGGGTGTCAGCCGCTTCACCGTGTACAACTACCTCAACAGGGAGACCGCCCTGAGCAGGGAAAAGGCCCCCAAGGCCGAGTAGTTGATCATGTGTGGCCACAAGCCGTCGTCCAGATGTCGGGACGACGGCTTTTGCGTGGCCGAGTTTTCAACAAAGTGTTGACGTTGTGTTGCGGAGGGCGTTAGCTATCCGCAGCCCGTCCGACGCACAGCGAAAAACAGCCACGGAGGCTTCCCGTGACTTCAGGTACGACACCGGGCCTCACCCGGTTCAACACCTCGGCGGACAGCGAGGCCGTCGCCACGCTCCACGAGGTGTGTTCCAGTTCGGCGTGGGGGAGCAAGATCCTCGCCCAGCGCCCGTACACCACCGCCGAAGCTCTCTTCCTCGCCAGTGACGCCGCCATGGCCGAGCTGACCGCCGAGGACCTGGCCGAGGCGATGGCGGGGCACCCGCCGATCGGTCGTCCGAAGGCAGGGGACCCGACCTCCTCCCGCGAACAGAGCGGGATGGCCGGCGCCTCCACGGAGCTCAAGGCCGAGATGCTCGAACTCAACCTGGCCTACCAGGACACGTTCGGACACGTCTTCCTCATCTGCGCCACCGGTCTGACCGGCGAGCAGATGCGCGACGCGCTCCGGCAGCGGATCGGAAACTCGCCCGACGAGGAGCGGGAGATCGTCCGCACCGAACTGGGCAAGATCAACCGCATCCGGCTGACCCGTCTCGTAGAGACCTCCGAGGAAGAGAGCTCCGCATGAGCACCGACACCACCGCCTCGGTGTCCACCCACATCCTGGACACCAGCGTCGGCCGCCCCGCCGAGGGCGTCGCCATCACGCTCGCGGCCCGCAGCGGCTCCGACGCGGAGTGGGTCGCGCTCGGGGGTTCGGCCACCGACGCGGACGGCCGCTGCAAGGACCTGCCGGCCCTGCCGGAGGGAACCACCCACGTACGTCTCGACTTCGAGGTCGAGACCTACTTCTCGAACAAGTCCAGTTCCAAGAACCAAGCCGAGGCGCAGCAGGACGCCCCCCGCGTAAGGGACAGCGGTGCGTTCTTCCCGGAGGTGGCGATCACGTTCGCCGTCACCCCGGGCGAGCACTACCACGTACCGCTGCTGCTCAACCCGTTCGGCTACTCCGTATACCGAGGGAGCTAGCAGACATGCCCACGATTCTCGGCCAGAACCAGTACGGCAAAGCAGAGAACCGCGTCGTCAAGATCACGCGGGACGGCGACACCCACCACATCAAGGACCTGAACGTCTCCGTCGCCCTCTCCGGCGACCTCGACGACGTGCACCTCTCCGGATCCAACGCCCACTGCCTCCCCACCGACACGACGAAGAACACCGTCTTCGCGTTCGCCAAGGAGTACGGCATCGAGTCCGCCGAGCAGTTCGGCATCCACCTCGCCCGCCACTTCGTGACGAGCCAGGAGCCGATCCACCGGGCGCGCATCCAGATCGAGGAGTACGCCTGGGACCGGATCGCCACGTCCGAGGCCAACTCCAAGTTCATAGGCTCCGACGACGTCAACCACTCCTTCGTCCGCAAGGGCCAGGAGACCCGCGTCACCCAGATCACCTACGACGGCAAGAACTGGGAGGTCATCTCCGGCCTCAAGGACCTCGTCGTCATGAACTCCACCAACTCGGAGTTCTGGGGTTACATCAAGGACAAGTACACGACGCTCCAGGAGGCGTACGACCGCATCCTGGCCACGCAGGTGTCCGGCCGGTGGCGGTTCAACTGGACCGACGACGAGCAGCGCATGCCCAACTGGGAGCGGTCGTACGCCGAGACCCGGAAGCACATGCTCCAGGCCTTCGCGGAGACCTACTCGCTCTCCCTCCAGCAGACGCTGTACCAGATGGCCTCGCGGATCATCAACCACCGCTCGGAGATCGACGAAGTCCGCTTCTCGCTCCCGAACAAGCACCACTTCCTCGTCGACCTCGAGCCCTTCGGCCTGAAGAACGACAACGAGGTCTACTACGCCGCCGACCGCATGTACGGCCTCATCGAGGCCACCGTCCTCCGCGACGGAGCCACGGCGCAGATCCCGGTCGACATGACCAACCTCTAAGCGGCATCTGAGTGATTGGCCCCCGCCCGCCCGCAGTCGGGCGGGGGCCGCACCGGAGGGATTCCCATGGCACAGCCCGCAAAGGGGCCGGCAACCGCCGAAGGCCCGTGTTCCACCCCTCCGTCCACCCTTGGCCCGGCCCCGACCGAGTGCCACCCGGTGGACGAGAAGCTCCCCGCCTCGCGGCTCGTCCCCGCGGCACTCCAGCACATCGCCGCCATGTACGCAGGCGTCGTCACCCCTCCGCTCATCATCGGCCAGGCCGTCGGCCTGGACGCCGCCGGAATGACCCGGCTCATCGCGGCGAGCCTGCTCATCGCCGGCTGCGCGACCATCCTGCAGACCCTCGGCGCCGGACGCTTCGCCGGCAACCGGCTCCCGTTCGTCAACGCTGCCTCCTCCGCCGGAATCGCGCCGATGCTCGCCATCGCCGAGACCAGCGCCCCCGGACACCAACTCCCCGCCATCTACGGCGCGGTGATGGTCGCCGGAGTGTTCTGCCTCGCCGTCGGACCCTTCTTCGGCAAGCTCCTGCGCTTCTTCCCGCCGCTCGTCACCGGCGTCGTGATCACCCTCATCGGGGTCACCCTGATGCCCGTGCCCGTCAGCTGGGCGCAGGGCGGCGACAAGACCGCCGCCGACTTCGGCGCCATGAGGTACCTGGCCCTCGCCGGCTTCACCCTCGTCGTCATCCTGCTCTTCCAGCGCTTCGGCAAGGGCTTCGTCAAACAGATCGCCCTGCTGCTCGGCCTCTTCATCGGCACCCTCGCCGCGATCCCCTTCGGGATGGCCGACTTCACCGCCCTGCGCGAGGCGCCCGTGGCGGCGCTGCCCGCACCCTTCGCCTTCGGCACCCCCGAGTTCCAGCCCGCGGCGATCCTCTCCCTCTGCATCGTCATGCTCGTCCTGATGACCGAGTCCAGCGCCGGAATGCTCGCCCTCGGCGAGATCTGCGAACGGCGCAGCGACGGCCGGACCATCACCCGCGGTCTGCGCACCGACGGCATCGCCACCCTGATCGGCCCCGTCTTCGGCGGCTTCCCGACCTCGGCCTTCGCCCAGAACGTCGGCGTCGTCTCGCTGACCAGGGTGCGCTCCCGGTACGTGGTCGCCGTCGCCGGCGGCGCCCTGCTCGTCCTCGGCGCCTTCCCCGTCCTCGGCGCGGTCGTCTCCATGGTCCCGATGCCCGTCCTCGGCGGCGCCGGAATCGTCCTCTTCGGCTCGATCGCGGTCAGCGGCATCCGCACCCTGTCGGAAGCCGGACTCGACGACAGCTCCAACATCATCCTGGTGGCCGTAGCGCTCGGGGCGGGCATCATCCCGCTCGCCGCGCCCACCTTCTACGCCGGCTTCCCCGCCTGGGCGCAGACGGTGCTCGGCTCCGGCATCAGCGCGGGCGCGCTCGTCGCCGTCCTGCTCAATCTGTTCTTCCACCATCTCGGCACCCGGAGCCGTCACACGGCTCCGGCACTCAAATCCTCCTAGGGTCCTGCCGTGCCCACACCACCCCAGAGGAATGAAGGAACCACCGCCATGGCAGCACCTTCGGCAGCCCGCATCGTCATCGAGAACGCGGCGATCGCGACGGTCGACGCGAACGACACCGAGTACGCCTCCGGCTACCTCGTCGTCGCCGACAACAAGATCGAGTCCATCGGTGCCGGCCAGGCTCCCGCGGGCCTGGAGAACGTGGTCCGGCGGATCGACGCCTCCGGCCACCTGATCACGCCCGGTCTCGTCAACACCCACCACCACTTCTACCAGTGGATCACCCGGGGTCTGGCGACCGACCACAACCTGTTCAACTGGCTGGTCGCGCTCTACCCGACCTGGTCGCGCATCGACGAGTCGATGGTCCGCGTCGCCGCCCAGGGCTCCCTGGCGATGATGGCCCGCGGTGGTGTGACCACCGCGATGGACCACCACTACGTCTACCCGAAGAACTCCGGCGACCTGTCCGGCGCCATCATCGGCGCCGCCTCCGACATGGGCGTCCGCTTCACCCTCGCCCGCGGTTCGATGGACATGAGCGAGAAGGACGGCTTCCTGCCGCCCGACTTCGCCGTCGAGACCACCGAGGGCGCGCTCGCCGCGACCGAGGAGACGGTGCGGAAGTTCCACGACGCCTCCTTCGACGCGATGACCCAGGTCGCCGTCGCACCCTGCTCCCCGTTCTCCATCTCCACCCAGCTGCTCAAGCAGGGTGCCGAGCTGGCCCGCCGGCTCGGTGTGCGCATGCACACCCACGGCTCGGAGACCGTGGAGGAGGAGAAGTTCTGCCACGAGCTCTTCGGCATGGGCCCGACGGACTACTTCGAGTCCACCGGCTTCCTCGGTGAGGACGTGTGGATGGCGCACTGCGTCCACATGAACGACTCCGACATCGCCGCCTTCGCCCGCACCGGTACGGGTGTGGCGCACTGCCCCTCCTCCAACGCGCGTCTCGCCGCCGGCATCGCCCGCGTGCCCGACATGCTGAAGGCGGGCGTACCCGTCGGCCTCGGCGTCGACGGCACCGCGTCCAACGAGTCCGGCGAGCTCCACACCGAGCTGCGCAACGCGCTCCTCATCAACCGCCTCGGCGCCCACCGCGAGGCCGCGCTCAACGCCCGCCAGGCCCTGCGCCTCGGCACCTACGGCGGCGCGCAGGTCCTCGGCCGCGCCGACAACATCGGCTCCCTCGAAGCCGGCAAGCTCGCCGACTTCGTCCTCTGGAAGATCGACGGCCTCGGCCACTCGTCGATCGCCGACCCGGTGACCGCCGTCGTCTTCGGCGCGGCCGCCCCGGTGACCGCCTCCTTCGTCAACGGCAAGCAGATCGTCGAGAACAACCGACTGCTGTTCGCCGACGAGGAGCAGATCGCGCGCGACGCACGCGCGGAGGCGCAGCGCCTGGCCCGCATCGCGGCCCAGGGCTGACCCACCCCATGGAGTCCGACCGAGGGGGACGGCCCTCGGTCGGTCGCCGCGGACCCGAGCGGGGTCCGCGGCAGCCCGACCGGGAGGTGCCGTACGCAGAAGACGTACGGCGCCTCCCGGGACGGTGATCACCGCCCGCACCCCCACCGGGCACCCCGTCCCCGCGCCGCAGCCTCCCCACGCGCGCACCGCACGACCCCGCACCGCCCCGTTACGCACCACCCCGCACCGCCCCGTTTACGCACCACCCCGCAACGAGCCGCACCTCCTGCACCCCGCACCGCATCGCACCACCTCCCTGAACCCCGCGTCGCCGCCGACGTGTAACCGACCGGAGGAACCGCCGTGGCCGCCAAGCCCCAGGTTCGCAATGCACAAGACGCAGGCTCCGCCCCCGAAGACCGAGAGACGCATCCGGTCGACGAGACGCTGCCCCCAGTGAAGATGCTCACCAGCGGCCTCCAACACGTGGCCGCCATGTACGCGGGCGTCGTCGCCCCGCCCCTGATCGTCGGAGCGGCTGTCGGCCTCTCCGGCACCGAACTCACCTTCCTGACCGGCGCCAGCCTCTTCACCGCCGGTCTCGCCACCTTCCTCCAGACGCTCGGCATCTGGAAGATCGGCGCCCGGCTGCCGTTCGTCAACGGCGTCACCTTCGCCGGAGTCGCCCCGATGCTCGCCATCGTCGACACCACCGACGACAAGGCCGACGCGCTCCCCGTGATCTTCGGCGCGATCATCGTCGCCGGACTCCTCGGCTTCCTCGCCGCCCCCTGGTTCTCCCGCCTCGTGCGGTTCTTCCCGCCGGTCGTCACCGGCACCGTGATCACCCTCATAGGTGTCTCCCTCCTCCCGGTCGCGTTCGGCTGGGCCCAGGGGCCCAACCCCAAGGCCGCGGACTACGGTTCGACCACCTTCCTCTCCCTGGCCGGCATCACGCTCGTCGTCGTCCTGCTGCTCCGCCGCTTCACTCGCGGCTTCCTCAAGCAGATCGCCGTCCTCGTGGGCCTCGTCATCGGCACCGTCATCGCCATCCCGTTCGGCGTCACCGACTTCTCCCCGGTGACCGAGGCGGACATCGTCGGCTTCCCGACCCCCTTCCACTTCGGCGGCCCCCAGTTCGCCCTCGCCGCGATCATCTCCATGTGCGTGGTCATGCTGGTCTCCATGACCGAGTCGACCGCCGACATGCTGGCGCTCGGCGAGATCGTCGACCGGCCGGCCGACGAGAAGACCATCGCGGCCGGACTGCGCGCCGACACCCTCGGCTCCGCGATCAGCCCGCTCTTCAACGGCTTCATGTGCAGCGCCTTCGCGCAGAACATCGGCCTGGTCGCGATGACCCGGATCCGCAGCCGCTTCGTCGTCGCCTGCGGTGGCGGGTTCCTGGTCCTGATGGGCCTCTCGCCGGTCGCCGCCTCGCTCATCTCGGTCGTCCCCCGGCCGGTCCTCGGCGGCGCGGGCGTCGTCCTCTTCGGTTCGGTCGCCGCCAGCGGTATCCAGACCCTGGTCAAGGCCGGTCTGGAGAAGGACAACAACGTGCTGATCGTGGCCGTCTCACTGGCCGTCGGCATCATCCCGATCACGGCGCCGGAGTTCTACCACGCCTTCCCGGAGACCGCGAAGATCATCCTGGACTCCGGCATCTCGACCGGCTGCGTCGCGGCGGTCCTGCTCAACGTGGTCTTCAACCACCTGGGCCGGCGCCGGGACGACGACGAGGTGACCGCGCCGATGGAGCCGGGCGAGGACATCTCCGGCAGCCACACGGCCAAGGCGGCGCACGTCCACTGAACCCGCCCGTCGCCCCACCGCCCGCCCCGGTCCCCGCGCACGCCGCGGGGCCCGGGGCTGTGGTGCTCGTCAACCCCAACACCTCCACCGACACGACCGCGATGATGACCGCCATCGCCCGGCGCGCCCTGGGCCACGCCCTCCCCGTCCGGGGCGTCACCGCGGCCCGGGGCCCAGGCATGCTCACCGACCCGGCCGCCCTGCGCGCCGCCGCCCCCGAGGTCCTCGCCGCGGGCCTGGAGGCCGCCTCCGCCGGCGGCTGCGCGGCGCTCCTCGTCGGAGCCTTCGGCGACCCGGGCGTGGCGGCCCTGCGCGCGGCGGTGGACGTCCCTGTCGTGGGCATCGGTGAGGCGGCCCTGAGGGAGGCCGCCGCCGACGGCACGCCCTTCGGCATCGCCACCACGACACCGCTCCTGGCCGCCGCCATCACCGGACACGTCACGGCCCTCGGCCTCGCCGACCGGTACACCGGCCTCCGCCTCACCACGGGAGACCCCGAACACCTCTCCGCCGACCCGGCCCTGCTCCTCGACCGCCTGGAGCGGGCGGTCCTGGCCTGCGTGGAACGGGACGGCGCACGGGCGGTGGTCATCGGCGGCGGCCCACTGGGCGAGGCGGCGGAGGAACTCCGCTCCCGCTGCGCGGTCAGGATCGTGTCCCCGATCCCGGCGGCCTGCCGCGCGATCGTGCGCCTGCTGTCCGGGTGACGGTTCACCGCTCCACCACCGTCCGGCGGCGGCACTCGTCGGCCAGCGCCGGGTACGCGGCTGCGATCGCCTCGTACAGGCGCCGTCGGAGGAGCCGCTCGGCCTCGCCCCGCCCGGTCTCCCCGTACAGGCCGTCGAGCAGCATCTCGTACCGCGACAGGACATGCCTCAGATACGTGACCTGCCACCGCACCAGAGCCCCGGCCGGCACTCCGGCGGACCCGCCGGCTGGCGGCTTCCCGGCGGGCCCGCCCCCGGATCCGCCCGGCCGCCGCGCCCCGAGGAGCTGCCGGTGGCGGACGGCCCGCCGCTCCAGTTCGGGCCCGGGGAGCCGGGGCACCTCGATCGGTTCCGCGCGGATAGCGGCGAGAACGGCGCCCCGTCGCCGCTCGGCGTACGCCGCCGCGGCCGACGAACGGCCGGGGCAGAGCGCCGAGGTCTCGGCGAACTCGGGTGTCCGCTCCACGGTCTCGACCCGGGCCAGGAGGTAGAGCCGCAGGGGCGCGAGTGACCAGCGGCGCGGATCCCGGCCCTGCACGTCGGGCGTGCCGAGCAGGTCCCGCACCATCGAGTCGGTCCAGCCTCGGCGGCGTACCCCGGCGAAGGTCACATAGGTCGTACGGTCCGTCATGATTCCCCCAGAATCGACTACGGAGAGTGATGTTCTCAGTGAAGCGCACGCCACTGACAACGCCCCTCTTGCCGCGGACGGCCCGGCTGTGCGATATAGGTCTGGACCTTTTCGGTGGTTCGCTTCGGACGGAGGGCTGCCCGTGCAACGCCCGTTCGCCACAGGCCTGTTGGCGCCACTCGCGCTTGCCCTCACCCTCGCAGGGTGCTCCGCCGCCCCCGAGCCCAAGGACACCCGCGCCCCCACCACCCCCACTGGAGTCACCGCCACCGCCGGCAGCGCGAGTACCGTCCACGTCATGTGGAGCGCGGCCACCGACGACCGGGCCGTCACCGGCTACACGGTCTTCAGCGAAGGCCGCAGGATCAAGGACCTCCCCGCCACCACCCTGATGACCGACGTCGTCGGACTCACTCCCGCCACCCCCCACCGCTTCACGGTCCGCGCCCGCGACGCCGCCGGCAACGTCTCACCCCCCAGCGCCACCGTCACCGCCACCACACTCCGCGCCGCAGCCGAGGACCGCACATCCCCGACCACCCCCGCCGCCCTCCGCGCCACGCCCGACGGCAGCCGCGCCGCCACCCTCCGCTGGACCCCGGCCAGGGACGACACCCGGGTCACCGCGTACGACGTCTACCAGGCCGACACCCGCATCCACACCGTGCCGGGCACCGCCACCAGTACCCGCGTCACCGGCCTGCGCCCCGGCACCGCCTACGCGTTCACCCTCCGCGCCCGCGACGCCGCCGAGAACTCCTCCCCGGACAGCGCCCCCGCCGAGCTCACCACGGCCCCGTCCCCCGGCGCACCCCCGAACACCGCCCCCACCCGCCTCACCGCGACCTCGACCAAGGGCGAGATCACCGTCACCTGGACCCCACCGGTCACCGGCGCCCCGGTGACCCACCACGAACTCCACCTCGACGGCCGCTTCGCCACCACCATCATCTGGGGCACCACCCCGCCCCCCGACCGCGCCACCTACACCTTCCCGGTCCAGGACCCCCCGGGCACCCGCTACACCGTCACCCTCCGCGCCCAACTCCCCGACGGCACCTGGGGCGACTTCTCGGCACCCCGGACGGTGGTGGTGCGCTGACGGAGCAACCCCCGCCCCGCGTCATACGCCCGATTCGTCCCCGCCGAACTACCCTGGGAAGCGTGGCCGAGACCGTTCTGACCAACACCGGGCTCGACAGCTTCCTCGACGGAGCGCCCGAGCGCCGCGATCCTGTCTTCGTCCGTGCCGCCGAGGCGGTCCTGGGCCTGCTCGCCCTCCGGGGAGCCGACCGGGGGAGCGGGGTGCCCGAGCCGACGCCCGCGCTCGTCCGGCAGCTGCTCGTCGAGGACCTGCCCATTTTCGTGTACGCCCCACCAGGGGAGCTGGAGGTCTACCCGACCGTCCTCGGTGAGCTCGCCGGACGGTTCGACGGGGAGCTGCGCGAGCGGGTCGCCGCCGTCGTGGGCGAGGCCGGACCCGACTTCGAGCGGGCCATGAACGACCCGGGGAACCTGACCTGGCACCGCTGGTACGCCTCCCTGCTGCGGACCTGCGGCGCCGACCTCACCGACCCCGAGGACGTACGGCGCCGACTCGACGCCCTCGAAGGGGCGCCGCTCCCCGACGGGGTCCACCGGGCCGATCTCATGGGGCGTACGGCCCTCGCGGACGTCCTCCTCGCCGAGGCCCTCACGCGCGCGTACGTCCGGGACGCCGAGGAGCCGCCCGTCGCCGGGCCGCTGCTCACCGACCACGCCGTCGCGACCGGCATCGGACGCGTGGCCGCCGCGCTCCAGGACCGGTGGACCGCCGCGGGGCTCGCCGAACAGCTCGCCGGACCCTACGCGCGGTTCGCACCGGGACCCGACGCCTTCCCGCACCTGGTCCTCGCCGACGCCCTCCTCGACGAGCACCTCGACCACTACGGCGACGCCGCCGCCCCCGTACCCCCGCCGCCCGCGATCGAAGCGGGGCCCGTCGAGGAGGACGCGGACACCCTCATCACCGCAGTCGAGGAGCTGGCGGAAGAGGAGTTCGAGCCGTACGGCGGAGAGGCTCCCCACCTCCTGTACGTGGTCTACCGGCGCGGCTGCTCGCCCGAGTCCGTCGCCCGCAAGGCCGCCGAGTACGAGGACTGGTCCGTCGATCCGGACCTGGAGGACGTACCCGTAGCCGTGCCCGCACACGCGCGCGTACCGGCCGAGGCGTCCGACGCGTACGCCGCGCCCGTACCGGCCGCGGCGTCCGACGCGTACGTGCTTCCGCCCCTCCCCGAACTCGTCCGGCTCCTCGGCACGGCCGGGCTGACCGAGGCCGACCGGGCCGGGCTCGAAGGGCCGGCCCGCGAACTGGCCGCCGTCCTCGACCGGCTCGCCGCCACCGGCCTGGTCTTCCGCGCCGGCGACGCCTTCGGGCTCACCCCGCGCGGCGCGGGCGCCGTGCGGTACCTGCTCGGGGTGCGCGGGATCGCCGCGCCCCGCGCCGCCGACGCCAGGGGATGGGCGGCGCCGGAGCTGGTCGCCGCCGCCGCGGGCTGGCCCGGCGGCGTCGCCACGCGCGTGCTCGCCGACTGGCTCCACGCGCGCGGGGACACCGCCACCGCCTGGTCCCAGCTGCTCACCGCCCTCGGTACCGTGCACGCCGGAGCCTCCGACGCGGCAGCCGTACGCGGCCTGTTCGCCGCCCTGGACACCACCACCGCCCCGCCCGAGGCCCTGCGCGGCGCCCTCCGTGATCCGGTGATCGGCGCGTACGCCCACCAGGCCCTGCGTCTGCGGGGCGAACCGTCCGACCTGGTCCAGGTGAGCACCTCGGCGCGGGCGCTCTACGTCCTCGACGCGCTGCCCGCGAAGAAGGGCCCCCTGGAAGCCCGCCGTACCGCCTTCGACACGGCGGCCGCCGCCTGGCCGGGCGGGTCCGCCGCGCTGGTGCGGGCGATGAGGGAGGCGGACCACCACGAGACGGAGCGGGTCCTCGGCCCGCTCGGTCTCAACGCGTGACGGGCCCCGCGGTCACCCCGCCGTGAGGTACATCCCCGCAGGCCCCGATCCGGCCGTGTTGCGGCAGCTGTGGTTGCCGGTCGGCCGGGCGTGGATCAGGGCCAGACAGCGGCCGAGGGCCTGCTGGCCGTAGGCGTTGGGGTGCATGGACTCCTGGACGAGGCCCTGGGTGCTCTGGCTGTCGATCCACCGCGCCCACTCGCTCGTCGTCCCCGACGCGGGCGCGGTCGAGGTCACCTGGCGGCTCGCCTTCGCGCAGACCTCACGTCCCTGGAGCGCGTCCCGCAGGTCCATGAACTGCACGCCCTTAGCCGCCGCGACGCCCTTGAGCCGGTTCGCGAGCTGCGGGACGAGGGAGTCGCGGGCCCAGTCGGAGTCGGCGTTCCAGAAGGGGCAGCCGCCGGTGTTCGTACGGGCCCAGCCGCTCTCGCCGTACCGGTTGTCGGCGGCGCGGGGGATGGGGGAGGGGTACGACTGGAGGACGATCCGGTAGTCCGACGAGGAGTACCCCGCGCTGGTCATCACGGCCCTGATCTCGTCGACGGAACGGCCGACGTCCGCCATCACACCGTCGATCCGGGCGTCCACCTCGGCCTGCTGGTCGTCGTGGCAGTACGAGTACCAGACGATGTAGTCGGTCGCGCAGGTGGTGATGATGTCGGCGAAGCCGAGGTCGTTGCCGCCGACGGAGAGCGCGATCAGCTTCACGTCGTGCGAGGCGGCGACGGCCGCGAGGCGGTCGGCCTGCGGGGCCTCGCCCTTGTAGGCCTGACCGCCCTGCGAGGCGCGGAAGACGTTCTCCGTGGTCGCTCCGGAGCAGGCCAGGTTGATCAGGGAGCTCGCGATCGGTCCGGCGCTGAGCACCTCGGCGGTGTCCGAGCGGTGGCAGCCGCCGGCGGTGGTCCCGTACACCCGGGAGGGGTCGTAGCCGCTGCCCGTCCAGGCGCGGTCGGTGCCGTTGCGGCTGCCGGAGTTGGTGAGGCTGTTGCCGAACCAGCGGCCGGCCTCGCCGGAGATGTAGCTGTCGCCCATGGCGACGACGGCGGTGGGCCCGGTGCCGGGGGAGGCGGTGGCTGTGGGGGCGGCGACGGAGGCGAGCCCGGCGGCGGTACACAGTGCCAGGAGTGCGCGCAGCGCACGGTGGGGGGTCGAAGGCATGGCTGTGCTCCTGCGGTACGCAGTGACGTGTGGGGGAGAGCAGCCGCCGGCCGGTGGCATGGCGGAATCTCGCACGGCGCGGCTTGTTACCGCTAGGTAGCTGCATATCTCGGTTCCGTCACGGCACCTGTGGGACATCAGGGCATGCGGCAGGGCTCTGCCCCCGGTGCCTGTGCGAGCACCGGGGGCAGAGCCCTGTGTGAAGTGTCGAGTAGCTGTTCGGCCGCTGTGCGGTCAGCCGACCAGCTGTTCGTACGCGGGCAGCGTCAGGAAGTCCGCGTAGTCCGCGTCGAGGGAGACGTGAAGCAGCAGGTCATGGGCCTCCTGCCACTTTCCGGCCGCGAAGGCCTCCTCGCCGATCTCGGCGCGGATCGCGGCCAGCTCCTCGGCGGCGACCTTGCGGGCCAGCTCCGGAGTGGCCGTCTCGCCGTTCTCGAACACGACACCGGCGTTGATCCACTGCCAGATCTGCGAGCGCGAGATCTCGGCGGTGGCCGCGTCCTCCATCAGGTTGAAGATCGCGACGGCGCCCAGGCCGCGCAGCCACGCCTCGATGTAGCGGGTGCCGACCTGCACGGCGCTCACCAGACCGGCGTACGTGGGCTTGGCGTCCAGCGAGTCGATGGCGATCAGGTCGCCGGCCGCGACGGAGACGTCCTCGCGGAGGCGGTCCTTCTGGTTCGGCTTCTCGCCGAGGACGGCGTCGAAGGAGGCCATCGCGATCGGCACCAGGTCGGGGTGGGCGACCCAGGAGCCGTCGAAGCCGTCGCCGGCCTCACGGTCCTTGTCGGCCTTGACCTTCTCGAAGGCGACCTTGTTGACCTCGGCGTCCCTGCGGGACGGGATGAACGCCGCCATGCCGCCGATCGCGTGCGCGCCGCGCTTGTGGCAGGTGCGCACGAGGAGTTCGGTGTACGCGCGCATGAACGGGGCCGTCATCGTGACCGCGTTGCGGTCCGGGAGGACGAACTTGGCTCCACCGTCACGGAAGTTCTTGACGATGGAGAAGAGGTAGTCCCAGCGGCCCGCGTTCAACCCGGCGGCGTGCTCGCGGAGTTCGTAGAGGATCTCCTCCATCTCGTACGCGGCCGTGATGGTCTCGATGAGGACCGTGGCGCGGACCGTGCCCCGCGGGATGCCGACGTACTCCTGGGCGAAGACGAAGATCTCGTTCCAGAGGCGGGCCTCCAGGTGCGACTCCGTCTTCGGCAGGTAGAAGTACGGGCCCTTGCCGAGGTCGATGAGCCGCTGGGCGTTGTGGAAGAAGTACAGCCCGAAGTCGACGAGCGCGCCCGGCACCGGACGTCCGTCGAAGGTGAGGTGACGCTCCTCCAGGTGCCAGCCGCGCGGCCGCATGACGACCGTGGCGAGCTGGTCGGCGGGCTTGAGGGCGTACGACTTGCCCGAGCGCGCGTCGGTGAAGTCGATCTTCCGGGTGTACGCGTCGATCAGGTTGACCTGGCCCAGGACGACGTTCTCCCAGGTCGGCGCCGAGGCGTCCTCGAAGTCGGCGAGCCAGACCTTCGCGCCGGAGTTGAGGGCGTTGATCGTCATCTTGCGGTCGGTCGGGCCGGTGATCTCGACACGGCGGTCGTTCAGGGCCGCCGGGGCCGGCGCGACCCTCCAGGAGTCGTCGGCGCGGATCGCCGCCGTCTCCGGCAGGAAGTCCAGGGTGGACGTACGGGCGATCTCGGCGCGGCGCTCCGCCCGGCGGGCGAGGAGCTCGTCCCGGCGCGGGGTGAACCGCCGGTGCAGTTCGGCGACGAAGGCCAGGGCGGCCTCGGTGAGCACCTCTTCCTGACGCGGCAGGGGCTCGGCATCGACGACGGCCAGGGGGGACGGCGCTGGTGCGGACATGAACTGTCACTTCCTTCAGCGGACTTCACGGGCGGTGCCAGACGGCCGCCGGGCGTCGCGGGACGGCACGGAGTGCCGCAGGCGCCGAGATACGGCCGCAAGCGCCTTCTGTACGAGCAGGCGCTTCTGAACAGTGGATACTAGTTTCCTCATGGTGGAAGTTCAATGGTTTGTTGATGTCGAGATTCTCCGGATCGACAGAACATGGCGCTCGGTGCCAGGCCGTACACGCCCCGCTCATGCCCCGCCCGCGCCACCCTCACTCAAGGTGCGCCAGGTCCGCCTCCGTGTCGATGTCATAGGGCTCGGCCACATCCGAACAGTCCACCGGGGTGATCGCATCCCGGTGCGCCGCCAGATAGTCCCGCGCACCCCGGTCACCCACCGCCGCCTCGGCGATACCCGCCCAGTGCCCGGCGCCGAACAGCACCGGATGGCCGCGCTCCCCGTCGTACGAGGCGGCCGCCAGCGTGTCCCGCGAGCCGTACGCCCCCAGGACCCGAGCCACCGCCTCCGCCCCGATCCCCGGCTGGTCGACCAGGAGGACGAGCGCCCCGTCCACCCCGCGCGGATCGGCCGCGAGCGAGGCGAGCCCGGCCCGCAGCGAGGAACCCATCCCCTCCGCCCACTCCGGGTTGTCCACCAGCACACACCCGGGCAGCTCCGCCCGCTCCCGTACGACCTCGGCCGACGCCCCGAGCACCACGTGCACCACCTCGCACCCGGCCCCGCGCAGCACCCCCACCGCGTACTCGACCAGCGGCCGCCCCCGATGCGAAAGAAGCGCCTTCGGCCGCCCCCCGAGCCGCCGTCCACCCCCGGCGGCGAGGAGGAGGCCGGCGACGACGGGAGGTCGGTCATGCGTAGTTGTCATGGGGAGTGCATACCGCATCAGGCGGAATGACACGGTCGCCTGAATTCCGACCGCCAAGGGTGGCGCGCCGGGGTGGCGAAGGAGTTAACTGGCCCGCGACTCGCGGCGCCCGGCCTTCGTCGGCCGGTGCGCTCGGAGTCGTGGGGTGTGTTCGGGGTACGGCGTTCTGCGCACAGTGTCGTGCGAGGGGGAGAACCATGTTGCGAAGCGTGGGGCAGAGGCGAGTGACCGGCGAGGGCGTGGACCCCAGGGTGGCCGAACTGCGGTCCGCCGTGTCCCGGCTCAGGCGTGAACTCGCCGCCCACCGCGTCGAGTTCGCCGACCGGGGCATCGCCGAGGACGAGCTCGCCGCCCTGGACGCGATGGCACTCAGCGGCGCCCCCGAGGTGCCGCGGCTGCGCCGCTCCCTGCTGCTCGTCGCGGGCTCAGTCGGCTCCGTCAGCGCGCTCGCGGAAGGCCTCGCGGGCGTCCGGCGCGCCGTCGAACTCTTCGGGCCCCCGCCCGCCGCCCAGGAGCCCGGACCCAGCGCCTGATCGGGGCCCCGGACCTATCAGTCGGCGGGCCTACCGTCTGATCAGGCGGCGGGCCGTCGCCGCTGCCACCGCCGCCGTGCGCGAGTCCACGCCGAGCTTCGCGAAGACATGCACCAGGTGCGACTTCACCGTCGCCTGGCTCAGGAACAGCGCCTTGCTGATCTGCTGGTTCGACAGGCCGTCCCCGACCAGCTGGAGCACTTCGAGCTCCCGCTTGGTCAGCGCCTCCGCCGGGGTCCGCATCCGGTCCATCAGCCGGTGCGCCACCGCCGGCGCGAGGGCGGACTGACCGGCCGCCGCCGTCCGCACCGCCGCCGCCAGCTCCTCCGGCGGCGCGTCCTTCAGGAGGTAGCCGGAGGCGCCCGCCTCCACCGCCGCCAGGATGTCCGCGTCCGTGTCGTACGTCGTCAGGACCAGCACCTTCGGCCCCCCGGGCACCGCCGTGATCGCCGCCGTCGCCTCCGAGCCGTGCATCCCGGAACCGAACTGCAGATCCATCAGGACCACGTCCACACCCCCGGCGGCGGCCAGCTCCACCGCGCGCTCGGCGGTGGCCGCCTCCGCGACGACCGCGAAGTCCGGCTCCGTGTCGAGGACCGCGCGCAGGCCCGCCCGTACCACCGGGTGGTCGTCGGCGAGAAGAAGACGGATGGTGGTCATGGTTCAGGCTCCAGCCGGGAGAGGGAGGGACACGGCGACGGCCGCGCCCTGGCCGGGCGCGGACTCCACGGTGAACGTGCCGCCCAGCGACTCCGCCCGCGAGCGCATCGCCGGCAGCCCGAAACCGCCGTCGGACGACGGGCGGCGTACCGAAGCGGGGTCGAAGCCCCGACCGTCGTCGACCACGTCCAGGGTGACCGACGCGTCCATGAACGACAGCGTGATCTCCGCCCGCGAGGCCCCCGCGTGCCGCACGGTGTTCGCGAGCGCCGACTGCGCGATCCGCAGCAGTGCCACCTCGTACGGGGTCGGCAGCTCGACCGGCGTACCGCTCACGGAGAAACGCACCCGAGGCCCGGCCGCCCCCGGCTCGCACAGCCGCTCCAGGGCCGCCGCCAAGGAGCCGTGCTCCAGGTCCGGCGGTGACAGGGCCCGGACGAAGCGCCTGGCCTCCGCCAGGTTGTCCTGCGCCGCCTGCCGCGCCCGGTCGATGTGCCCGGCGGCCGGGGAGCCCGCCGGCAGCGCCCGCTCGGCCGCCCGCAGCAGCAGCTGGATCGACGACAGACCCTGCGCGAGCGTGTCGTGGATCTCCCGCGCGAGCCGCTCCCGCTCGGCGAGCGTCCCCGCGTGCCGCTCGGCCGCCGCCAGCTCCTCCCGGGTCGCGATCAGCTCCTCGATGAGCCGGCGCCGCCGCTCGCTCTCCCGGTAGAGGGCCTGGTAGCCGAGGACCGTCGCCACCGCGACCGCCGCGCCGAGCAGCGGCCCGATGAAGACCCCCGGGTTGAGCCTGGCGCCGTGCCCGACGTACGAGAAGATCGCCGCGGCCGCCGTCAGCGCGACCACCGGCAGCGACCAGCGCGCCGGCAACAGGTGCAGCTGGACGAAGTACAGCGGGAAGGCCACCCACAGCGCCTCCGGGGTCAGCCACAGCAGCGCGAGCCAGGACACGCCGAGGACCCCCAGCCACACGGCGGCCGCCCGCCGCGAACTCCGCACGGACGGCAGGGCGGAACCGGCCGCGTAGACCACGCCCGTCACCACCGCGAGTACGGTCCCGGCGGCCGACCCCGCCCGCACGGCGGCCAGGGCGAGCAGGCCCGCCATCAGCAGGTGGAGACAGAGACGCAGGGCGCGGAGGGCGGGGGTCGGAGCGCGGGGATCCATGATCCCTCCAGCGTAGACACCGGGCGACAATCCGGACTCAACCGAAAGTTTGATTGCGGAGCCATCCGTGGCGCGATGCCCGCCGGGCACCGTTCGGACCACTCTGGTCAGCATGTTCGTGGCATGGAGAGACCTCAGATTCGCCAAGGGGCGATTCGCCCTCATGGGCACCGTGATCGTGCTGATCACCCTGCTCGTCGGGTTGCTGTCAGGGCTGACCGCCGGGCTCGCGCGGGAGAACGTCTCCGCGATCACCGGGCTGCCCGCCGACCGGCTCGCCTTCGCGGCGCCACCGTCCGGGCAGGCCGTCTCCTTCACCAACTCGACGGTGACGGAGGAGCAGTGGCGCCGCTGGGCGGAGCGGCCCGGCGTGGCGGCTGCGGCACCGCTCGGCATCCGTACGCTCAACGGCGCCGCCGGGGACCGTACCGCCGCCGTGTCCGCCTTCGGTACGGAACCGGGGGGCGGGCTCGCGCCCGTGGCCCCCGCCCGGGGAAAGGCCGTCCTCTCCGAGTCGGCGGCCGAGGAACTCGACGTCTCGGCGGGCGACGCCGTCCGCCTCGGGCCCCTGGAGCTCACCGTCGCGGCGGTCGCCGGCGACGCCTCGTACAGCCACACCCCCGTCGTGTGGACCTCACTCGACGACTGGCAGCGGATCGGGAACGACGGCACGACCCCGCAGGCACAGGCCACCGTCATCGCGCTGCGCGAAGGCGACGGGAGTGGTGGGGGCGACGGGAGCGACGGGAGCGGTGGGGGAGAGGGGGCCGAGGCGGCCGACGGCGCCGACTGGGCCGCCGGCGACAAGGCCGTCGGCACCGAGGCGCGGACCCTCGACGACGCCCTCACCGCCATAGGGTCCTACCAGGCCGAGAACGGCTCGCTCCAGCTCATGCGCGGCTTCCTCTTCGCCATCTCCGCGCTTGTCATAGGAGCGTTCTTCACCGTCTGGACCATCCAGCGCAGCGGCGACGTCGCCGTCCTCAAGGCGCTCGGCGCCTCGACCCCGTACCTCCTCAGGGACGCCCTCGGACAGGCCGTCCTCATGCTCGGCGCGGGCACGGTGCTCGGTACCGCGCTGGCGGTCGGCATCGGCGCCCTCGTCAGCGGCGGGAACGTGCCCTTCGTCCTGGAACCCCTCACCGTCCTCGGCCCGGCCGCCGTGATCATCGTGCTCGGCGTCCTCGGCGCGGCCCTGTCCATCCGGCGGATCACCGCCGTCGACCCGCTCACCGCCCTCGGGAGCGCCCGATGAGCCCCACCACCGTCCCCTCCACCCCCTTCCTGCCCGGGAGCGTTCGATGAGCCTCGTCCTCGACGCCGTCACCCTCACCTACCCCGACGGGGACGGCCGCCTCACCGCCCTCGACGACGTCTCCCTCCTCGTCCCCGCCGGTACGCTCACGGCCGTCGTCGGCCCCTCCGGATCCGGCAAGTCCAGCCTGCTCGCGGCCGCCGCCACCCTCGTGACCCCGGACCGGGGCCGCGTCGTCGTCGCCGGTACGGACACGGGGCCGCTCACCCCCGCCGCCCGCGCCGAGCTGCGCCGCGAGCACATCGGGATCGTCTTCCAGCAGCCCAACCTGCTGCCCTCGCTGAGCGCGGCGGAACAGCTCCAGGTGATGGCGCACCTGTCGGGCCGGACGCCGAAGTCGGTACGGGGACGGGCCCTGGAACTCCTCGACGCGGTGGGCCTCGCGGACCTGGCCGGGCGGCGGCCGCACCAGCTGTCCGGCGGTCAGCGGCAGCGCGTGAACATCGCACGGGCCCTGATGAACGAGCCGTCCGTCCTCCTGGTCGACGAGCCGACCAGCGCGCTCGACCACGAGCGGGGCGCGGAGGTCATCGATCTGCTCGCCGTGCTGACGGCCGAGCGGGGCACGGCGACGGTCCTGGTCACGCACGACCGCGCCCACCTGGCCCGAGCGGACCGCACGGTCACGGTCCACGACGGCCGCCTCGCGCAGGCCGCCCCTGCCTGAACCGCCGGACGCGCCGCGGCCGCAGAGGTCGGCCCTCTTCAGCCGGTTCGGCGGGACCGGGACCGGGCCAGCCCGCCGAGGGCCACGGCGACAAGCCCCACCACCACGGCCACGTAGGCGCCGCCGAGCCCGTTGCCGGTGCCGAGGCCTCCCTCGGCGGTGGCAGCGACCGAGGCGCCGACGGCCACGGCGATCAGGCCCGCCGCCAGCGCCACGGCGGAACCGTTCCGCCCGGCCCAGCTGACCACGCGGCCCCGGCCGCTCGGACGGGCCAGGGCGAGGGCGCCGCCGACCGCGCCGAGGAGGCCGGTCAGCGCGGACAGCGAGGCTCCGACGCGGCCGACGCTCACGGTGGACAGGCTCGCGGCGACCGGCTGGACGGAGGCCTCCGCGGCCGCCGGCCCCGCGAACGCGAGGCCGCCGATCACGACGGCACCGGCCACGGCGACCACGGTCGGCACTGCCGTACGGGCTGAACGGGGTGAACGGTCTGAACGGCCTGAACGGGCTGACATGAGGTGCTCCTTCTCCTCAGGGGGACGGGACGGACCCGAGCATGTCCGCAGGACCCGCCCCGCGTCGTCCAGCGAACGCGGACACTGTGGGCTGCCGTCGCCGCCGTACCCCGCTGCCGCAAACGCCGCAGGATTCGTGCGACTACCGCGCACGCGGTAGTCGGGCGCTCCTCCGTGAGCGTGATCCGCCCCCGACCCCGCCCGGCTAGGGTGCGCCCATGAGCACAGGGCGGTTCGGTTTCCGGGCCGGAGCAGAAGCCGGAGCAGCAGACGGGGTGATCGCCGTCGGAGTCGCGGCGGCGCTCCTCGCCACCGGGATGTCCGAGCGCGACGCGACCACAGGCCTCGACCTGCTCGGTTACGCGCTGCTCGCGGCCGGGGGACTCGCGCTGGCCGCGCGCCGCCGCGCTCCGGTCGCCGTCCTGGCCGTCACCGGGCTGTGCGCGGTGGGCTACCAGACGGTCGGCTTCGACGTGCCCGTCGTCGCGTACCTGTTCGCGGTCTACGCGGCCGTACGAGCGGGGCACCGCACCGCCACGGTGGTGGCGAGCGTGGCCATGCTGACGGCGCTGCCGCTCGCGGCCCTGGTCGCGGGGCCGCTCGACGTGGGCGGGGCGCTCGCGCGGTCGCGGGACGCCCTCGAGCTGGCCTGGCTGATCGCCGCGGGTGCCGCGGGGGAGGCGTTGCGGCAGTCCGAGCGGCGGGCGGAGGAGGCGGAGCGTACCCGGGAGGAGACCGCGCTGCGCCGCGCCGACGAGGAACGGCTGCGTATCGCGCGCGAGTTGCACGATTCGCTCACCCACCAGATCTCGATCATCAAGGTGCAGTCCGAGGTCGCCGTCCATGTGGCCCGCCGGCGCGGCGAGAAGGTGCCGGAGGCCCTCCTGGCGATCCAGGAGGCCGGGCGTGCGGCGACCCGGGAGCTGCGGGCGACCCTGGAGGCACTGCGCGACGACGACACGTCCCCGCCGCCCGGGCTCGACGACGTCCCCGACCTGGTGGCCCGTGCCCGGCTGACGGGTCTGGCCGCGACGCTGACGATCGAGGGGCGGCGCCAGGACGTGCCGGCCGCGGTGGGCCGTACCGCCTACCGGATCGTGCAGGAGTCGCTCACCAACGTCACCCGGCACGCGGAGGCGGCGACGGCGTCGGTCCTGATCGACTGCCGGCCCGACTCCCTGACCGTACGGGTCGACGACGACGGTGCGGCCGCGCCGGCTCCGGCACCTGCCACCGCCCCGACACCTGGTGTGGGGCTCCTGGGCATGCGCGAACGGGTCACCGCACTCGGTGGCCGGCTGAGCGCCGGACCGCGCGGCGCGGGCGGCTTCACCGTCCACGCCGAACTCCCCGTGGAACGTGCGTCGTGATCCGTGTCCTGCTGGTCGACGACCAGCCGCTCATCCGCAGCGGATTCCGCGCCCTCCTCGACCTGGAGGACGACATCGAGGTGGTGGCCGAGGCCGGCGACGGGGAGGAGGGCCTGGCTCTGGCCAGGAGACACCTGCCCGACATCGCGCTCGTCGACATCCAGATGCCGGTGATGGACGGCATCGAGACGACGCGGCGCATCGCGGCGGACCCGGCCCTCGCCGGGACGCACGTCGTCATCCTGACCAACTACGGCCTCGACGAGTACGTCTTCCACGCGCTGCGCGCCGGCGCCGCCGGATTCCTCGTCAAGGACATCGTGCCGGAGGACTTCCTGCACGCCGTACGGGTCGCGGCGCGCGGCGACGCCCTGCTCGCTCCCTCGATCACCCGCAAGCTGATCGACAGGTACGTCACCCAGCCGCTTCCGGGCGGCGCGGTCACGGGCCTCGACGAGCTGACCCAGCGCGAACGCGAGGCCGTCGTCCTGGTCGCGCGGGGCCTGTCCAACGACCGGATCGCCGCTCACATGGTGATCAGCCCCATGACCGCCAAGACCCACGTCAACCGGGCGATGGCCAAGCTCGACGTCCGTGACCGGGCCCAGCTCGTCGTCCTCGCCTACGAGTCCGGTCTCGTGACCCCGCGCGAGACCGCCTGACCCGGCGGCCGCGGGGTCAGGCGGGGGGGGGAGGGGGAGGGCCTCAGCCCTGGCCGTTGCCCGCCGTGTTCGCCAGCGCCGTCGAGAGTTCGCGGGCGACCTGCTGGAGGATCGGAACGATCTTCTCCGTGGCCGCCTCGGTCACCCGGCCCGCCGGGCCCGAGATGGAGATCGCCGCGGCGGTGGGCGAGTTGGGCACCGACACCGCGAGGCAGCGGACTCCTATCTCCTGCTCGTTGTCGTCGACCGCGTACCCCGTCTCGCGGACCGCGACGAGCGCGTCGAGGAAGCCGTCCGGCGTGGTGATCGTCTTCTCGGTCGCGGCGGGCATGCCGGTACGGGCCAGCAGCGCGCGGATCTCCTCCGCCGGGGTGTGCGCGAGGAGCGCCTTGCCGACGCCGGTCGAGTGCGGCAGCACCCGCCGGCCGACCTCGGTGAACATCCGCATCGAGTGCTTGGACGGCACCTGCGCCACGTACACGATCTCGTCGCCGTCGAGCAGCGCCATGTTCGCGGTCTCGCCGGTCTCCTCGACGAGCCGCGCGAGGTACGGGCGGGCCCAGGTGCCGAGGAGGCGGGAGGCGGACTCGCCGAGCCGGATGAGCCGGGGGCCGAGCGCGTACCGCCGGTTGGGCTGCTGGCGCACATAGCCGCAGGCGACCAGGGTGCGCATCAGGCGGTGGATGGTGGGGAGCGGGAGTCCGCTGCTGGCGGAGAGCTCGCTCAGCCCGACCTCGCCCCCGGCGTCGGCCATCCGCTCAAGGAGGTCGAAGGCACGCTCAAGGGACTGGACGCCCCCGCTCGCGGCGGGTTTGGCGGCGTCGGTGGTGCTGGCGCTGGACGTCGGCACGTCAACGGTCCTTTCGAGGCAGGCGGGCAAGGCAGCAGCCTACCGGGCCACCGGCCGGGGCACCCGGCCCCGGTGCCGGTGTACGGGCCGGTCAGGGGGTGTTTGTCCGGTGTCGGGGAGGGCTCGGCGGGGTCCGGCTCTGCCCCGCATGTGTGGAGCTACGTTCTACTGTACGGAATTCTGTTTCCACTTTGTGGAAACATCCAAGACGGGTTCGTCAGTGGCCGATGCTGGAAGTGTGCCCTTGACGACATGTCGCCCGGAAGTGAAGACTCCTTTTCAACAGTTCGTTGAATTTCTCAGTTTTCGCTGCGAGTCACTTGAAGAGAGGGGTACGGGTGGACGTCAACCTGGTCCTGCGCTCGACGCGTGTCATCACCCCCGAGGGGACACGCCCGGCGTCGATCGCCGTCTCCGGAGGGACGATCGCGGCCGTGCTGCCGTACGACGCCGAGGTACCCGCCGGCGCCCGGCTCGAGGACGTCGGCGACGACGTCGTCCTGCCCGGACTCGTCGACACCCACGTGCACGTGAACGACCCCGGCCGCACCGAGTGGGAGGGCTTCTGGACCGCCACCCGCGCGGCCGCCGCCGGTGGCATCACCACCCTGCTCGACATGCCCCTCAACTCGCTGCCGCCGACCACCACCGTGGAGAACCTGCGGACCAAGCAGGACGTCGCCCGCGCCAAGGCGCACATCGACGTCGGCTTCTGGGGCGGCGCCCTGCCCGACAACGTCAAGGACCTCCGGCCGCTCCACGACGCCGGTGTCTTCGGCTTCAAGTGCTTCCTGTCGCCCTCCGGCGTCGACGAGTTCCCCGAGCTGGACCAGGAGCAGCTGGCGACCTCGCTCGCCGAGATCTCCGGCTTCGACGGCCTGATGATCGTGCACGCCGAGGACCCGCACCACCTCGCCGCCGCGCCCCAGCGCCCGGGCGGCGCGTACGCCGACTTCCTCGCCTCCCGCCCCCGGGACGCCGAGAACACGGCGATCGAGAACCTGGTCAACCAGGCCCGCCGGCTCAACGCCCGCGTCCACGTCCTGCACCTCTCCTCCTCCGACGCGCTGCCGCTGATCGCCGCCGCGAAGGCCGAGGGCGTCAAGATCACTGTCGAGTCCTGCCCGCACTTCCTCACGCTCACCGCCGAGGAGATCCCGGACGGCGCCACCGAGTTCAAGTGCTGCCCGCCCATCCGCGAGGCCGCCAACCAGGACGCGCTCTGGCAGGGACTCGCGGACGGCACGATCGACTGCATCGTCTCCGACCACTCGCCGTCCACCGCCGACCTCAAGACCCCCGACTTCGCGTCCGCCTGGGGCGGCATCTCCTCCCTCCAGCTCGGCCTCCCCGCCATCTGGACCGAGGCCCGCCGCCGCGGCCACACCCTGGAGGACGTCGTCCGCTGGATGTCCGAGGGCCCGGCCCGGCTCGCCGGACTCACCCGCAAGGGCGCCATCGAGGCCGGCCGCGACGCCGACTTCGCCGTCCTCGCCCCGGACGCCACCTTCACCGTCGACCCGGCGGAGCTCCAGCACCGCAACCGGATCACCGCCTACGCGGGCAAGACCCTCAGCGGCGTCGTCACCTCCACCTGGCTGCGCGGAGCGCGGATCGTCGACCACGGCACCCTCGCCGAACCCTCCGGCCGCCTCCTCGAAAGGACCAACTGACGTGTCCGTCATACCCAGCTTCACCGGTGACGCGAGCCCCTACGGCGGCGGCGACCCCTACGCCGACTACCGGACGGCCGACTTCGACTTCACCCGGTACGCGGACCTCGCCGACCGGCGCCTCGGCGCGGGTGTCATCGCCGCCAACGACGAGTTCTTCGCCGAGCGCGAGAACCTCCTCAAGCCCGAGGCCGCCGAGTTCGACCCCGAGCACTTCGGCCACAAGGGCAAGATCATGGACGGCTGGGAGACCCGCCGCCGCCGCGGCGTCTCCGCCCAGCAGCCGCACCCCACCGAGGACGACCACGACTGGGCCCTCGTACGGCTCGGCGCGCCCGGTGTCATCCGCGGCATCGTCCTCGACACGGCCCACTTCCGCGGCAACTACCCGCAGGCCGTCTCCGTCGAGGCCACCTCCGTCGCCGGCTCGCCCTCGCCCGAGGACCTCCTCGCCGACGACGTGAAATGGACGACGCTCGTCCCGCGCACCGCCGTCGGCGGCCACGCCGCCAACGGCTTCGCCGTCGACATCGAGCAGCGCTTCACCCACCTGCGCGTCAACCAGCACCCCGACGGCGGCATCGCCCGCCTCCGCGTGTACGGCGAAGTCGCCCCCGACCCGGCATGGCTCGGCGTCCTCGGCACCTTCGACCTCGCGGCCCTGGAGAACGGCGGGCAGGTCGAAGACGCCTCCGACCGCTTCTACTCCCCGGCCACCAACACCATCCAGCCGGGCCGCTCCCGCAAGATGGACGACGGCTGGGAGACCCGCCGCCGCCGCGACAAGGGCAACGACTGGATCCGCTACCAGCTCGCCGCCGAGTCCGAGATCCGCGCCGTCGAGATCGACACCGCGTACCTCAAGGGCAACAGCGCCGGCTGGGCCGCCCTCTCCGTCGCCGCCGAGGGCTCCGACGAGTGGACCGAGATCCTGCCCCGGACCCGCCTCCAGCCCGACACCAACCACCGCTTCGTGCTCGGCACCCCGGCGGTCGGCTCCCGCGTCCGGGTCGACATCTACCCCGACGGCGGCATCTCCCGCCTCCGCCTCTTCGGCTCCCTCACGGAAGCCGGCACGGCACGCCTGACCGCCCGCCACCAGGAACTCGGCGGCTGACCCCCCTGAACTGGGCGGGCACGACACCCCGCCCGGCCCCACGAGGGCGCACCGACCGACAGCACCGGTGCGCCCTCCCCCTCTTTTCAGGGCTCGGTTCGCCTCCGGGGCGCTGGAGCCGGGCTCACACACCCGACCGTGCTCGCCCCCTCGTTCCTCGGGGGCTGCGCGCGCTCGGGTGTGTTCCCCCGGCGCGCCCCTTCGGCTCACTCGCCCCCCTTTTGAGGCTCGTTCGTCTCCGGGGCGCCGAAGCCGGGCTCACGGCCCCGACCGTGCTCGCCTCCTTCGTTCCTCAGGAGGCTCCGCGCGCTCGCGGCCGTTCCCCCGGCGCGCCCCTTCGGCTCACTCGCCGGTTCTGGGGTGGCGGGAGGGGCGAGGCGCAACGGCGGGCGCCCGGCGTCCGGGGCCCGCCTCCGGGTTACGCCGCGTGGCCGCCGTCCACCGCGAACTCGGCTCCCGTCACGTACCGGCCCCCCGGGCCCGCCAGGAAGGCGACCATCGCGGCCACCTCGTCCGGGGTGCCGAAGCGACCGAGCGCCGTCATGGCCGCCTGGCCCTCCGCGTACGGGCCGTCCGCCGGGTTCATGTCGGTGTCGATGGGGCCGGGGTGCACGATGTTGGCCGTGATGCCGCGGCCGCCCAACTCCCGGGCGAGCGACTTCGTCAGGCCGATCAGCGCCGACTTGCTCGTCGCGTACAGCGTGCCGCCAGGACCCGGCACCCGCTGCGTCATGCAGGTGCCGATCGTGACGATCCGGCCGCCCTCCGGCAGCCGCGCGGCCGCCGCCTGCGAGGCGAGGAACGCCGCCCGGACGTTCACCGCGAGGACCCGGTCCACGTCCGCCAGGGTCAGCGACTCCAGCGGGCCGAGGACCCCGGCACCCACGCTGTTCACGAGGACGTCGAGCCGGCCCAGGGCGTCCGCCGCCCACTCCACCGCCCCCGCCGCGTCCCCGGCGTCGGCCGCGTCGGCCCGCAGGGGGAGCGCCCTGCGTCCGGCCGCCTCGATCCGCGCGGCGACCTCCTTGGCCCGTACCTCGTCCTGGACGTAGGTGAAGGCCACGTCGGCGCCTTCCTGGGCGAGGCGGACGGCTGTCGCCGCGCCGATTCCCCTGCTGCCGCCCGTCACCAGAACCGCCGTGCCGTTCATCGTGGACATCCCGAACCTCCGTGAGAAAGACCTAAGTGGTTGCGGGTTCAATGAAAGCCGTCCGCGTGTCCGGACGCTGGCGGGAATCGGACCCCGACCCGGACCCCGCCCCCGACCACCGATGACTTTCGCCGAGCTGTGCCGTCTGCACTGGTGAGACACGATGGACCGGAGACGAAAGGGCACCACCATGGCCACGCTCAGCCTCACCCAGTTCCTCACCCTCGACGGCGTCCACCAGGCCCCCGGCGGCCCGGACGAGGACCCCAGCGGCGGCTTCGAGCACGGCGGCTGGTCCGTGCCGTACGGCGACGAGGACTTCGGCCGGTTCGTCGAGGAGGTCTTCGCCCGGCCGACGGCCTTCCTCCTCGGCCGCCGTACGTACGAGATCTTCGCCGGCTACTGGCCGAAGCAGACCGACCCCGCCGACCCGGTCGCGAGCAAGCTCAACGCCCTCCCCAAGTACGTCGCCACCACCACCCTCGACTCCGCCGACTGGGCCGGAACCACCCTGCTCCGCGGAGACGTCGTCAAGGAGGTCGCCGCCCTCAAGGAACGCACCGACGGCGAGATCCAGATGCACGGCAGCGCGGGACTCGCCCGGACGCTCCTCGACCACGACCTGATCGACACCCTGCACCTGCTCGTCTTCCCCGTGGTCCTCGGCACCGGCCGCCGTCTCTTCTCCGACGGCGTCCAGCCCGCCGCCTTCCGGCACACCGCCGCGCGGACCACCGGCTCGGGCATCGCCATCCACACGTACGAACTGGCGGGCCGCCCCACGTACGGCAGCTACTGACACGGCCGCCACCCACGGAAAGGTGTAGCCACCACAGGCCGGGCCGGGTACGGTGAGCGCTCCGCGTGCGAGCCGTTGAAGTCTCCACCCCACCTTGAGAGTTGGAGAACCGGCCCGCCATGTCTGCCACGTCCCCCGTCGCCGCGCCCGTTTCCCTCGGCGCCCCCCGCCGCGCCTGGCTCACCGATCTTCCCGTCCTGCTCGTCGCCGTCGTCTGGGGCGCCAGCTATCTCGCGGCCAAGGGCATCACCACCACCCACACCGTCATCGCGGTCCTCGTGCTGCGGTTCGCGGTGGTGCTGCCCGTCCTCGTCGTGGCCGGCTGGGCCAGGCTGCGGGCCCTGAGCGCGGCCCAGTGGCGCGGCGCCGCGACCCTCGGGCTGATCCTCAGCGGGATCTTCCTCCTGGAGACCTACGGCGTCGTCCACACCTCCGCCACCAACGCCGGTCTGATCATCAGCCTCACCATGATCCTCACCCCCCTCGCCGAGGCCGCCCTCACCCGGGTGGCCCCGCCCCGCGCCTTCCTCGCCGCCGCCGCGCTCTCCGTCACCGGCGTCGTCCTCCTCACCCAGGGCGGCGGGTTCACCGCCCCCTCCCTCGGCGACCTGCTCATGCTGCTCGCCGCCGTCGCCCGTACCGTCCACGTCCTTGCCATGTCCCGCACCAAGGCGGTCCAGGACGCCGACTCGCTCTCCCTCACCACCGTCCAACTCGGCGCCGCCGTCGCCGTCTTCGCCGTCATCGCGGCCTTCCCCGGCACCGGTGCCTCGCCCTGGGCGGTGGCCCTCGACTTCGGCCCCCGCGAGTGGGCAGGGCTGATCTTCCTCTCCGTCTTCTGCACGCTCTTCGCCTTCTTCGTGCAGATGTGGGCGGTCCGCCGCACCTCCCCGTCCCGGGTCAGCCTCCTCCTCGGCACGGAACCGCTCTGGGCCGCGGCCGCGGGCATCGCCCTCGCCGGAGACCGCCCCGGCGTCCTCGGTCTCGCGGGCGCGGTCCTCGTCCTCGCGGGCACCAGCTGGGGCCGCAAGGCCGCCGCCGCCCACGGCGCCGGCTAGATACCCCGACCGCGCCTCGGCACCGCGAGCAGCCGGCGACGCCGGGACCGGCCGGTCAGGACTTCACCACCCGGCTCGCCATGGTCGCGAGGGCTATGCCGAGGGCCGCGATCACGATGTTCGCGAACAACTCCCGTCCCTCCAGGAACCCCACGTTCTCCGTGAGGAACCGGGTCAGATTCATGAACCTGAACCAGCCGTCCGTCAGCTCGCGGATCACTCCGCAGACGCCCGCCACACAGAGCAGGGCCCCGAGACCCTCCAGAAAACCTTTCATGCCCCGATCATGGCGGGCAGCGGCGACCGGACGCGTCCGCCGCTCGTCTACGGCGGTCGATACGAAAGTATCGACCTGCGCGACTCCGGTAGCCCGACCGCCCGCACGACCGCTCGACCGCCCCCGAACTGCGTACATTGCGGATATGACTCGCACGGACCGGCAGCGCTGGCTGCTCCCCTCCCACCTGGTCGAACCGGGCGGGGACGGAGCGGCCCGGCCCCGCCGTACCGTCCGCGACTGGATCGTGGACACCTCGCTCTTCCTCCTCGCCGCCCTCGTCGGCCTGCTCGCCCTGGAGACCAGCGCCAAATACACCAGCGAGGCCGTCACCCTCACCGACCAGGTGATCGGCGCCGCCGCCTGCTGCGCCCTCTGGCTGCGCCGCCGCCGGCCCATGGGGCTCGCGGTCACGCTCGCCCTCGTGAGCAGCGTGGTGCCCGTCGCCGGCGGCGCCCTCCTGGCGAGCCTGTTCAGCCTCGCCGTACGCCGGCCGTTCCGTGAGATCTCCTGGGTCGCGGCCCTCGCCGTCGTCGGCTCGGTCGTGTCGGTCTTCGTCCGTCCCGACCCCGAGACCTCGACCGGGCTCAACCTCGCCCTCAGCCTGGTCCTCGTCCTCCTCGTCACCGCCTGGGGCATGCTCGTCCGCTCCCGCCGCCAACTCGTCGAGGCCCTCAGGGAACGCGCCCGCCGCGCCGAGGCGGAGGCCGAACTCCGCGTCGCCCAGGCCCAGCGGCTCGCCCGCGAGTCCATCGCCCGCGAGATGCACGACGTCCTCGCCCACCGGCTCACCCTGCTCAGCGTGCACGCCGGAGCCCTGGAGTTCCGGCCCGACGCCCCTCCCGAGCAGGTGGCCCGCGCCGCAGGCGTCATCCGCGACAGCGCCCACGAAGCCCTCCAGGACCTCCGCGAGATCATCGGAGTCCTGCGCGCGCCCGGCGAGAACGGCGACGGCGGCAACCGGCCGCAGCCCACCCTCGCCACCCTCGGCGCGCTGATCGACGAATCCCGCGAGGTCGGTGCGGACGTCGTCCTCGACACCACCGTCGACGACCCGGCGACCGTGCCCGCCGCCACCGGTCGCACCGTCTACCGCATCGCCCAGGAGGGCCTCACCAACGCCCGGAAGCACGCCCCCGGCACGACGGTCACCGTCACCGTGCGCGGCCGCCCCGGCGAGGGCCTCACCGTCGGCGTCCGCAACCCCGCCCCCGCCGGACCTGTCCCGCACGTCCCCGGTTCCGGCCAGGGCCTCATCGGCCTCACCGAACGGGCCGTCCTCGCCGGCGGCCGGCTGGACCACGGTCCCGCCCCCGACGGCGGGTTCGCCCTGCACGCCTGGCTACCGTGGCCCCCATGACCATCCGGCTGCTCATCGTCGACGACGACCCCCTGGTCCGTGCGGGCCTCACCCTCATGCTCGGCGGCGCCGAGGACCTGGAGATCGTCGGCGAGGGCGCCGACGGCAGCGAGGTCCCCGAACTCGTCGCCCGCCACGCCCCCGACGTCGTCCTCATGGACATCCGCATGCCCCAGGTGGACGGCCTCACCGCCACCGCCCGCCTCCGCGCCCACCCCGGCGCCCCCGAGGTCGTCGTCCTCACCACCTTCCACGCCGACGAGCAGGTACTGCGCGCCCTGCGGGCCGGCGCCGCGGGCTTCGTCCTGAAGGACACCCCGCCCGCCGAGATCGTCGCCGCCGTCCGCCGGGTCGCCACCGGGGACCCCGTACTCTCCCCGGCCGTCACCCGCCAGCTCATGACGCACGTCGCGGAGCAGCCCGAACAGCCTCGGCGCGCCGCGGCCGCCGACCGGCTCACCGCACTCGCCGCCCGCGAACGGGAGGTGGCCGTCGCCGTCGGCCACGGCCGCTCCAACGCCGAGATCGCGGCCCAGCTGTACATGGGCGTCCCGACGGTCAAGACCCACGTCAGCCGCGTCCTCGCCAAACTCGGCCTCAACAACCGCGTCCAGATCGCCCTCCTCGTCCATGACGCGGGCCTCCTCGACGAGGACGACCCGGCCTGAACCAGCCGGTGCGCCCGAGGCCCCTCGGCTAGGGTGCGGGGATGTCCGTCATCGAACTGGGGGAGTACGGCGAGGACTTCACCGCCGACCCGTACCCCTTCTACGCGAAGCTCCGAGCGGCCGGCGCCGTCCACCCGGTACGGCTCCCCGACGGTTACGAGTTCTGGCTGGTCGTCGGCCACGAGGAGGGGCGCGCGGCACTCGCCGACCCCCGGCTCGCCAAGTCCCCCTCCGTGATCGGCGTACGGCCGCCGGAGGAGGACCTCATCGGCGTCCACCTCCTCGCGGCGGACGCCCCCGACCACACCCGGCTCCGGCGCCTCGTCACGGGCGAGTTCACCGCCCGCCGGGTGGAGAGCCTGCGCCCGCGCGTCGAACGGCTCGCCGCGGAGCTCGTCGACGCGATGGAACCGGCCGGCCGCGCCGACATCGTCGACGCCTACGCGTACCCGCTGCCGATCACCGTCATCTGCGAACTCCTCGGGGTGCCCGCCGCCGACCGCGACACCTTCCGGCGCTGGTCGACCGAGCTCGTCACGCCCAGCGACGAGACGGCCCTCACCCAGGCCATGGAGAGCTTCGCCGGCTACCTCGACGAGCTCATCGAGGACAAACGGGCCGCGGGACCCGCCGACGACCTGCTCTCCGGCCTGATCGCCGCCCGCGCCGAGGACGGCGACCGGCTCTCCGGGCCCGAACTCCGGGCCATGGCCTACCTGCTGCTCATCGCCGGGCACGAGACCACCGTCAACCTCATCGCCAACACCGTCCGCAACCTCCTCACCCACCCCGAGGAGCTCGCCGCCCTGCGCGCCGACCCCGGCCTTCTCGACGGGACGATCGAGGAGTCCCTGCGGTACGACGGGCCCGTGGAGACGAGCACCTTCCGCTTCACCCGGGAGCCCGTCACCCTCGGCGGCGCCGACATTCCGGCGGGGGCGAGTGTCCTCGTGGCCATCGGGGCGCTCGACCGGGACCCGGCGCGCTTCCCCGACCCCGACCGCTTCGACATCCGCCGGGACACCCGCGGCCACCTCGCGTTCGGTCACGGCATCCACTACTGCCTGGGCGCGCCGCTCGCCCGCCTGGAGGGCCGGATCGCGCTCCGGACGCTCCTCGACCGCTTCCCCCGCCTGGAGCTCGACCCCGAGGGCCCGCCCTGGGAGTGGCTCCCGGGCCTCCTCATGCGCGGCGTCCGCCACCTCCCGGTCCGCTGGTAAGACGCCCGGCCCCGCCCCGCCCCGCCTCGTTGTGGGCATTCGTTCCGCTGGGGCGGAACGGGTGGGCACAACGGAACGGCGCCCCCTGCCGCGCCTAGGCCCCCGAGCCTGAACGTGCACCGACGGTGCGGCGCCGTAGTGGGTTGTGCCCACCCGTTCCGCCCTGCGGAACAGTTGCCCACAACGGTCGGGCGACCCGCCGCGCGCACGGGCCTTCGCCCCGCATGGGCGACGCCCACAACGGTCGGGCGACCCGCCGCCCGCGCTGGCCCTCGCCCCGCATCGGCGACCAACCGCGCCCCCCGCCTAGACGACCCGCCCGCCCCTCAACCCGACCCGCTCCCCCCCACCCGTACCGGCCGCCGCTCCCGCCGTGAGCGTTCGCACGCCTCGGCGATCCGCAGGGCCTCAAGGGCCTCACCGCCGTCGCACGGATTGGGGGCCTCGCCGCGTACGAGCCGGACGAAGGCGTCGAGCTCCGCCTCGTACGCGGGGGCGAACCGTTCCAGGAACCCCGGCCAGGGCTTTCCCGGCGCGGCCGGACCCCGGGGCTCCACCGAGGTGAGCGGAGTGCGGTCGTCCAGGCCCACCGCGATCTGGTCCCGGTCGCCCGCCAGCTCCATCCGGACGTCGTACCCGGCGCCGTTGCGGCGGGTCGCGGTCGCCGTCACCAGCGTCCCGTCGTCCAGGGTGAGGAGCGCGGCGGCCGTCGACACGTCCCCCGCCTCCCGGAACATGGCGGGCCCCGCGTCCGAGCCCGTCGCGTACACCTCCACGACCTCTCGCCCGGTCACCCAGCGGACGATGTCGAAGTCGTGCACCAGGCAGTCCCGGAAGAGACCGCCGGAGAGCGGCAGATACGCGGCGGGCGGCGGCTCCGGATCGGAGGTCGCCGCCCGTACGGTGTGCAGCCGGCCGAGCCGCCCCGACCGTACGGCCTCCCGCGCCGCCCGGTACCCGGCGTCGAAGCGGCGCATGAACCCCAGCTGGAGCTCGGTCCCCGCCTCCGCCACCGCCGTGAGCGCGGCCGTCGTCCCCGGCACGTCGAGGGCGATCGGCTTCTCGCAGAAGGCCGGGATCCCGGCGCCCGCCGCGCGGGCGATCAGCTCCGCGTGCGCGGCCGTCGCCGAGGCGATCACCACGGCGTCCAGGGCGTGGCCGAACAGCGCCGTCACGTCCGGGGCCGCCTCCACCCCGAGACCCCCGAGAGCCCCCGCGACCCCCGCCGCCCGGCCGGCGTCCGCGTCCGCCAGGACCAGGGACTCGACCTCCGGGTGGCGGGCCAGCACCCCCGCGTGGAAGCTCCCGATCCGTCCCGTACCGATGAGTCCGATGCGCATGGCCCCACCGTGGAGGCGCACGTCCCCGGTGTCAAGGATTTGTCAGGACAACCGGACGTCACGACTTCCCGTCATCAGCGCACCGGGCTACGCTCCCCCCGTGTCCAAGCAGTCCGGCTCCCCCCTGCCCCCGCTCGCCGTGGACCGCAGCAGCCCGGTCCCGCTCTACTTCCAGCTGGCCGGGCAGCTGGAGGACGCCGTGGCGGACGGGACGCTGACCCCGGGCACCCTCCTCGGCAACGAGATCGACCTCGCCACCCGCCTCGGCCTCTCCCGCCCCACCGTCCGCCAGGCCATCCAGACCCTCGTCGACAAGGGCCTCCTCGTCCGCCGCCGGGGCATCGGCACCCAGGTCGTGCACAGCACGGTCCGGCGCCCGCTCGAACTCAGCAGCCTCTACGACGACCTCGACGCCGCGGGGCAACTCCCCGCCACCCGCGTCCTCGTCAACCGTCTCGAAGCCGCCACCGCGCCGGTCGCGGCCGCCCTCCGCGTACCCGAGGGCAGCGAGGTCCGCTACCTCGAACGGCTCCGTACCGCGCACGGCGAGCCCATGGCGTACCTCCGCAACCACCTCCCGGCCGGGCTCGTCGAAGCGGACACCGAGCGCCTGGAGACCACCGGCCTCTACCGGATGCTCCGCGCCGCCGCGCTCACCCTGCACAGCGCCCGGCAGGCCGTCGGCGCCCGCGCCGCGACCGCCGAGGAGGCGGCGCTGCTCGACGAGCGGGAGGGCGCCCCGCTGCTGACGATGGAGCGCGTCACCTTCGACGACACCGGCCGGGCCGTCGAGTACGGCTCCCACCTCTACCGGGCCGCCCGCTACACCTTCGAATTCCAGCTGATGGTCCGTCCGTAACCGGGGAAGGAGGCGGGCACAAGGCCGCAGACGGCCCCCCTGACGAGCGCCGCGACCCGCATGACCGATACTGCAATGCACGCAGAAGGACACAAAGGAGGGCACGGCCTCGTGACCAGGCTTCGGACAGGAGGGGTACGCGCCGCAATCGGCGCCGTGCTCGCGCTCGCGCTGACAGGGGCGCTCGCCGGATGCAGCAGCACCGGCGGCAAGCGGGCGGAGGACGCCCGCAAGGCGGCGGAGGCCCAGGGCAGGGCGGCCGTCGACACCCCCCGCTGGACCTTCGCCATGGTGACCCACTCGGGTGACGGCGACACCTTCTGGGACATCGTCCAGAAGGGCGCCAAGCAGGCCGCCGCCAAGGACAACATCAACTTCCTCTACGCCCACAACGACGAGGCGCAGCAGCAGGCGCAGCTGATCGACTCGTACGTCGCCAAGGGCGTCGACGGACTGATCGTGACCCTCGCCAAGCCCGACGCCATGAAGGCCGCCGTCGAGAAGGCCGTCAAGGCCGGTATCCCGGTGATCACCGTGAACTCCGGCGCCGAGCAGTCCAAGGCGTACGGCGCGCTCACCCACATCGGCCAGGACGAGACCGTCGCGGGCGAGGCCGTCGGCGAGGAGCTCGACGAGCGGGGGAAGAAGAAGGCGCTCTGCGTCCTGCACGAGCAGGGCAACGTCGGCCACGAGCAGCGCTGCGCCGGGACGAAGAAGACCTTCGGCGGCGAACTGGTCAACCTGTACGTCGACGGCACCAACATGCCCGACGTCAAGGCCTCCATCGAGGCCAAGCTCCAGTCCGACCAGGACATCGACGCCGTCGTCACCCTCGGCGCCCCCTTCGCCGACACCGCCGTCCAGGCCGCCAAGAGCGCCGGCAGCAAGGCCGAGGTCGACACCTTCGACCTCAACGCCAAGGTCGCCACCGCCCTCAAGGCCGGCACCCTCGGCTTCGCCGTCGACCAGCAGCCCTACCTCCAGGGCTACGAGGCCGTCGACCTGCTCTGGCTGTACCGCTACAACGCCGACGTCCTCGGCGGCGGGAAGCCGGTCCTCACCGGCCCCCAGATCATCACCAAGGACGACGCCGCGAAGCTCGTCGAGTACGCGGAGCGGGGCACCCGATGAGCAGCTCCACCGCCCCACCCTCGGACGGCGTCGACCACGTCGACGAACGGCTGCTCCGTACCTCCCCGCTGAAGAAGCTCCTCGCCCGCCCCGAGCTCGGCTCGGTCGTCGGCGCGATCGCCGTCTTCGTCTTCTTCTCGGTGGTCGCCGACAGCTTCCTGAAGGCCTCCAGCCTCGGGACCGTGCTCTACGCGGCCTCCACCATCGGCATCATGGCCGTCCCCGTCGCTCTCCTCATGATCGGCGGCGAGTTCGACCTGTCCGCCGGCGTCCTCGTCACCAGCTCGGCGCTGATCTCCTCGATGTTCAGCTACCAGATGACGGCGAACGTCTGGGTCGGCGTCGGCGTCTCGCTGCTGGTCACGCTGGCCGTCGGCGCCTTCAACGGCTTCATGCTGACCCGTACGAAACTGCCCAGCTTCATCATCACGCTCGGCACCTTCCTCATGCTGACCGGCCTGAACCTGGGCCTCACCAAGCTGATCAGCGGCACCGTCTCCACCAAGACCATCGCCGACATGGAGGGCTTCTCCTCCGCCCGGAAGCTGTTCGCCTCGCAGCTGACCGTCGGCGGCGTCGAGTTCAAGGTCACCATCCTGTGGTGGCTCGGCCTCGTCGCCCTCGCCACCTGGATCCTGCTCCGCACCCGCTTCGGCAACTGGATCTTCGCCGTCGGCGGCGGCGCCGACGCGGCCCGCGCGGTCGGCGTCCCCGTCTTCCGGACGAAGATCGGCCTCTACCTGGGCGTGGCCTTCTGCGCCTGGGTCTCGGGCCAGCACCTGCTCTTCTCCTTCGACGTCGTCCAGTCCGGCGAAGGCGTCGGCAACGAGCTCATCTACATCATCGCGGCCGTCATCGGCGGCTGCCTCATCACCGGCGGATACGGCTCCGCCATCGGTTCCGCCGTCGGCGCCCTCATCTTCGGCATGACCAGCAAGGGCATCGTGTACGCCGAGTGGAACCCGGACTGGTTCAAGTTCTTCCTGGGAGCGATGCTCCTCCTGGCGACCCTGCTCAACGCCTGGATCCGCAAGCGCGTGGAGGCCACCAAGTGACGACGGCCCTGAACACCGAGTCCGCTCCCCTCGTCGAGCTCGACGACGTCAGCAAGTACTACGGCAACATCCGCGCCCTCGAAGGCGTCTCCCTGGAGGTCCGCTCCGGCGAGATCACCTGCGTCCTCGGCGACAACGGCGCCGGCAAGTCCACCCTCATCAAGATCGTCGCGGGCCTTCACCGGCACGACGCCGGCGTCTTCCGCATCGAGGGCGAGGACGTCACCCTCGCCAACCCGCGCGACGCCCTCGACCGGGGCATCGCCACCGTCTACCAGGACCTCGCCGTCGTCCCCCTCATGCCGGTCTGGCGGAACTTCTTCCTCGGCTCCGAGCCCACCAAGGGCTCAGGCCCCTTCAAGCGGCTCGACGTCGGCCTGATGCGGTCCACCACCCGCGAGGCCCTGCTCCGCATGGGCATCGACCTGCGCGACGTCGACCAGCCGATCGGCACCCTCTCCGGCGGCGAGCGCCAGTGCGTGGCCATCGCCCGCGCCGTCCACTTCGGCGCCAAGGTCCTCGTCCTCGACGAGCCGACCGCCGCCCTCGGCGTCAAGCAGTCCGGAGTCGTCCTCAAGTACGTCGCCGCCGCCCGCGACCAGGGTCTCGGCGTGGTCCTCATCACGCACAACCCGCACCACGCCTACCTCGTCGGCGACCGCTTCGTCCTCCTGAAGCGCGGAGTGATGGCCGGCAGCCACACCAAGGGCTCCGTCACACTCGACGAGTTGACCCGGCAGATGGCCGGCGGCACCGAGCTGGACGACCTCCGCCACGAACTGGAACGGCCCTCCGCGACGTGACCGCGGCCTCCCCGATGTAGCGGCCTCCTCACCCCCCACCTGGCAGAATCGGAGCCGATGAGTACCTACCGTGACCTCGCGCACCGGGGCTCCGCCCGCGGCACCGTGCTGCGGACCGTCGGCACCCGGGAGCGGCGCTCCCACCTGACGGCGCCCCGGGTGCCGACCGTCGGCATCGACATCGGCGGTACGAAGGTGATGGCCGGTGTCGTCGACGCCGACGGCAACATCCTGGAGAAGCTCCGCACGGAGACCCCGGACAAGTCCAAGAGCCCCAAGGTCGTCGAGGACACCATCGTCGAACTGGTCCTCGACCTCTCCGACCGGCACGACGTGCACGCCGTCGGCATCGGCGCGGCCGGCTGGGTCGACGCCGAGCGCGCCACGGTGCTCTTCGCCCCGCACCTCGCCTGGCGCAACGAGCCCCTCCGCGACGCCCTCCAGGGCCGCCTCGCCGTCCCCGTCATGGTCGACAACGACGCCAACACCGCCGCCTGGGCCGAGTGGCGCTTCGGCGCCGGACGCGACGAGGACCACCTCGTCATGATCACCCTCGGCACCGGCATCGGCGGCGCCATCCTGGAGGGCGGCCAGGTCAAGCGCGGCAAGTACGGCGTCGCCGGCGAGTTCGGCCACATGCAGGTCGTCCCCGGCGGACACCGCTGCCCCTGCGGCAACCGCGGCTGCTGGGAGCAGTACAGCTCCGGGAACGCCCTGGTCCGCGAGGCCCGCGAGTTGGCCGCCGCCGACTCACCGGTCGCGTACAACATCATCGAACGGGTCAAGGGACACATCCCCGAGATCACCGGACCGCTCATCACCGAGCTAGCCCGCGAGGGCGACGCCATGTGCGTCGAGCTGCTCCAGGACATCGGCCAGTGGCTCGGGGTCGGCATCGCCAACCTCGCCGCCGCCCTCGACCCCTCCTGCTTCGTCATCGGCGGCGGCGTCTCGGCCGCCGACGACCTGCTCATCGGTCCCGCGAGGGACTCCTTCCGCCGCCACCTCACCGGCCGCGGCTACCGCCCCGAGGCCCGTATCACCCGCGCCCAGCTCGGCCCCGAGGCCGGCATGGTCGGCGCCGCCGACCTCGCCCGGCTCGTCGCCCGCCGCTTCCGCCGCGCCAACCGGCGCCGGGTCGAGCGGTACGAACGGTACGAGCGCTACGCCCAGGCCCTGCGCAACGGGACCTCGGCCCTGGCCGCCCGTCCCCCCGAGGACCCGCCCTCATGACCGTGCCCCGCCAGTCCCTCCCGCCGCGCGACACCCGGGACAAGCTGCCCGAGGACCGCCGGCACATGATCCGCCGCCGCTGGCTGACCGCCGTCATCATCGTGCTGCTCGTCGGCATCCCGGCCGGCTACCTCGTCGTCTCCGCCGGCCAGAGCCGGGACAGCGGCCGCGACAAGGAACGCGAGTCCTCCGCGGCCGGCCTCCAGGACAACTGGCCCTCGCTGATGAAGCGCCGGGTCTTCGAGGTCCCGGTCCCGGCCGGGTCCTGGGACGTCGCCTACTACGAGACCAGCAACTGGCGGACGAGCCGGCTGTACGTCCAGTTCACGACCACCGCCGCCGGCCTCGACGCCTACCTGGCCGAGTCCGGTACGAGCCGCGCCGCGCTCACACCCGGCCGGATCACCGTCGGCGAGCGCGACGCCGACATCGTCGGCTGGAACTTCGTCGAGGGCGTGGACTGGGCGGGCACCACGGTGAAGCGCGAGGCACCGCGCCCGACCACCGACATCACCGTCGACCTCACGGACCCCGCCTTCCCGCGCGTCCACACGGTCTCGACGACCAGCCCCTGACCCCCCGAGGGGGTCGCACTCGCGTGCCCCGCGCCGGACGGTCGTCATTCCCACAGATGTTCCCCTCGCCGTGAGCGGTGCGGTGTCTTGACCGGCTCCGGGGCCCGCCTTCAAATGATCGGACGCTCCGTCAACACCCCTGCTCCGATGGGTAGCCGCCGTGAGAAGACTGGCCTTCTGGGCATCCGCGTTCATGGCCCTGGCCCTGGCCCTCGCCGTACCGGCCGCGGCCGGGACCGGGACCGCGGCGCCGCCGGACCCCACCGCGGCGGCCGCCGACGGGCGGTCCGCCTTCGCCGCCGGCCCGGCCAGAGCGGCGCTCGTCCGCCTGCTGCCCCGCCACGCGTCCCAGTTCACCCTCGTCCCGGTGAGCCGCCCCGCCTCGGGCGACTACTTCACCGTCTCCGGCCGCGCCGGCGCGCCGCGGATCGAGGGCACCAGCCCCGCCGTCCTCCTCAGCGGCGTCAACTGGTACCTGAAGTACACCGCGAAGGTCGACATCGGATGGCCCGGCGACAGCACGGCGAAACTGCCCCGGATCCTCCCCGCCCCCTCCGGCACCGTCCGCAAGGACGCGTCCGTGCCCCACCGCTTCGCGCTCAACGACACCGACGACGGCTACTCCGGCGCCTACCGCGACTGGGCCGCGTACGAGAAGCAGATCGACCTGCTCGCCCTGCACGGCGCGAACGAGGTCTTCGTCCAGATGGGCGCGGACGCCGTCTACCACCGGACCTTCCAGGAGTTCGGCTACTCCGATGACGAACTCCGGTCCTGGATCCCCGGCCCCGCGCACCAGCCGTGGTGGCTGATGCAGAACATGGCGGAGTTCGGCGGCCCCGTCTCCGAACGGCTGCTCGACGACCGCGCCGCGCTGGGCCGCAGGATCGCGGACCGGCTGCGCCAGCTCGGCATGACCCCCGTCCTGCCCGGCTACTTCGGCACCGTGCCCCCGTCCTTCACCGCGCGGAACCCCGCGGGACCCGTCGTCCCGCAGGGCCGCTGGGTCGGCTTCGACCGGCCCGACTGGCTCGACCCGCGCAGCCCGGTGTACGCCCAGGTCGCCGCCTCCTTCTACCGCCACCAGCGCCACCTCATCGGCGACTCCGCGATGTACAAGATGGACCTGCTCCACGAGGGCGGACGTCCCGGGGACGTCCCCATGGGAGAGGCCGCCAAGGCCGTCATGAACGCTCTCCAGACCGCGCGCCCCGGCGCCGTCTGGACCCTGCTCGGCTGGCAGAAGAACCCCTCCACGCAGATCATCGACGCCGTCGACAAGAGCAGACTCCTCATCGTCGACGGTCTGTCGGACCGCTTCGACGGGCTCGACCGGGAGACCACCTGGCACGGCGCGCCCTATGCCTTCGGCACGATCCCCAACTTCGGCGGTCACACCACCATCGGCGCCAACACCGCCGTCTGGGCGGACCGCTTCGACGCGTGGCGCTCCAAGCCCGGCAGCACCCTGAAGGGCATCGCCTACCTGCCGGAGGGCACCGGCCAGAACCCCGTCGCCTACGAGCTGTTCACCGAACTGGCCTGGCGCACCGGGCCGCTGGACCACCGGGCATGGTTCGCCGCGTACGCCGAGCGGCGCTACGGAGGCGCCGACCCGCACGCCGCCAAGGCCTGGGAGCTGCTCCGCGGCGGCCCGTACAGCACTCCGTCCGGCGCCTGGAGCGAGCCCCAGGACAGCCTGTTCACCGCCCGCCCCCGGCTGACGGCGACCAAGGCGGCCAGCTGGGGGCCCACGGGCATGCGCTACGACGCGGGCACGGTACGGCGGGCGCTGACCGAACTGCTGCGGGTCGCCCCCGGCCTGCGGACCACCGACGCCTACCGCTTCGACCTGGTCGACGTCGCACGGCAGGCCCTCGCCAACCACAGCCGGACCCTGCTCCCGCGGATCAAGACCGCCTACGACGCCAAGGACCTTCCCCGGTTCCGGCAGCTGGCCACCGAATGGAAGGGCCATCTCACCCTCCTCGACCAACTGCTCGCCACGGACCGCCGGTTCCTCCTCGGCCCCTGGCTCGAGGACGCCAAGGCCTGGGGCGGCACCGAGCAGGAGCGGGCCGCGGCCGAGTTCGACGCCCGCTCCGTCCTCACCACCTGGGGCCACCGCTCCGGCAGCGACGCGGGCGGCCTCCACGACTACGCCAACCGGGAATGGTCCGGGCTCGTCTCCGACTTCTACGCCGTGCGCTGGACGGCGTACCTCGACTCCCTCGACACCGCCCTCGCCACCGGCCGGGCCCCGGTCGCCATCGACTGGTTCGCCGTCGAGGACGCCTGGAACCATCAGCGTGACCCGTACCCCGTCCGGACCTCGGGCGACCCGGTGGCCCTGGCCACCGCCGTACACGAAGCCCTGCCCGCCCCCCAGCCGGCCCAAGCCGCCACCGACCCGGCAGGGACGCTCCACCAGTGGCGCCGCGCCCCTGACCGGGCGGCACTCAACTAGGCGGGGGCAGGGCCTGTTCCGTCCAGATCGTCTTCCCGTACCGGGTGTACCTGCTGCCCCACCGGTCGGTGAGCTGCGCGATCAGGAAGAGGCCCCTGCCGCCCTCCTCCGAGGCCTGTGCGCGGCGCATACGGGGCTGGGTGCTGCTGCGGTCGGAGACCTCGCAGATCAGTGACGCCGCCCGGATCAGCCGGAGTTCGAGCGGACCGCCCGCGTAGCGGATGGCGTTGGTGACCAGCTCGCTCGCCACCAGCTCGGTGGTGAAGGCCAGTTCGTCCAGGCCCCACCGCGAAAGCTGCTCCAGTACGCGCTCCCGGGCCTCCGCCACCACCGACGGGTCCGCCGCGAACGTCCATGCGGCGGTGTCCCGTCCGGGGACCGCCCGGGTCCGCGCGAGCAGAAGCGTCACGTCGTCCGACAGCGGGCCCGGAACGAGCTGGCGCACCACCTCGGGCCCGGCCTCCTCCAGCGGTCGGCCGAGGGCGACCGCCGCGGACAGCGCGTTCCCGAGCGCCGCCATGCCCAGGTCGAGGTCGGCGTGCCCGCGGCGCTCGATCAGACCGTCGGTGTAGAGCGCGAGGACGCTGCCGTCCGCCACCTCCGTCTCGACCGGCTCGAAGGGCAGCCCACCGACGCCGAGCGGCGGACCCGGACTGACGTCGAGGTAGCCGACGGTGCCGTCCGGGGCCACCAGGGCCGGCGGCGGATGCCCCGCGCTGGCCGCGAGGCACCGCCGGGTCACCGGGTCGTACGTCACGTACAGGCAGGTGGCACCGAACGAGCCGTAGGCGGTCTCCGCCCCCGGGGTACGGGTCGCCTCACCGGCCTCGATCACGAACTGCGACACGAGGTCGTCCAGGTGGGTGAGCAGCTCGTCGGGTTCCAGGTCGAGGTCCGCGAGCGTCCGTACGGCGGTGCGCAGCCGCGCCATGGTCGCGGTGGCCTGGAGACCGTGGCCGACGACGTCGCCGACGACGAGCGCGACCCGCGCGGAGGAGAGGGGGATGACGTCGAACCAGTCGCCGCTGACCCCGTTGGCCGTGTCGGTCGGGAGGTAGACGCTCGCGGTGTGGACCGCGACGGTGTCGGTCGTCGGTGACGGCAGCAGACTGCGCTGCAGGCTGATCGCGGCGCTCCTCTCGCGGTTGTACCGGCGGGCGTTGTCCACGACCAGGGCGGCCCGCGAGGCGATCTCGTCGAGCAGGGCGAGGTCCTCGGGGGCGAACGGCGGCCGGCCCTCGCCCCGCCCGACCTGGATCCGGCCGAGGAGCAGCCCCCTGGCCCGGAGCCACGCGCTCATCCCGTACGGGGAGGCGACGGGATCGACGCCGGCACCGGCGTCGAGCAGCCCGGGGGAGCCCCCGGCCGCGGCCACCCGGCGCAGGGAGTCGCCGGGGTCGTGCTCGGAGCCCGGTTCCTCGAAGGTGAAGACGGCCTCCGCGACATCCACGACCGCCACGTCGGCCAGGCCCGGGACGAGCACCTCGACCAGGTCCCGGGTCGTCTCCTCCGCGGAGAGGTTGGCGCTCAGCGCCGCCGTCGCGCGGTGCAGCAGGTCGAGCCGGCGCCGCGAGAGCCGTTGCTCCGTGACGTCGAGGAACATGGCCGTGACCCCCGCGACCCCGCCGTCCGTCCCCTGGAGGCGGAACGCGGAAAGCGCCAGGATCCGGCCCGTGCCCGGGTCGACCTGCGTGTGGACCTCCACGTCGACGGAGACCAGCGGAGCCCCGGTCGTCAGCACCTCGCGCAGCCGCGCGTCGATCGCCCGGGCGTCCGACTCCCGGAGGAAGTCCGTGAGCCGGGCCCCGTACAGATCGGCGGGAATACCCGTATAGGGCAGGAGGGGGGTGTTCGTCCGGACCAGCCGCAGCTCCTTGTCCAGGACGGCGAGGCCGACCCGCTCCTGGAGGAACAGCTCCCGCATGAAGGCATGGCCCTGACGCCACTGCGCGACCAGGGCGCGCGGGGCGGCGAGGACCAGGAACTGGCGCGCGTCGCCGGCGTCCCGTCCGTCGTCGAGCGGCAGGACCCGGAACAGCACGTCGCCGCCGCCGTCCGGAGCGAGTTCCGCACGGCCCTCCCAGACCGGTCCGTCCTGCTGCGCCATGACCGTCCGCCAGCTCCCGGGGTCCGCGAGCAGGTCGGGGACCCGCAGCCCGCGCAGGTCCCGCGCCGTGCGGTTCAGGAGCGCCTCCGCGGCGGGGGTGCAGCTCAGAACGGTCCCCTCGGCGTCCACGACGAGCCCGGCCGCGTGCCCGGCGTCGAGGGGGTCGTCGTTCGTGCGGGCCATCCGGGTGCACACTCCGTTCCACGCCTGGTCACCGGCGAGGACCGCGGCTCATCGCCACTCTGCCCGCGCGCCCGCTCCTCGGCACGCCGTCAGGGCCCGAATGGCGGGGAGTGGGATGCGCCGAGGCATGCGCCGGGCCGGGTCGGCCCGTACGAGTCCCGTAGGAGTCCGTACGAGTCCCGTGCGAGTTTCGTACGGGTCAGCCGACGGCGAGCACGCGCAGGAGCCGTGCCACCTCCGCGGCGACGGCGTCGCGCGCCGGGCCGAGGTACTTCCGGGGGTCGGCGGCATCGGGGTGGGCGTCGAGGTGGTCGCGTACCTTCCGGGTGAAGGTCTTGTTGAGGTGGGTGGAGACGTTCACCTTGGTCATGCCGGCCGTGACCGCCTTGGCGAGGTCGTCGTCGGCGACCCCTGACGATCCGTGCAGGACGAGCGGCACGCCCACGGCGGCCCGCAGCCGGGCGATGAGGCCGAAGTCGAGGACGGCGTCGCGGGTGAGCATGGCGTGCGAGCTGCCCACGGCGACGGCGAGGGCGTCCACGGCGGTCGCCGTGACGAACGCGGCGGCCTCGTCCGGGTCGGTACGGACGCCGGGGGCGTGGGCGCCGTCCTTGCCGCCGACCTCGCCCAGTTCCGCCTCGACCCACACGCCCGCGCGGTGGCAGTGGTCCGTGATCTCCCGGGTCGCCGCCACGTTCTGGGCGTACGGCAGCGTGGAGGCGTCGAACATGACGGACGTGAAGCCGAGGTCGACGGCCTCGCGGACCAGGTCGGCCGATTCGGCGTGGTCGAGGTGGACGGCCACCGGGACGTCCGCCGCGCGGGCGAGGGCGAGGGACGCGAGTCCGATCGGGGCGAGCGAGCCGTGGTAGCGGGCGGTGTTCTCGCTGATCTGGAGGATGACGGGCAGTCCGGCGCTCTCCGCCCCGGCGACGATCGCCTCGGCGTGCTCGATCTGGACGACGTTGAACGCGCCGACCCCGGACGTCCTCCCGTACGCGGGAGCGACGATCTCGTCAGTGGCGGACAGGGGCATGGCTTCTCTCCACGGGAACGGAGGTACGGAAGGGGGCGCGGGGACGTCCGGCCCCGGAGGTACGCAAGGGGGCGCGGGGACGTACGGTGCCGGAGGGACGACCGGCGTCGTCAGGCGGACGGGTCTTCGAGGATCACCGAGCGGGTGAGGTTGCGCGGCCGGTCGGGGTCGAAGCCCTGAGCCTCCGCGAGCCGGACGGCGAGCCGCTGGGCCAGGACGAGGTCCGCCAGCGGGTCGAGAGCCCCGGGCTCGTCGCCGGACCCGGCGACGAGCGTGCCGCCGACGCGGGCGACGTCGTCGGCGAGACCCGCCGGGGTCGGGCCGAAGACCCAGGTCACCCGGCCGGGGCCGGTGATGCTGATCGGGCCGTGCCGGTACTCCATGGCCGGGTACGCCTCCGTCCACGCGCCTGCGGCCTCGCGCATCTTCAGGCCGGCCTCCAGGGCGAGCCCGTAGGTCCAGCCGGTGCCGAGGAAGGTGAACTGCTCGGCGGCGCACACATCGCCGTCGAGGTCCAGCGCGAGGGCCCGCCGTACGTCGGAGACCGCGCGGTCGAGCGGCAGTACGCCGGCCGGCAGCGCGTCCTCCGCCTCCAGGTGCGCGCGCAGCAGGGCGAGCACGGTGGTGGCGAACCGCGTCTGCACCACCGACTCCTCGTCGGCGAAGTCGAGTACGGCGACGGCGTCGGCCGCCCGCATGACGGGGGTCTCCGGGTCGGCGGTGATCGCACCGGTCGGCGTGGTGCCCTTCAGCCGGGCCAGGAGGTCCAGGACCTCGGTCGTGGTGCCCGAGCGGGTGATCGCGAGCACGCGGTCGTAGCGGCGCCCGTGCGGAAACTCGGACGCGGCGAAGGCGTCCGTCTCGCCGTGGCCGCCACGCTCGCGGAGCTCGGCGTAGGCCAGGGCCATGAACCAGGAGGTGCCGCAGCCGACGACGGCGACGCGCTCGCCGCGCCGGGGCAGGACGTCGGCGTGCCGGGCCGACGACTCCTTCACCCGCAGCCAGGTGTCGGGCTGCGAGGCGATCTCGACCGAGGTACGGGACGACGCTGTGGTGGTCATGGGGAACGGCTCCTTCGGAGGACGGGCCACACACCCCTGACTGGTGCGTGAAAACGTATGGTGAGCGCTTGCTTCAATCAATTGCAAGCATATTTGGTGCGAGAAGTATGGCGGAACGGTGGCTCATGGTCCAGAGGGCAGGCCGTGGCGTCGCGCGGAAGGCCGACACCCCGCAGCGGCGGCCCCTTCCGCGCACGGGTTACGCTTCCCCATTCGTCAGCGACACGGCCCGGCGGCGGGCCACCGGGCGCACCTCGCGGCACGCGCGTGCGGGGATCGCGGGGACCGAGGTCTAAGGAGCGCCGGAGCATGTCCAAACACGAGCGGTGGAACGCCCTGCTTGAGCTGCTGGCCGCCGAGGGCAGGCTGGAGGTCGACGAGACCGCCGCGTCCCTGCGGGTGTCCGCCGCGACCATCCGCCGCGACCTCGACGAGCTCGCGGAGCAGCAGATGCTCGTCCGGACGCGCGGCGGAGCCATCGCCCACGGCGTCTCCTACGAACTGCCCCTGCGGTACAAGTCGTCCCGGCACGCCTCCGAGAAGCAGCGCATCGCCGCCGCGGTATCGGAACTCATCGGCGACGGAGACGTCGTGGGCCTCAACGGAGGGACGACCACCACGGAGGTGGCCCGCGCGCTCGCGCTGCGGGTGGGGAGCGGGCAGCGTGGCGCGACCGAGGCCACGGCGCCCGCCTTCACCGTCGTCACCAACGCCCTCAACATCGCGGGCGAGCTCGCGGTCCGGCCCCAGATCAAGCTCGTGGTCACCGGCGGGGTGGCCCGCCCCCAGACGTACGAGCTGGTGGGCCCCCTGACGGCGGGTGTGCTGAAGGAGGTCGTCCTCGACATCGCCGTACTCGGCGTGGACGGGCTCGACCCCCGGCTCGGCGTGATGACCCGTCACGAGGACGAGGCGAGCATCAGCAGACTGTTCGCGGAACGCGCCCAGCGTGTCGTCGTGGTCACCGACTCGTCGAAGATGGGGAAGCGTGCCTTCGCCCGGATCTGCGGACTCGACGCCGTCGACGTCGTCGTCACGGACTCGGGGGCACCGGCCGACATGACCGCCCGTCTCCAGGACCTCGGCATCAAGGTGGTCGCGGTCTGACGGGTCCGCCCCGGACCTCGGGAGAGATCCGGGGCGGACCCGGCAGCTGTCAGGGCCTCAGGGCTTCAGGCCCTCCAGCGCTCAGGGAGCGATGGCCATGTCGAAGAGGTGGATGTTGCCGTTGCTCGGCAGCACCACGAAGTCGACCTGCTTGGTCCCGTCGAGGGGGATGGAGTGGGCGAAGACGCGGTACTTGATGCCGGCGTTCCCGTACCCGCTCGGCCGGTTGCGCCCGTCGCTCGACGCCACCAGGGTCGCCCCGTGGGCGTTCGCCGGGTCGAACGACCAGTTCGGGAAGCCGAACGAGCCGGTGCTGCTCGTCCCGTCCGTGTAGTACACGGTGGCCGTACCCGACGCCCCGCTGGTGACGCCCGAGCCGAGGAACACGAGCCTGCCGCCGGCGCCGCTCAGGGCGACGGCCTGGCCCGAGGCGGTGACGTTGTTCCTGGTGCCGCTCGGCACGTTCGGCCAGTGCAGCTCCGCGCCCAGGGCGCTGACGGGCGCTCCGGGGCGCAGGCCCACGTCGGCGAGCTTCTGCGCGGAGAAGCTGTTGCCCTCGCCGTCGTAGTCCCCGGGCGCGGTGTGGCTCTCGTCGGTCACGGCCACGTTGTTGTACGCGGCGGCCAGGTTCGCGAGGGGCGTGCCGCTGCGCTGCGTCCTGGTGGCGGTGGCCGAACCGGCTCCGTCGCCGCCCTGGTAGGTCGCGGTCGCGGTGAACGTACGGACGGTGAAGCCGCCGCGCTGCTCCGGCACCTGGATGCGGAAGACGGCGTCGGCGGAGGCCCCCGTGGTGAGGGAGCCGTCCACGCTGAGGACGGAGGGCTGGACGGCCCAGCCGGTCGGGCCGCCGAAGGAGACCTTGAGCGAGCGCATCCGTTCCGGTCCGGCGTTGGTGACGGTCACCTTCACCGTGGAGATGGCCGGGCCCGCCAGGTCGACGGGGGAGATCGTCACCGCCGTCCGGGCGGCGGCGGGCGCCGGCGCCTGTTCCGCCGCGACCGCGGTCCCTGCCGCCGCGGCCGGGAGGAGCGCGAGCGCACCTGCCACGGCCACCGCTCTGAGCGATCCGACCAGTCCTGCTGATCTCACGTACTGCTCCTTCTCGGGAAGGGGGTGGAGAAAGTGGAGGGGGTGAAGGGGGTGGAGGGACGTGTCAGACGACGGAGGGCATGTCGGTGGTGCGCGAGTCGAGTCCCATCCGGAGGTTGACCCAGGCTCCCCGGGTGAAGTCGGGGATCTGCACGGGCCGCCCCTTTGCTGCCAGGGACATGACACTCAGGGGGACGGGTGCGCACCAGGCCGCCGAGTCGTAGACGTCGATGTCGGGGACGAGGCCCGCCCGCATGAGCTGGACCGTCCGCCACTGGAGGACGTAGTCCATGCCGCCGTGGCCGCCGTTGTTCGCGGCGTCGTCTCCGATCTTCTTCCACAGCCAGTGGTCGAACTCCTTGCGGTACGAGCCGAAGTCCCGCCAGGCGTGTCCGCTGTGGTCCGGCTCGACGTAGACGCGTCCGCCCCCGGCCGACAGCACCCCGGCGTAGTCCTCGAAGATCCCCCGGCTGCCGGCGAGCGTGTTGATCCGGCTGTACGGGCGGGGCGAGCTCACGTCGTGCTCGGCGCGGATGACCCGGCCCTTGGCCGTGTCGATCAGACACGTGACGAGGTCGCCGTTGACGTAGGTCTCGTTCCAGGAGGGGTGGTTCCGGGGCACGAACCGCTCCCGGTAGTCGGCCAGGCCCTTCGGCGCGGTCGCGGTGGCGCGCAGCGTGGTCATGCGGTCGCCCCGGTTGATGTCCATGGCGGCGGCGATCGGCGCGAGCCCGTGCATGGCGTAGAAGGAGGCGGTGCTGCGGGTGTGCCACAGCCGGCGCCAGGAGTCGGTGTAGTACGTGTCGGAGAACAGCAGGGCGCGCAGGTCGTGGAGGTAGCCGCCGTGCCCGTTGGTGATGTCGCCGAACAGTCCCTCGTGCGCCATCTTGAGCATGGCCAGCTCGTTGCGGCCGTAGCTGCAGTTCTCCGCCAGCATCAGATGGCGCCGGGTGAGCTCCGAGGTGTCGACCAGGTCCCACAGCTCGTCGAGCCCGGTGGCGATGGGCAGCTCCACGATGACGTGCTTGCCGGCCAGGAGCGCGGCCTTGCCCTGCTCGTAGTGGAACTCCCAGGGCGTGGCGATGTAGACCAGGTCGATGTCGTCGCGCCGCAGCATCTGGGCGTACGCGTCGGCGGAGCCGCCGAACTCGACGGGGCGGGGCCTGCCGTCGGCGGCCAGCCGGTCGGCGACCCGCTTGGCGCGGTCCGCGCGGATGTCGCAGACGGCGGTCACGGTGCAGCCCGGCACCACGGACCAGCCCGTGGTCATGCCGGAGCCGCGGTTGCCCAGGCCGATGACACCGACGCGTACCGTCCGGTGGGGCTCGTAGGCCACGTCGATCATCGACCTCTGGCCCGCCCTGCGGCGCGGCGTCGTCGTCGCCGTGTCCGTCGCGGCGGCGGCGGCGGGGGCCGCCGCTCCGACGCCGGTGGCCAGTGCCCCGGTGGCGGCCACAGCGCCTCCCAGGATCAGGCGGCGTGAGACTGCGGGGGTTTCTGTCATGGATTCATCGCTCCTCTAGGCGTACGGCAGCGGACGCGTGACGACTGTGACGGGACGATCGGACGCGTGTCAATAGGTGTTCATTGCGAGGTAGTTATAAGCATGGCCGCGCATCCATGGCCGGATCCTTTGCGTGGATCGTTCACGCGGCCCACGTGCTCGGTTCGCGCCGGGGACCGATCCGGGTGAGGCTCGTAGGGCTGGGCGGTCGGGTCGACACGTCGCTTCCCCGACCGTCCGCGCTGCGTCCGCCCCGCGAACCGGAGGTCCCGCCCGTGCCGGCATCGAAGCACTCCAAGGTCCACCTCGCCGGCGGTGGCATCGCCTCGCTCGCGGCAGCGGCGTTCCTCGTACGGGACGCGGGGGTGCCGGGGCGGAACGTACGCATCCTGGAGCAGCTGCCGATCGCGGGCGGATCGATGGACGGCGCCCCCGCTCCGACCCGTGAGGGCGGATACGTCACCAGGGGCGGCCGGATGTTCGAGGAGGAGCACTATGTGTGCCTGTGGAACCTCCTGGAGTCGATCCCCACCCTGGACGATCCGGCGGTCTCGGTACGGCAGGAGATGCTCGCCTTCAACATCGAGCACCCGACGCACGCCAAGGCCCGCATCATCAACGCCGACCGCACCATCGCCGACGCCTCCCTCCTCGGCCTGGATACGCGCGACCGCGCCGACATGACCCGGCTGCTCGCCCTGCCGGAGCGGGTGATCGGGGCCCGGCGCATCGACGACTTCTTCCAGCCGCACTTCTTCACGACCCATTTCTGGTGCATGTGGCGGACCACGTTCGCCTTCCAGAACTGGCACTCCGCGATCGAGCTGAAGCGGTACTTCCTCGCCTTCGTGCAGGAGTTCGACCGCATCCACACCCTGTCCGGCGTGCGGCGGAGCAAGTACAACCAGTACGACTCCGTGATCCGCCCGCTCCAGGAGTGGCTCACCGCCCAGGGCGTGCGGACCGAATTCGGGGTGACCGTCGCCGACGTCGACTTCTCGGGCCCCGCCGCCCGCCGGATCTCCCGGCTCCATCTGGAGCGGGACGGCGCCGAGGACGGGACGATCGAACTGGGGGAGGACGACTACACGTTCCTCACCATCGGCTCCATGACCGCCGACACCGCGTACGGCGACAGCAGCACCGTCCCCGAGCTGATCCGCGACAAGCGGGACGGATCCTGGCGGCTCTGGGAGTCGATCGCCAAGAACGCCCCCGACTTCGGCCGCCCCAACGCCTTCTCCGGCAACATCGACGAGACCAAATGGGAGTCCTTCACGCTCACCATGACCGGCCGCACCCTCCTGGACCGCATCCAGGAGTACACCGGCAACGTCCCCGGCGAGGGCGCCCTGATGACCTGGAAGGACTCCCGCTGGCTCCTCTCGGTCGTGGTGCCGGCGCAGCCCCACTTCCGTGAGCAGCGGGAGGACACGTACACGCTGTGGGGGTACGGGCTCTTCGGCGACGTCCCCGGCGACCACGTGCCCAAGAAGATGGACGACTGCACCGGCGCCGAGATCCTCGACGAACTCCTCGGCCACCTCGGCTTCGACGACATCGCCGACGAGGTACGGGCGACCACCCAGGTCACCACCGTCCAGATGCCCTACATCGACGCCCAGTTCCAGCGCCGCGTCGTCGCCGACCGGCCCCTCGTCGTCCCGGACGGCGCCCAGAACTTCGCCTTCCTCGGCCAGTTCGTCGAGATCCCCGACGACGTCGTCTTCACCGTCGAGTACTCGGTCCGCTCCGCCATGCTGGCGGTCTACCACCACTTCGGCGTCGACCGGGAGATCCCCGCGATGTACCACGGCCTCGCCGATCCGAAGATCGCCTGGTCCGCGCTGAAGACCGCCTTCGCCTGATGCCCGGGAGGCACGAGTGAACACGGAGCCCGAAGAGTCGCGGGAACACGCTGCCTCGGGGCCCTGGGGCGAAGCCGTCCTGGACGCGGTGTTCACCCAGTCCGATGTCGGCCTCCACGTCCTGGACACGGAGCTCCGCGTCGTCCGCGTCAACACGGTCGCCGGCGGCATCCGCGGCCTCCCGGCGGAACGGCTCGTCGGTCTGCCGGCGGCGGAGGCCTACGCGCCCGCGGGGGTCAGCGTCGACGAGGACGTCCTGCGCGCCGTCCTCGCCACCGGCCGCCCGGCGCTCGACCACCTCGTCACCGGCCGGCCCCCCACCGACCGCCGGACCGAGCACGTCTTCTCCGCCTCCGCCTACCGCCTCCAGGACGCCGCCGGACGCGTGCTCGGCCTGGTCGTCACGAGTACGGACGTCACCGCGCGCGAGCGCGCGCAGGCCCGGCTGCGGCTGCTCCAGGACGCCCACGAACGGATCGGCTCCAGCCTCGACGTGGAGCGCACGGCCCGGGAACTCGTCGACCTGACGCTGCCGCGGTTCGCCGACTCCGTCGTGGTCGCCCTCACCGACAGAGTGCTGAGAGGGAGGGAACCGGGCCTGTGGTCCCGTAACCCGTCACCCCTCCTGCGCTGCACGGCGGCCGGGCGTACGGAGACCGGCCCGGCGATCCCGGCGGCGGGCGCCACCCTGCTCCCGGGGATCTTCGGCGAGGCGCTGCCGTCCGGGGCCGTGCTGCTCCCGTGCGAAGGGGACGGCGGGTCCGCCGGGACGCGCCTCGTCGCCCCGCTGACGGTACGGGGGCAGATCTTCGGGGTCGTCGCCTTCCAGCGGACGGCCGAGGCCGAACCCTACGACGCGGACGACGTCGAACTCGTCGAGGGCATCGCGGACCGGACGGCGACCTGCCTGGAGAACGCCCTGCGGTTCACCCGCGAGCATGTGATCATGACCGCGCTGCAGAGCTGGCCGCTGCGTCAGGAGGAGGCCACGCAGCGGGCCGTCGACGCGGCACAGCGGCACCGCCCCGGCGGGAGCGGCGCCGGAGCCTGGTTCGAGGTCGTCCCGCTGCCGGGGGCGCGGGTGGCGCTCGTCGTCGGCCAGGTCGAGCACGCGGGACTCAGCGCCGTCGCCACCATGAGCCGGCTGCGGACCGCCGTCCACAGCCTGACCACGCTCGACCTCGACCCCCACGAACTCCTCGCCCGCCTCCACGACACCACCCTCCGCCTCGCGGCCGAGCACACGGACGCGTCCGAGAAGGACCGCCCGACGGCGAGCTGCACCGTCGCCGTCCACGACCCCGTCGGCGGGCGACTCGACATCGCCCGCGCCGGCACCTCGCTCTTCGCCGTCGTCAGGCCCGACGGATCGATCGACACGAAACCCGTCGACGAAGGCCCCCTGCTCGGCGCCGAGGGCCCGCCCTTCGCCTGCGCGGAACACCTCCTGCCCGAAGGCAGCACCCTCTGCCTGGCCTCTCCCGCCACCTCGGGGGACGCCGACCCCCCGACGGAGGACCTCCTCCGCGCCCTCGGTCACCCCGGACGCGACGTGGAGGCCATGGCGGACGACGTGGAAGGGCTCCTCGCCCCCGACCGCGTCCTCCTCCTCGCCCGGACCCGGCACCTGCCGCCGAGCGAACTGGCAGAGTGGACCGTCCCGTTCGACTTCGCGGCCGTCGGCACCGCGCGCACCCATGTCGAGGCGTGCCTCCGGGAGTGGGAACATCCCGCCGACCCGTTCACGGTGGCGCTCGTCGCCAGCGAACTCGTCACCAACGCCGTGCGCTACGGCGCCGCGCCGATCACGCTGCGGCTCATCCGCGACTCCGCCACCACCCTGATCTGCGAGGTCGGCGACGCCGGCCAGGCCGCCCCCCACCTCCGCCACGCCAAGGCCGTCGACGAGGGCGGCCGCGGCCTCCTCATCTGCGCCACCCTCGCGCAGAACTGGGGCGTGCGCTACACCGACGAGGGCAAGACCGTCTGGGCCGAGCTGGGGGAGGAGGCCGAGCCTCCCGGGTGACGGCGACGGGGCCATGGATACGCGGATACGCAGGTACGCAGGCGGGGTTCGCGTCAGTCGGCCTTCGGCTCGGTGCGCCGGGCGTAGGCGCGGGCGGCGCGGGCGCGGTCCCCGCAGCGGGTGGAGCACCAGTGACGGCGGCCGTGGCGCAGCAGATACCGGTTGCACGGGGCGGAACCGCAGCCGGTGAGGCGGTCGGCGTCGGGGCCGGTGAGGAGGTCCGCGGTGTCGGCCGCGAGGGTCGCGAGAGCGCGGTCGAGGATCTCGTCGGTGGGGCACGGCGCCGCGCGGTAGGGGCCGTTCTTCTCGTCCCAGTACAGCAGGGCGGCTGTGGGAGCTCCGCTCAGCGCGTCGTTCACGGCGGACAGTGCCGCGGGCAGGGCGGGCACCCCGGCGACGCGGGCGGCGAACAACGACCTGACGTGTTCGCGCAAGGAGCGCAGCTGGGTCGCGCACATCTCCCGCACCCCGGCGTCGGCCGGTGCGAGGCCGCGCTCGTGGAGCCATGTGTTCGTCGCCTCGGGGGTGCCGAGGAGGTCGATGAAGTGCCCTCCGGGCAACGCGACGGCGCTGTTGACGAAGTCGAGGGCGAGGTGGTCCTCGGCCCCCGGCGCGGGCGGTGGCAGGGATTCGGCACTCGGGGTCACGATCACACCTCTCATGTTAGGGGTTGCCTTCATCCGTGAGAAAGGACTACGTTCCTCACGGATCAACCACTACTCATCCGTGAGGAACTGATGGCCGGCAGCAGCACCACCACTGAGCAGATCCCCATCCGCGTCTTCGGGGGCCCGACCGCCCTCCTGGAATACGGCGGCCTGCGATTCCTGACCGACCCCACCTTCGACGCGCCTCGCGAATACACCGTGCCGGGCGGCCGGTTGACCAAGACGGAGCCCGCATCGGCCGCACCGGCCGACCTCGGCAGGGTCGACGTGGTCCTGCTCTCCCACGACGAGCACCCCGACAACCTCGACGTCTCGGGCCGAGCGCTGCTCGCCGACGTTCCGCTCACCCTCACCACCCCCGGCGGCGCGCAGCGCCTGGGAGCGGGGGCCAAGGCCCTGGCCGACTGGGAGCCGATCGACCTCGACCGCCCCGGCGGCGGCACGATCACCGTGACCGGCGTACCCGCGATCCACGGCCCCGGGCCCCGCGAGGAGGTCGAACCGATCACCGGGCAGGTCGTCGGTTTCGTGCTGACGGGGGAGGGCCTGCCCACGGTCTACGTCAGTGGCGACAACGCCTCGCTCGACCTCGTCGAGCAGATCGCCGAACGCTTCGGCCCGGTGGACACCGCCGTCCTGTTCGCCGGGGCTCCCCGCTTCCCCGTTCTCTTCGACGGCGCCCTGATCGTCCTCGACAGCGCGCAGACCGCCGACGCCGCGAAGATACTCGGCGCCCGCCGCGTGGTTCCCGTCCACTACGACAGCTGGGCCCACTTCACCGAGGGACGAGCCGAACTGACAGCCGCCTTCACCGACGCCGGTCTCGCCGACCGCCTGGACCTGGGCACCCCGGGCTGACCGATGCCGTGACCGCGCCCGCGCCTACCCGGCGGAGTCCGCCCGAGGGACTCGGGGGCCACGGAACGGAAGTGTCCGGCTGAGTACGAGGTTGGTGGTCGTGCTCCCGAACTCGGCCAGCTCGTCGACGATCTCCTCCAGGTGTGCCATCGACGTGGTCGCCACCTTCATGACGTAGCAGTCGTCTCCGGTGGTACGCAGACACTCCAGGATCTCGGGGCGCTCGCCGAGCAGCCGGCGCAGCGGCTCGTGCCGGGTCCCCGGCCCCGGGTACTTGAGCCGGACCACCGCCATCACCGGGTACCCGGTCCGCTCCAGGTCCACCGCCGCCTGGTACCCCGTGATCACCCGGGCCGCCTCAAGGCGTCGCACCCGCTCCGTCGTCGCCGAGGTGCTCAGGTTCACCCGGCGCGCCAGCTCCGTGAAAGCGATCCGGCCGTCCCGCTGGACCTCGTCCAGGATGGCCCAGTCCGTCGCGTCAAGACTCTCGGTCATCCGCCCAGATTACCGGTAGATCCACGGCGAACGGGCGTGAGCACAGGGAGGAATCCCTTCAGTCGGGTCGCATGGCCTGACTACGCTCGGGATCATGAAGATCGGCGTGAACGTCCTCAACTTCGGCCCCGGAACCGACCCGGGAGTCCTGCGGAACTGGGCCCGGACCGTGGAGGGCCTGGGCTTCGACCTCCTGATGGTCTCGGACCACGTAGCCATCACGCCCGACGTCGCCGAACGCTATCCCGCTCCCTTCTACGAGCCCTTCACCACCTTGTCCTGGCTGGCCGGCCTCACCACCCGCATCCGGCTCGGGACGACGGTCCTCATCGCCCCCTACCGACACCCGCTGCTCACCGCCCGGATGGCGGCCAACCTGGACGAGCTGAGCGGCGGGCGGCTCGTCCTCGGTGTGGGAGTGGGCTGGGCACGGCAGGAGTTCGCCGCCCTCGGCATCCCGTTCACGCAGCGCGGACGACTGACCGACGACCACCTGAGGGACATCCGGGCGGCATGGGCGGACACCGCCTCCTACGGAGACCGCGGCATCCCGCTGTGGGTCGGCGGCAACAGCGACGCGGGACTGCGCAGGGCCGTACGGCTCGGAGACGCGTGGCACCCGCTGCGTCCCACCCTGCCGTGGCTGCGCGAAGCCGTGACCAGGATGGAGGCGTACGCGGAAGGGCAACAGCTCCCCGTTCCCGCCCTGGCCCCCCGGATAGCCCTCCGACTCACCGCGACACGCGTCGACGGACCGGAACGGCTCGCCGGTGAGGGCACCATCGACCAGATCATGGACGACCTCGACCAACTACGGCTGCTGGGCGTCGACTCCGTCGTCCTCGACCCCTACCAGGGCGACCCCCGGGAGACCCACCACCCGCAGGCGGCCTGGCAGGCCCTCGCCACGGTGGCCGCGCACACGCGGGCGCCCCACATCGCACCCCGCACCAGAACGGAGCACCCATGACCACCCCATCGCCCACTCCCGCCCTCACCCCTGACGACCACGCCCTCCTCCGGCGGGCCATCGCGCTCGCGGCCGAGGCACGCGCGAGCGGCAACCCGCCGTTCGGATCACTGCTGTCGGGACCGGACGGCACGGTGCTGGCCGAGGAACGCAACACGACCCTCACCGGCGACGACATCACCGCGCACCCGGAACTGAAGCTGGCGAGGTGGGCCGCACGAGAGCTGGACGTGGCGACGGCCGCGGGAACCACGATGTACACCAGCTGCCAGCCGTGCGGGATGTGCGAGGCGGCCATCCGACAGGCCGGGCTGCGGCGGGTGGTGTTCGCCCTGTCCAACGAGCAGCTCCTGGACATCAGGCCGGGCAGCGGCCGACCGCCCGTGCCGCAGCACGGACCCGCGCTGCTCGACGAGGTACGGGCCGTGGTCGCGCCCCACTACCGCTGACGCCAGGCTCCGGACGCCGCGGCCTGCGTGGGTTCCGCCGCCGGAGGACGACGGCTCACGCCGGGCCGGTCAGAGAGGCGGGAGCCGTCGGATCCGCGGAGAGCGCGTCCCAGGGAGGCGGCGCGATCTGGTCCGTCCACGCGGCAAGGGCTTCACCGTCCACGCAGATGATCCCGCACGTGGCGGCGTACTCGACAGCGGGAGCGGTGAAGGAGCTGGTGGTCACGACGACGGCCACATCGGCCTCGTGGATGGTGAAGCAGGTGCCGCCGAACCTCTGCAGATCCTGGGAGCCGACGCGGTTGTCCTCCGCGTAGTGCTTGCACTGGAGTACGACACGCCGGCCGTCGACGGTCACCGCGACCACATCGGCGCCCAGGTCGCCCGCTCCACCGACCACTTCCACAGCGCCGCAGCCGTCCCGCGCGCAGAGCGCGGCGACCGTGTGCTCGAAGCCGTCGGCGTCGACCGCCGCGTGATCCAGAGCCTCCGCCCCGACGCCGGGCACGTCCGGGACGGGGGCCGGGGCGTCCGGCATGTCGGCGGGACGCGGGCCCGCATGGTTCCGGACGGGCGTCCTGCCTCCCCGGGCCACCGCGAGGCCGACGGCGAGCACTCCGAGCGCGGCGAGCGCCACCAGGGCGACGACCGTGCCACCCGCCACATCGGCCGTCCTGACGAAGAGGGCCAGGCCACCGCCGCATATCCCGACGAGCCCCACCGCCAGCACCAGATCGCGCCCGATGGCCGCGGGGCGGCGCCCGGCCGCACCTCTGCCCTCCCCGGTCGCCTTCATCCGGAACCTCCCCCACTCGTCGACGGCTCCCGCCCACCGCGGCGTCCCTGACGCCACCGCCTGTCCGTGAACGCGCTTTCGAAACGTGGCGGCCCGGAGGCGGCAGGCACGACAGGCTCCCCGGCTGGAGGGGCACCCGGGAGAGATGAGAGTTCTGGCGGGTGAGCGAGACACCACCGAACACTCTGCAATGTCGCGTCGACGGGCGAGAGGACGCACCCGTCCTGGTTCCCGGGCCCTCGCTGGGCACCACATTCCACAGGTCGTAGAGACCATCCGAGGGCGCCCAGTCGGTCCATGGCGGGGGCGCGTCTTCGACCCGCCCGGACTCAGGCTTCGTCGTCCGTCGGTGTCGAGGTCGACGGATGGCGACGCTCAGTGACCTGGGCGAGGAGGAGCACGGTGTCGTCGGTCGGGCCGGCCGCCAGCAGGTGCGTGAGGGTGCTGTCCGCCGTCTCTTCCAATGTGCCGGTAGCACCCGCCAGTTGGGCGCAGAGTGCTCGGATGCCCTCGTCGATGTCCTTGCCGCGGGACTCGATGAGGCCGTCGGTGTAGAGGGCCAGGATGTCTCCCTCCTGGAGCGTGATCTCGATCGTGCCGAAGGGGAAGCCGCCGACACCGAGGGGAACCCCCGGCACGCTGTCGATGATCTTCACCGAGCCGTTCGGTTCGCGTACGAGGGGCGGGGGATGGCCGGCGTTCGCGATGCGGGTGCGGCCCGTCGCGGGGTCGTAGTGGATGTAGAGACAGGTCGCCAGCTCGATGCCCGCCTCCTGGACGCAGGCGTCGAGTTCCCTGAGGAGGACGTCGGGTTCCAGGTTCTGGCGGGCCAGGGCCTTGGCGGTGATCCGTAGCCGGCCCATTGCCACGGCCGCCGGTACGCCGTGTCCCATGACGTCGCCGACCACGAGGGCCACCTGGCCGCCCGGCAGGTCGATCACGTCGTACCAGTCGCCCCCGACCTCCGTGAGGTGGCTGCCGGGGAGGTAGCGGTGAGCGATGCGCAGGGACGGGCTGGTCGCCAGGTTGGTGGGGAGCAGCGCGCGCTGGAGGGTGAGCGCGATCTCCTGGACCTGGCTGTAGAGGCGGGCGTTGTCCAGGCACAGGGCGGCACGCGAGGCGAGTTCGCCGGCCAGGCTGAGGTCCTGCTCGGTGAAGACGGGGCGGGCGGCGGAGCGGCCGAACATGGTGATTCCCTGGACCTTGCCTCGGGCGATGAGGGGAGCGATGAGGAGGCAGGTCAGGCCGCTGTCGATGAGCAACTGGCTGCGGGCCTGGTGGATCACGGTCCGTGTCATGAACTCCTCGTTCACGGGGACGCAGACAGGGCGGCCTGTGCGGAGCGTCTCGTGGATGGTGGAGCCCGGGGGGTACGTCACGCGCTCCAGTCCGCCGACGAGTTCGAGGGCAGGAGGCGGCAGGCTGGTGCCGGATGCGATCCGTCGCGTGACCATGGGAAGGTCCGGGTCGAACACCTCGGATTCGTCCATCCACTCCACGACTTCCACGACGGAGGCGTCGGCGAACTCCGGAACGGCCGCTTCGACCAGCTCACGGGCGGTGACGTCCACCTCCAGGGTGGTGCCGATCCCGGCCGAGGCCCGGTCCAGCAGAGCCAGCCGTTGCCGCCCGGCCGTCGCTTCCACGATGGCCTGTTCACGGTCGGTGACGTCCACGAGGAGACCGCCTAGCCCCGGCCGCGTATCGCCCGCCTGGCTCAACGGGAAGAAGCTCACCGAGCGCACCTGATCCCGGTCGGGACGGCCCGGCGTGCGAAGAACGACCAGCGCGCTCACCACGGGCCGCCCCTCGTCGGCGACGGCGTGCAGCATGCGCTGGTACTCGCCGCCATCGGAGGTGATCATGAAGTCTTCCATGCCGCGCCCGATGTGGTCCTCGATCGGAATTCCGTCCATGTCGGCGAGGGCCTGGTTGAGGTGGACGTACCGCAGGTCCTCGTCGAGCATGACGAGGCCGATCGGGCACGTCTCGAAAAGCGCGTCGAGAAACGTGAGGTTGGTCTTCACCCGGTCGAGTTCGTCACCTCTGCTGGCCAGGCCGACGATGACGGTGCGGCCGTGGCGGCCCGTCACCGGGAAGACCCGGAATCCGCAGTCGAAGACCGTCCCGTCCCGATGCAGGGCGGGCATTCTTACCCGCCAGTAGCCCAAGGTGCGACCACGTTCCGCGAGCCGCCCCGCCGCACTGGTCCCCTCCACGGGGGCGGCGGGAAAAAGGGCGGCGGCGGGCTTGGACAGGACGTCCTCGGCCTCGTATCCGAAAAGCCGTTGCGCGCCGGGTCCCCAGTAGCAGATCCGGTCCTCGTCATCCATGCCGAGCACGGCGACGGCCACGTGCTCCAGCAAGGTTCCCGGCTCCGACCAGAGCGGCCCGGGACCTTGCACCCCCGTTGGATTCGATGACACCAGGCGCCCTTTCAAGCGCACACGCGGAAGCCGAGCACGCCACTCGTCGGTCGGACGGGGACCTCACGTCAATTCTGCTCGCCGTCCGAGGTTCGGACATCACGACGACAGCAGGCGGGGGTGCGCTGTGCGTGAGGTGGGCACGGGCTGCGAAGGCCGAGACCGGGGCCGAAGAGGGGGCGATACGCCCGTGCGGCCGGCTGAGCCGGACGGTTCGGCAACGCCACTGCTGTCATGCTGCAGGATCCTTCACCGCCGGATGCGGGCCGAGCTGGGACTACCTCGCCACGGCCGCCGCACTCGCCGTCCAGGACCCCGTGGCCGCGTTCGACGACGCTGTCGCCCTGGAAGCGGTCGGTGTCCTGGGCCCGAGGAGGACGAGCGCGGTGTGCACCGACACGCAGGGCGTCTCCATCGTCGGCTTGGCCTTCGCCCGCACGCTCGGCTTCAACCTGCTGTCCCGGCTGAAGAACGTCGCCTCAGCCTGCCGTTACCGGCCGACGGCCGGGGAGGACGAGAAGTGGCCGAACCTGGCGCCGATGCTGTCGACCAAGACGATCAACTGGGACCTGGTCCGCCAGTAGTACGACCAGATCGTGAAGGGCCGCGGGGTGGCGCTACCCGGGGGTGGTATCTGCTTGAGGCATGACGTACCAGCGGGGGGGGGCAACCCAGTGCGACCCCGCTGTGCTCCCACCCGCGTCACTGTTCGAGGCCGATTACCTCGTCGCAGGACACCCGGAAATCTATATCGGCCGAAGTAGACATTGGGCGGTGGCGTGGTTATGGTTTCTCTCGTAGCCCAGAAGGACAGCAGGGCCTGGCAGAGACGAACTGCCGGCGAGCGGTACCAGCAGTACAGGTAGGTGCAGTACGCAGGACGGTGCGGCGGTGGAGTTTCGGAGCCAGGGTTGTTGTGAGACGGCGACGGGACTGACGGCCGGACCGGGTGGCCCGCAGTGATCAGGGGCCGCCGCAGCGGGACCGCGGTCATGGAAGGTGCGGTACCCGCGAGAGCAGTTCGCAGTACCCAGCAGTGAAGTCAGTGAGCAGCACCTCGGTGAAGGCGTCGGCTGCGGACGCGCGCACCGGGAAGTTCGGCAGTGGGGTTCTAAGCCAGAGCAGACGCAGGACGGGCAACGGGGCTGGCTGCCGAAGAGTGACGCTGTCACGGTCGCTCAGTAGTACGCAGTACAAGCAGTACCAGCAGTGCGCAGTACCCCGATGGTAGGGAAGTCGATCACCGAGGGAAGAACGGAGGAACGAAGCACCATCAGGATCGCCCGGACGGAAGTCTTGAGTCCGGGTACCGCAGGACATCGATAGTGAGGTGGTCTCCGGTCAAGCAACCGCGATCCCCGCACTCCCGACAGCGACTGGGCCGGGTGGGCGGACACAGAAGGCCGACGCGGTATCAGGGTCGGCACGTGGTGTAGAAGTTCCTTCGGGGCCCTGGTGCCATACGGCACCAGGGCCCCTCCACGCGTTCCAAGAGAGAGGTGCAAATGACAGCAGACGACTCCTACGGCCTCTCGACGACGACTACCCCGCGTACACCATGGGCCGGGCCGCCGACATGCTGGGCACCACCCAGGGCTTCCTCCGCGCCCTCGGCGAAGCCCGCCTGATCACCCCGCTCCGTTCCGAGGGCGGCCACCGCCGCTACTCCCGCTACCCACTGCGCATCGCCGCCCGCGCCCGCGAACTCGTCGACCAGGGCACCCCCATCGAAGCCGCCTGCCGCATCATCGTCCTGGAAGACCAGCTCGAAGAAGCCCAGGACGTGATGGACGGGGGAGGGTACGAGATCGGAGTGCTGGAGGCGATCTACGTGGACACCAGCACGGACGAGTCGGTCATGGCCACGGTCCAGATCGACCTGCCCACCCGCCACCGCCTGGTCTTCGTCCCGCTCGACGCCGTGCTCGTCGTCGCGATGGTGTTGGGCGTCATGGGCGCTACTGCTGAGGGGCTGCTCTACCTGCTGATCATCGGCATCGTCCTGCTCGCGGCGGACATCGTCTACTACGGCATGCGTCTGCGCCACTCCCGACGCCCCAGCCTGCGCTGATCCGTCAGGCTGGACTGCCCCCCGACCGCTTCCCAGGTGCGGGGACGCCTCCTGCCGCCGGATCGCCGGTCGGCCAAGCGCAGAGAGGGCACGGTCACTCGAACGCCCGGGCGGCCTTGCCTCCCACCCGCCCCTGTCATGGCATGGAGTGAGGGCTGTGCGCCCGCCCCGGCGCCGGCCTACCCATGAGGAAGGGCGCCATGTACGTGCGTACGATCTACGCGATGGGTGATCCGGTCACGCTCGGCGAGGCCGTCGACGGCCTCGGCACCGAAGGCCGCAAGCTGCCGGCGGAGCAGCCTGGCTGCCGCGGCACGGGCTGTTCGCCGGCCCTCGACCGGATCGTGGCCGTCCCGGCCCCGGCCGCTCGGAGCTGACTCCGTCATGGATCTCGGCCACGAAGTGCCCGCGCTCGTACGCGAACTGGCCCGGCGGGCTGACCCGCAGCGCCTGCGACATGACGTGGAATACCTTGCCGACCGCCCGCGCAGCCGGATCCGTGCCCCCGAGGCCATGCTGCGCGCCGAGGCCCATGTGACGAGTGAACTGGCCGTTGCGGGCTGGTGGACGGAGCGGCAGCCGTTCGACGTACGGTGGCGCCTGGGCGGCACCGACCGTCAGACCAGTCGGGCGCTCGCGTTCCAACTCCGTCTGCACCGGCGGCTGACCGGCGCGAACCTCCTGGCCGGGCTGCCGGGAGGCGACGCCCGCCCCACGGTGGTCGTCGGAGCGCACCTGGACACCGTCGCCGACAGCCCCGGAGCCGATGACAACGCCTCCGGAGTCGCCGCGCTGCTGGAGATCGCGCGGCTCCTCGGCGGGCTGCCGCGACCGCCCGCGGTAACCCTCATGGTCTTCGACATGGAGGAGCTGGGGATGATCGGCTCACGGGTCGCTGCCCGGCGGCTCCGCCACGCCGGGCGGGTCACGGGCATGATCTGCCTGGAGTCGGTCGGCTTCTTCGCGAACGAGCCCGGAACCCAGCTGATGCCCGGCGGCTTTCGCGCGGCCTTCCCCCGGGCGGCCGCGGCGGTCCGCTCGACCGGGCAGCGAGGCGACTTCACCCTCGTGGCCCACCGGCGCTCGTCGGAGGCGGCGGCCGCCCTGTGGCGCCGGGCAGCCGAGGCCGCAGAGCCCTCACTGCCTGCTGTCACACTGCGCGACCCGCGTCCCGACGGCCTGCTGGGCGCACTCGCCGGCCTCGGGGTGCCCCCGTTGATCCAGCTCGACCGCAGCGACCACGCGTCCTTCTGGAACGCGGGAATTCCGGCCCTGATGCTGACCAGTACGGCGAACTTCCGGAACCGCAACTACCACCGCCCGACCGACACCCCGGACACCATCGACTACCGGCGCCTTGCGGCGGTCGCCGTCGCGACCGCCGCGACCGCTGTGTCCTGGTCGGTCGGCGGACCCGGTTGATCGCTGCCTCCGGAGAACGACAGGGGCAGCGGGGACGTCGATCCCATGTGACGGCCCCTGTACGTATACCGGCCGGTGGCTGCCTGCTCTACGCGCGAGGGAGCCACCGGCCGGTGTTCTGCGTACAAGCGCCCCCAGCCGGACGGTACTCGTCGCGGATCCGGGCCGTAGGTCAGGTGCTGAGCAGGCGGTCGAAGAAGGATCGGTATTGGCGCAGGGCCAGGCGCAGGTCCTCGGTGGCGGCCTCCTCGCCGCGGTGCCATTGGCTTTCGAGCCCCAGCTTGTGGTCGGCGAACGTGGTGGCGAGCAGCTGCATCACCTCGGCGACGAGCCCGTCTGCCGCAAGCACAGACTGCTTCGGGTCATCGACGAATCCCTGCTGGATCTCCTGCCACCTGGTCCGGAGCCCTTCTGCCTCCTGTGCCCCGAGGAGCGGGGCGGCATCGGGCTGCCGCGCGGACTCGTCCCGTTCACCGGGCACAGCGTCCCGCTCGTCTCCCGCCTCGTCCGTGATTCTGGTCCTGAGTGCTGCCCCCTCGTCATCGGGGGCCGCTGACGGGTCATCGTCCGGGGGCTGTTGCGATGTTTCCGTCTGGGGCCGGGCGATGTCCTCGGTCGACAGTGTCTCTTCGGCGGGCTCGGCGTACTCGTCGCGCCCGTATTGTGATTCTCTCTGCATGTCTCTTCACCTTCATGGCGGTGGTGAACATCCGATCCCGGCCGCTGGGCATTCAGCGGCGTTCCTCATCCGGCGAAGCGGTGTCGTCCTGCAGCAGTTCGTCGAACAGGGCCCGGTAGTGGACCATCGCACTCCGCAGTTCTTCTGTCGTGGTGTCCCTGCCGCCGGCACGCCCGTTGATCTCGTGGGCGATGCGGTAATGGTCCAGGGTTCGGGAGTGCTCGACCGACAGGTCCCGCTTCTGTTGCTCATAGTTCTCCGTCGGGTAGCCGCGCTCGCTCATGAGCGTGGTCACGAGCCGGTCCGCCTCACCCACAGCCTGGTCGGGACTGTCGACGAAATGCTCCTGCACGCTGGCCCAGTCCCGGGCATACCGGTCCCGGACCGTCGAGGGCAGCGGCCTGATCTCCAGCTCCTCATGCCGCTCCTCCCTCTCCTTGAGGTCGCGCTCGGCTGCTCCACGGCTCCGCTCCGCCTCGACCGCGCGCTCGTATTCGGGCCCGAACTGATCCCGCAGGTGCCGGCGCCGGGCCATGGTCCGCATGGTCAGCGCGATGGCGACCACGATGACCACGGCGGCCACGATGATGACGATGGTCCACATCGCATCCTCCACTCTTTGACAGCTCACACAGGCAGCCAGAACCTGGGCGTGCGGGGGTCACCGCCGCGGGTGCTGTCCCTTGGTGCACCATTCCAGAATTTCACATATCGCCTAAAATGTGCTATCGGGTAAAGGGTGGCCGGCCCGGCTGGACGCTGTGACGGACAACGGTCGGGTCGGGGGAGCGGCCGCGGACACTGCGGGCAGGTCAGTGGGTCGGGCGGCAGCGCACCACCCAGCGCAGGCCGCTGTGTCACCGCAGCACGCGGACTGTCATGGCGGACGCGGGTGCGCCGTTGGCCCGGCAGAATGGCCGTGACCGCGTGGGTGCCGTCGGGACGCTCGCCCATCGGGTGGGCGCCGGGCCGCCAGTCGCTGAAGTCGCCGACCACGCTCACCTCACCGACCGAATGGCCGGCGGGCAGGACGAACGTGATCTCGGTGTGGTCTTGCGCCGGCTGCGCTCTTTCTGTCCGCGATCACACCGCTGTGGCGGGCGGCCCCGGCCCGCGGGCTGATCACGGTGCTGAGTGGCACTTTGTTCTTCTGGTCCCAGCGGACACTGCTCGGATCTTGACCGATGGATGATCACGGTTCATGGGGCGGGGAGATCTCACGGATGAGCAGTGGGCGCTGCTGGAGCCGTTGTTGCCGAAGGGGGCGAAGGCAGGGCGGCCGTCCGTCTGGCCCCGGCGGCAGCTGATCGACGGCATACGGTTCCGGGTTCGTACCGGTGTGCCGTGGCGGGACGTGCCTGTCGAATACGGGCCGTGGGGACGGGTCTACGACCTGTTCCGCCGGTGGCAACGGGACGGCACCTGGCACCGGGTCTTCACCCGGCTCCAGTCCCTGGCCGACGCGAAGGGTGCGATCGTGTGGGACCTGAGCGTCGATTCCACGGTGTGCCGCGCCCACCAGCACGCGGCCGGGGCCCGCAAGCAGGGCGGCCTGCAGAAGGAACCGCCGGGCGGCGTCTTCACCGAGCCGGTCGATCACGGGCTGGGACGCTCACGCGGGGGGTTCACCACCAAGCTGCACTTGGCCGTCGAGCAGGTCAGAAACCCATGTCGATCGTGGTGACCGCAGGGCAGCGCGGCGACTCGCCGCAGTTCGAGCCGGTGCTGGAGAAAGTCCGCGTGCCCCGCCTCGGGCCGGGCCGGCCGCGCGTCCGCCCCGATCGCGTGCGGGCCGACAAGGCGTACGCCTCCCGCAACAACCGCGCTTACCCGCGCCGCCGGGGGATCCGCCGCACCATCCCGGACAAGGCCGACCAGGCACGCAACCGCCATAAGCGAGGCTCCCGCGGTGGCCGACCGCCGCAATTCGATCCGGTCGACTACCGCAAACGTCACGCGGTCGAGTGCGGAATCAACCGCCTCAAGCGCCACCGGGCCGTGGCCACCCGCTACGACAAACTCGCGGTCCGCTTTGAAGCCACTGTCCTCGTCGCGGCCATCAACGAGTGGCTGTGACCAGCACGCTGCTACAGCTCGTAGTTCTGGGCCAGCTCCTCCCAACGAACGCTGCGAAGCGCGTGATCAGCATCCTCGCCCGCCGGTACCTCCGGTGCTGGCTGGAACCAGGCGACGACGAGGGAGGAACCATCCATTGTCGGATCGAGCGCCGTGGAGTCGAAGACACCGATGCAGGCCACTGAAGGCAGCACCTCAACCGGACCGAAAGCGCCGGCGGTCTCGTCCGGGTACTCGCGCGAGGGCGGAACAAGATGGACCGGTATGGAGGGAAATGCGTGCTCGGCCTGCCGCTGGAGCCAGCTGACCTTCCGGTCGTTGATGCGCTTGCACGGGTAGCCCTCCAGCATCCCCCCGTAGGTCGAAGACATCCGTAGCTCGGTGAGCCGGATCGAACGACCCGACGAGAGGGCTATGTGACTCAGTGACATGCCGACACCCTATGCACACGGTTCACTTCCGATACACGGCCTAAGGCGCGATGGGAACCGTCCTGGTCATCCAGTCCTGGCTGGTCGGCGTCGTCGTCTCCGTCAACGGCCCCAGCTGCAGACTCAAGGACCGTCTCGCCGTCATCGAGCGCGAGACCGCAGCCTAAGCCCCTACCTTCGGAATCTGGCCCTTGCCTGCACACCCCTGCCCCTCTGCTGCCGCCCGCCGGGCGGCAGGGTGGGCGGATGGCAATGAGCGAGACGGAACTGCTGGCCCTCCTGCGTGAACTCGACGACCCCGACCGACTGGAACAGCCGCTGCAATACGACCGCGCCGTGACCGGCCTCGCGTTCAGCGGTCTGGTCCGCCGGCTCGAAGCGGACTTCGGGGCCCCGTGCGAGTCCGAGCGGGACACCCAGGACTCCAGTGAGTACGGGCGCATCCACGTGCCCGCGGACGCGACGATCTGCGGAACACGGAGCGTGGTCTGCGTGAGCAAGTTCGGCTCCCTCGCCGAGGTATGCGCCGACAATCCCGGGGCCTTCCTCGGCACGGACGACGCGCGTGAGGAGGGCGCGCTGGATCCCGCCGACCTCGCCACAGTGGAGCAGGCCCTGACCGGACTCGGCTACGTGAACGTCCCCGAAGAACTGCTGGAGAGCGACTACGAGGGCCCCAGCGCGCTGGAGCACTTCGCAGTGCGGCCCACGTGGTGGACGCGGTTCTTCGGCCTCTGGTGATCCGCCCACCGACCGAGCGAACAGCCTGTCATCTCGCTGAGCACGTGACGCTGTCGGGGATCTTGGAGATGTGGAGCTCAGTATGCGTGGCCGCACTTTGATCCCGCGGCTTGTGTACGACTCCGACCGACACCTTGACGGCGGCGGCCCCGTTCGTCAGGCAGCCGGCCAGGGCGTGGCGCTGGCGGGCGTTGATCTGCATGCCGGGAATCGGATCGCCATCCACGGGGTTGGCGGGGGGACGAGCCGATCATTGGAGGGTCATGCGAGCGATTCAGGTATACGAAGTGGGCGGTCCCGAGGTGCTGCGGGAGGCCGAGGTGGACCAGCCGCGGCCGGGTCCGGGCGAGGCGGTCGTGGAGGTCGCCGCGTCCGGGGTCAACTTCCTCGACGTCTACCACCGCGAAGGCCGGTACAGCCTCCCGCTGCCCTTCACCCCGGGCGCTGAGGGCGCCGGCACGGTCGTCGAAGTAGGACCCGGCGTCGCTGACGTCGCGGTCGGGGACCGGGTCGGTTGGGTGGAGATTCCCGGCTCGTATGCCGAGCGGGCCGTCGTGGACTCCTCCCGGCTGGTGCCGCTGCCCGACGACATCGGCTTCGAGACAGCCGCCGCCGTGCTCCTCCAAGGCATGACCGTGCACTACCTCGTCAAGGACGCCTACCCGGTCCAGGGGGGCGACACGGTGCTCGTTCATGCGGCTGCTGGTGGCATGGGGCTGCTTCTGACCCAACTCATCACCCATCTCGGCGGCAGGGTGATCGGCACGACGTCGACCACGGCGAAGGCCGAGCTGGCGAAGCGTGCCGGAGCCGCTGAGGTGATCCTTTCCTCCGCAGTCGACGATCTCGCAGCCGAGGTGAGGCGGCTCAACGGCGGTCAGGGACTGCCGGTTGTCTTCGACGGCGTCGGCGCGCACACCTTCGACGCGAGCCTCGCCAGCCTGCGACCCCGCGGCCATCTCGTGCTCTTCGGCGCGGCAAGTGGTGCCGTGCCGCCGTTCGATCCGATTCGGCTCGCCCACGGCGGTTCGCTGACCCTGATCCGGCCCAGCCTCGGGGACTTCATCGCCGATCGGTCCGAACTGCTCCGACGGGCCGCCGATGTGTTCGAGTGGGTGCGCTCCAAGGCGCTTGAGGTCACCGTAACGGGCCGCTACGCATTGTCCGAGGCCGCCCAGGCCCACAGCGATCTGGAGGCTCGGCGTACCACCGGCAAGCTGCTCGTCATACCCGATGCGGCCGTTATTGGATACCGCGAGGGACGCAGAGCTGATGCCGGGAGTGCAGTTCACTCGAACTGACACCGTAAGGGCCACGCCTCGGTTAACGGCCGACGAATGCACCACTCACCGCTTCAGCACCACAGGGTTTCGCGAACCCGCTACAGGGGGCGTGGTCCTGCACTCGCAGAGACCGGCAGCGGAAATCCCTCTGCAAGGGAAGGCGGGATCTACCTGCCAGTCGGCCTCGGAGCGGCCGCAGGAGGAGAGCGGTCCGAGGGGGGGACGTGAAGATCACGGCGTGCGAGGTGGATTCGGCCACGAAGTGGCCCAGTGCGGAGTTGCTGGTCACCAATAGGTCGAGTAAGGCCAGCAATTACATCGTGCAGGTCGAGTTCGTCGACGCGTCTCACAGGCGGCTGAGCGAGGCGTATGCGACGACGAACGGCCTCGCGCCTGGCCGGCAGTCGAGGTTGACGGCCCAGGGCCTGGACCAGATCACGGCCGAGATCACAAGCCGGATCACGGACGTCAGCCGATTCGCGTCCTGAATCGGCTCCCGGCCGGTGGGGCTTCGCGCTGACGCGGCCTTGGACCCGCGCCCGCTGCGCCGGCCTGGAAGTCGTCGAGATGAACATCGCCGTGACGACGTCCACCTGTCCGATGAGCACGCGGATGATGGCGGAGCGGCCGCAGGGCGAGTTGAGTATTCGAGGCCGCCCGGCACCGGATACTTCGCCCGCGGGGTCAGCCCCGTCGAGCGATCCTCGGGCGCGAGGCAATACCGTCGCCTCAACCGCGGCGGCGACCGGCAGGCCAACGCCGCCCTGCACCGGATCGTGCAGTCCCGCCTGCGCTTCGACCCCCGCACCCAGGAGTGCTACGAGTGCCGCACCCAGCAGGGCAAGACCCGGCGCGAAATCGTCCGATGCCTCAAACGCTACGCTGCTCGTGAGGTGTTCCACCTGGTCAGGACCACCCATTCGTACCCGACGCTATAGGGGCTGTCGTGACAGATGAAGGTGTGAACCGGTGAGCGAGACCAAGATCGATACGCTGCAGTACCGCGTTGACGGGCCAGAACAGGCTCCCGTCCTGGTCATGGGGCCGTCCCTCGGTACCACATGGCACATGTGGGACCGGCAGATACCCGAGCTCACCCGGGACTGGCGGGTCGTCCGGTTCGACCTGCCCGGGCACGGCGGCGCGCCCGCCCAGCCCTTCACCTCCGTCGCCGACCTCGGCGACCGGCTCCTCGCCACCCTCGACACGATCGGCGTCCAGCGCTTCGGGTACGCCGGCTGCTCCCTCGGCGGCGCCGTCGGCCTCGACCTGGCCCTGCGCGCACCCCACCGGGTCGCCTCCCTCGCCCTCGTCGCCACCTCGCCGCGGTTCGGCAGCGCCGACGAGTTCCGCCAGCGCGGAGTCATCGTCCGCGCCAACGGCCTGGAGCCGATGGCCCGCGCCGCCCCCGAGCAGTGGTTCACCTCCGTGTTCGCCGGGGCCCAGCCCGCGATCGTGGACTGGGCCGTCCAGATGGTCCGTACGACCGACCCCGCCTGCTACACCGCCGCCTGCGAGGCCCTCGCCCTCTTCGACGTCCGCGACGCCCTCGACCGGATCGTCATCCCGGCCCTCGTCCTCGTCGGCTCCGAGGACCAGGTCACAGGACCCGCCGAGGCCAGGACCCTGGTCGCCGGCATCGCCGACGCCCGTCTCGCCGTCGTCCCCGGCGCCTCGCACCTCGCGCCCGTCGAGCAGCCGGCCGCCGTCACCGACCTGCTCATCGACCACTTCGCCGGCACCGCCCCCGACACCAGCGGCGTCCTGACCGTGCCGCCCCTGCCCGCGACCCCCGTGCCCGTGGCCGAGCCCGCCCCGGCCGCAGCGGAGGCCGCGGAGGCCGGTCGCCCCGACCCGTACGAGAAGGGCCTCGGGCTGCGCCGCGAGGTCCTCGGCGACGCCCATGTGGACCAGGCCCTCGCCGACGACCCCGACGGGGCCTTCCAGGACCTGGTCACCCGCTACGCCTGGGGCGAGGTCTGGAGCCGCGAGGGCCTCGACCGGCGCACCCGCAGCGTCGTCACCCTCACGGCCCTCATCGCCGGCGGCCACCGGGAGGCCCTCGCCGACCACACCCGCGCCGCCCTCCGCAACGGCCTGTCGGCCGAGGAGCTGCGGGAGATCGTGCTCCACGCGGGCGTGTACTGCGGCCTCCCCGCCGCCGACACCGCGCTCCGGGTGGTGGCCCGCGTCGTCGAGGAGGAGACCACGCCCCCGGCGTAACCTGGCCGTGTGAAGCTGACGAAGAAGTCCCACGCCTGCGTGCGTCTCGAGAAGGACGGGCGGACGCTCGTCCTCGACCCCGGCGGGTTCACCGAGGAGGACGCGGCCCTCGGGGCCGACGCCCTCCTCGTCACGCACGAGCACCCTGACCACTTCGACGAGGGCCGCCTCCGCGCCGCCCTGGACGCCAACCCGGCCGCCGAGATCTGGACGCTCCGCAGCGTCGCCGAACAGCTCGCGGCGGCCTTCCCCGGGCGAGTGCACACCGTCGGCGACGGCGACACCTTCACGGCGGCCGGCTTCGACGTCCAGGTCCACGGCGAGCTGCACGCGGTGATCCACCCGGACATCCCGCGCGTCACCAACGTCGGCTACCTCGTCGACGGCGCCGTCTTCCACCCCGGCGACGCGCTCACCGTGCCCGACCACCCCGTGGACACGCTGCTGCTCCCTGTCATGGCCCCGTGGAACAAGATCTCCGAGGTCATCGACTACGTCCGCGAGGTCAAGCCGCGCCGGGCCTACGACATCCACGACGCCCTGCTCACGGATCTCGCCCGGCCCATCTACGACCGCCAGATCGGCGCCCTCGGCGGCACCGACCACGACCGCCTCGCCCCCGGCGCGTCCACCCAGCTCTGAGTCGGGCGGGCGCCGATTGTCGGACCCCGCACGTAGGCTTGCGGCCATGCGCATCGCCACCTGGAACGTCAATTCGATCACCGCCCGGCTGCCCCGGCTGCTGGCCTGGCTGGAGAGCAGCGGCACGGACGTGCTGTGCATCCAGGAGACCAAGTGCACGGCCGAGCAGTTCCCCACCGAGGAGCTGCGCGCCCTCGGCTACGAGTCCGTGGTCAACGCCACGGGCCGGTGGAACGGCGTGGCCCTGGTCTCCCGCGTCGGCCTCTCGGACGTCGTCATGGGCCTGCCCGGCGGCCCCGACTACGACACGCTGGAGGAGCCCCGGGCGATCTCCGCGACCTGCGGCCCGGTCCGCGTCTGGTCGGTGTACGTGCCGAACGGCCGGGAGGTGGCCCACGAGCACTACGCGTACAAGCTGCGCTGGCTCGAGGCGCTGAAGGCGGCCGTCGCGGACGACGCGGCGGCGGAGCGCCCCTTCGCCGTCCTCGGCGACTACAACATCGCCCCGACCGACGACGACGTCTGGGACATCGCCGTCTTCGAGGGCGCCACGCACGTGACGGAGCCGGAGCGGGCCGCGCTCGCCGGTCTGCGCGAGGCCGGCCTGACCGACGTGGTCCCGCGCCCCCTCAAGTACGACCACCCCTTCACGTACTGGGACTACCGCCAGCTCTGCTTCCCCAAGAACAAGGGCATGCGCATCGACCTGGTCTACGGCAACAAGCCCTTCGCCGAGGCGGTCACGGACAGCTATGTGGACCGCGAGGAGCGCAAGGGCAAGGGCGCGTCGGACCACGCGCCGGTCGTCGTCGACCTCGACGTGTAGGGCGTTCAGGGCTGTCCGCGCCGCTGCCGCGGCGATGATGATCTCCGCGCGCCGGGTGGGCGACCGGGAGACGTCGGTGCGACGCTGTTCTGATGAACATCCCGTTTCTCGACCACTGGCGCAAGCGGCGTGAACCCGAGCCGGCCGGCTCCCCGCTGGTCGCGGCCTTCGACCGCGACCCCGGGGGAGCGGGCGAGCTGCTCGCCGAATGCGAGCTGCTGCGTGCCCGGGTCGCGGAGGCGGGGGTGGCGCTCGACGACACCCCGCGCTCCCTCGAGGAGCTCGACCAGCTGCCGCCGCGCTGGCGTGACGACCCGGAGGAGCTGCCCTGGATCGGGAACGACGCCGGGCTCTACCTCGGCACCGTGATCGTCCGGAACGTGCCGGGCGCCCACTGGCAGGTGTGGCCGAACGGCGGCCCGGTGGTACGGCTCGCCTCCGGCCGGGAGATCCAGGTCGTCGAGGCCGGTCTCGACTGGGCGGTGACGGGCTCGCCGGAGCTCTCCCAGGTGTACGCCGAGGCCGCCGAGTACTGACTCCGGGGGAGGCCCGCGCCACCCTTCTGCAGTAAATACGGCTTTTCCTGTTTCATGCGTGTCGGGCGTGAAGTCCCTTTTCTGGTGGATAGTTTGCGCTGACCCGACACCGCTGAGAAATGGGGCAGGGCAGCGTATGGCCGTCGTCGATCCGCTGATCGAACTGCGTGGCGTCAACAAGCACTACGGCACGTTGCACGTCCTCCAGTCCATCGATCTCACCGTCGGCCGGGGGGAGGTGGTCGTCGTCATCGGCCCGTCCGGCTCCGGCAAGTCCACCCTCTGCCGGGCGATGAACCGCCTGGAGCGCGTCGAGTCCGGCGAGATCGTCATCGACGGGCAGCCCCTCCCCGACGAGGGCAAGGCGCTCGCCCGGCTGCGCGCCGAGGTCGGCATGGTCTTCCAGTCCTTCAACCTCTTCGCCCACAAGACCGTCCTCGCCAACGTCTCCCTCGCGCAGATCAAGGTCCGCAAGCGCAAGAAGGACGAGGCCGACCGGCGTTCGCGCGAACTCCTCGACCGGGTCGGACTCGCCGCGCACGCCGACAAGTACCCGGCCCAGCTCTCCGGCGGCCAGCAGCAGCGGGTGGCCATCGCCCGCGCCCTGGCCATGGACCCCAAGGCGCTCCTCTTCGACGAGCCGACCTCGGCCCTCGACCCGGAGATGATCAACGAGGTCCTGGAGGTCATGCAGCAACTCGCCCACGAGGGCATGACGATGGTGGTCGTCACCCACGAGATGGGCTTCGCCCGCTCCGCCGCCAACCGGGTCGTCTTCATGGCCGACGGGAAGATCGTCGAGGACCGCGCGCCGGAGGACTTCTTCACCGCCCCGCGCAGCGAGCGCGCCAGGGACTTCCTCTCCAAGATCCTCAAGCACTGAGCGGGGTGGGAACCATGCAGCGCACGCACCGGGCCCCGGCCGTCCTCGCTCTACTCCTCGCCGCGGCGGCGGCGCTCGCCGGCTGCGGCAAGGAGGGCAGCCCGCCCGTCAAGGGCCCGCAGCCCGACGAACTCCCCGTCTACCAGGTCCTGTCGGGCTTCACCCTGCCCGACTCCAGCACCTGGAACCGGGCGAAGAAGCGCGGCCGGCTCGTCGTCGGCGCCAAGGAGGACCAGCCCTACATGGGCGAGAAGGACCCGGCCACCGGCCGCTACTCGGGCTTCGACATCGAGATCGCCAAGATGATGGCCGCCTCCCTCGGCTTCGACCCGGCGGGCATCGACTTCCGTACGATCGCCTCCGCCAACCGCGAGACCGCCCTGCAGAACGGCCAGATCGACTACTACGTCGGCACGTACACCATCAACGACAACCGCAAGAAGCTCGTCGGCTTCGCCGGGCCCTACTACCAGGCCGGCCAGTCCCTCCTGGTCCGCACCGACGAGAACGACATCAAGGGCCCCCAGGACCTCGCGGGGAAGCGGGTCTGCTCGGCCGCCGGCTCCACCCCGTACCAGCGGATCGAGAAGGACTACCCGAAGGCCGAACTCGTCGCCTACGACACCTACTCCGCCTGCGTGGACAACCTGCTGACCTACCAGGTCGACGCCGTCACCACCGACGACACGATCCTCATGGGCTACGCCGCCAAGGTCCCCGACGAACTCAAGGTCGTCGGCAAGCCGTTCTCGAAGGAGCCGTACGGAATCGGCGTCCCGCGCGGCGACAACGCCCTGCGCTTCGCCCTCGACGACGCCATCGCCGCCCACGAGAAGAACGGCGACTGGAAGAAGGCGTACGACGCCACGCTCGGCCTCTCCGGAGTGCCCGCCCCGAGACCGCCCGCCATCGACCGCTACCCGGCGCGCTGACCGGAGGGCCCCCCGACATGGAGTCAACGTCATGGACGTCCTGACCGACAACTTCTCGCTCTACGGCAAGGGATTCCTCGGCACCGTCGAACTCACCGTCTACGCCTCGGCGCTCGCCCTCGTCCTGGGCTTCGTCATGGCCTCCTTCCGGGTCGCGCCCGTCGGCTCCTTCCGGGTCTTCGGCACGGTCTGGGTCGCCGTCCTGCGCAACACCCCGCTGACCCTGCTCTTCTTCGCGGTCATGCTGGGACTGCCCCGCTTCGGACTCGTCCTGCCCTTCCAGCTGTTCGCGGTCCTCGCGCTCGGCTGCTACACCTCGGCCTTCATCTGCGAGGCGCTCCGCTCGGGCATCAACACCGTGCCGCGCGGGCAGGGCGAGGCCGCCCGCAGCCTCGGCATGACCTTCACCCAGACCCTCGGCACGGTCGTCCTGCCGCAGGCCTTCCGCACGGTCATCCCGCCGATCGGCTCCACCCTGATCGCCCTCGCCAAGAACTCGGCCATCGCCGGAGCGTTCAGCGTCACCGAACTCCTCGGCACCTACAAGACGTTGAGCGAACTCGGCTACAACATCATCTGGACCTTCGTCTGGATCGCCGCCGGGTACCTGATCATCACCCTCACCATCAGCGCCCTCTTCCACGTCCTGGAGAAGCGCTGGGGAGTCGCCCGATGACCGAGTCCACCGCCCTCTACGACATCCCGGGACCGCAGGCCCGGCGGCGCCACCTCCTCTACGGCCTCGCGTCCACCGTGCTGATCCTCGCCCTGGCCGGCTGGATCCTCTACCTCCTGTTCGACAACGACCAGTTCACCACCACCAAGTGGTCGCCCTTCGCCTACGAGGGCATCCAGGAGCTGCTGCTCGAAGGGCTCGGCAACACCCTCAAGGCCTTCGCGTACGCCTCGGTGCTCTCGCTCGCCCTCGGCGCGGTCCTCGCCACCGGACGGCTCTCCGAACACCGGGTGCTGCGCTGGATCTCGACGCTGCTCGTCGAGTTCTTCCGCGCGATGCCCGTCCTCGTGATGATCTTCTTCATCTTCGTGGCGCTCAAGGTGCAGGCGCTGCCCGCGCTCGTCGCCGGACTGACCCTCTACAACGGCTCCGTGCTCGCGGAGGTCTTCCGCACCGGCATCCACGCCGTGGCGCGCGGCCAGGGCGAGGCCGCGTACGCGCTCGGCATGCGCAAGACCCAGGTCATGACCTACGTCCTGGTGCCGCAGGCCGTCCGCGCGATGCTCCCGGCCATCATCAGCCAGCTGGTGGTGGCGCTCAAGGACACCTCGCTCGGATTCCTCATCACCTACGAGGAGTTCCTGCACGCCGGCAAGCTGATCGCCTCGAACCTGGACTACGACCTGCCGTTCATCCCCGTCGTCCTCGTCATCTCACCGATCTACATCGGGATGTGCATGCTGCTCTCCTGGTTCGCCACCTGGGTGGCCCGCAGGGAGCGCCGCAACCCGAAGACCAGGGCCGTGGACGTCGCTCCGGCCGAACCACAGACGCTGCTGCCGGGACCGCAGTAGCGAGCGAGGAGCCGCACCCGCCCGGCAGCAGCCGGTGATCACTCCTTCCGCAACGGTACCGACACGTACGACGGGTCGGCCGAGGGGGAGGAGAAGGTCAGCTGCGCGCCGGTCGGGTTGTGCTCGATGTAGAGCGGGTCGACGGTGTCGACGACCAGCGCGAGCCGGTGCCCGGCCGGCACGTCGTACGCCGTGGAGAACAGCTCCAGGTCGACGGCGAACGGCTTCCCCGGGGTCCGGTCGTGGAAGGTGTACGGGGCGTTGCTGACCAGCTTGCCGACGCCGAGCGGACCCACGTCGTAGAGGTACGCGACGAGGGTGCCGCTCGTCTCGGCGGGGGTGACGGTGGTGTGCACCTTCACGGTGCCGCGCACGCGCTGGGGGGTGTCGTACCGCTCGGACTGCCAGACGCCGGCGAAGGCGCGGGGGAGCAGGGGGACGGAGACGACGGGCGGGACGCGGAGGAACTGGTCCAGGGCGTTGGAGAGCAGGGTGATGCCGCCGTTGGCGCCGGAGTCGACGTTCGCCCAGATCCGCTGCGTACCGCCGAGGTCGAACTTCCGCTGGTTCGCGTGGACGGACTTCCAGTCGGGATAGCCCTCGTAGCCGGCGGCCGAGCGGGACTTCAGCTGCACCGGCTGCTCGCGGTCGATGCCGTTGTCGACGCCCTTGAGGTGGCGGTCGAACCAGCGGTGGGCGCTGGTCCAGGTGTCGTTGGGGAGTCCGAACAGGCCGGTGGCCTCGGCGGTGGCGTGGTCGCCGGGGCGGAACTCCAGCCGCTTGGGGCCGGTGAGCTTCTCGAAGAAGCTCGCGTACTGGTTGGGCGGGAAGATGGTGTCGCCCCAGGCGTTGCCGAGCATGACCGCGGCGCCGTTGGCGTTGATCCGGTCCAGGTAGGTGGCGGGGGACCGGGTGCGGCCCCAGGCGATCATCTCGTCCTCCTTGTCGAGGTTCGACGAGAGGAAGTCGCCCAGCACCTCCTTGAGCTCGGGCCCGGGGCGGCCCGTCAGGTACCCGGCGCCGCCGAGCAGGGCGGCGGCCTGGAGGTGCTGGGTGCGGCCGCTGTAGATGGACTCGATGAGGTCGGCCCAGCCGCTGAGCGCGGCGACGGCCTTAATCCGCGGGTCGTGGGCGGCGGCGAGGAGGCTGATCCCGGCGCCGTACGAGACACCCGCCATGCCCACGTGCTCGGGGTCGGCGGGCGTGTTCGCGAGCGCCCAGTCGACCACCTTCGAGGCGTCGGCGACGTCCTTGGGGCCCGCGGTCTCGATCTCGCCGCCGGACTGCCAGAAGCCGCGGGAGTTGTAACTCACCACGACGTAGCCGGAGTCGGCGAGCTTCTTGGCCTGGGCGAGGTACTCGATCTGAGGCATGGCCCAGCTGGTGGGGAGCACGATCAGGGGATGGCGGGCGGCGCCGCCGGAACCGGCGGGGGTAATGACGTTCGCCTTGAGGACGGTGCCGCCCTCCCCGGCGATGTCGACGAAACGGATGCCGGTGTCCGCGCTCGTTCCGGTCTCTCCGGCCTGGACGGCAGGCGCGAGCCCGAGGGCCGTTCCGGCCACGAGAGCGGCCGAGACGGCGAGGGTCAGGGATGTGCGCACGGGTCACTCCTCACTGGGGCACTGCGGGGTCAGTGCGGGCACTGCCGGGGGCGGTGATGGGGGGCAGTGAAAGTGACCCGACGGTAACCGGAACGGTTTACCCGTGGTAACCGGTCGGTATGTTACGCGTGAGTAACGATTGGCCGGATGCCGGGGAGGGCCCCGCAGGTGCGAGCGGTCCTGTGGCCGTCGGTCCCGACCTGTCATGATGGCGGCGTCTTCACCTCTGAATCTCTCCCGGGGGCGGCGCGGTGGCGGACTCGCACAGCACTCCCGGCGTCTTCGATCCGCGGATCTACGCCGCCGGCATCCCGCACGACCGCTTCCGCGCCCTGCGCGATCTGACGCCCGTCGCCCGCCAGGAGGAGCCGGAGATCCTGGGCTGGCCCGCCGGGCCCGGATTCTGGGCCGTCACGCGGCACGCCGACGTCGTCCGGGTGCTCAGGGACCCGGGGACGTACTCCTCGTGCCTCGGCGCCACCCAGATCCGCGACCCCGACCCCGCCGACCTGCCGTTCATCCGCCGCATGATGCTCAACCAGGACCCGCCCGAGCACGGCAGGCTGCGGCGGCTCGTCAGCAGGGCCTTCACCCCGGGGCGGATCGAACGCTTCGGCGTCACCGCCCGCGAGCGGGCCCGGAGCCTGCTGAGCGCCGCCCGCGCGGACGGCGGCCGTACCGACCTCGTCCGTACCGTCACCGACGACTACGCCCTGCTCAACCTGACCGACCTGCTCGGCGTCCCCGCGAGCGACCGCGGACTGCTCCACACCTGGACCGAGCGGGTCATCGCCTACCAGGACCCCGACGAGCCCCCGGTCCTCGACGGCGAGGGGCGTCCGGTCAATCCGCGCTCGCCCGCCATGCTCGCCGAGATGTTCGCCTACGCCCAGGACCTCGCCGCGTACAAGCGCGCGCATCCCGCCGACGACGTCATGACCTCGCTCGCCACCTCCGAACTCGCCGACGCGGAACTGGAGATGTTCTTCTTCCTGCTGACCGTCGCGGGCAACGACACGGTCCGCAGTGCCGCCCCCGGCGGACTCCTCGCCCTCGCCGAACACCCCGGCGAGCAGCGGAGGCTGTGGAACGGCGAGGTCTCCCTGGACACGGCGGTGGAAGAACTCCTGCGCGTGCACCCGCCCGTGCTCTCCTTCCGGCGCACCGCGGCCCGCGACACCGAGCTGGCGGGCCAGGCGATCCGGCGCGGCGACAAGGTCGTCGTCTTCCACGCCTCCGCCAACCACGACGAGCGCGCCTTCCCCGACCCCCACCGCCTCGACCTCGGCCGGACCCCGAACCCTCACGTCTCCTTCGGCGACGGCCCGCACGTCTGCCTCGGCGCCCACTTCGCCCGGCTCCAGCTGCGCGTCCTCCACGAGGAGGTGCGGAAGGCGTGCGGCGGCCTGGAACTCACCGACCCGCCCCGCCGGCTCGTCTCCAACTTCATCAACGGCGTCAAGACGCTGCCGGTGCGGCTGCGGGAGCCGTCAGCGCCGCGCGCGTGACATCGGCCACCAGCTCCACCACATCGGGGCCGTACGCGTCCGAGTGGACGACCTTGAGGAGGAGGGCGAAAGGACCGGAGCCGTACTTCCGTGCCAGCGTCTCGTGATGCCGGGCCAGATGGCGTGCCGCCGACTGGTTGGCGATCGCCGCCTGACCGCAGAGGAGGAAGACGGGCCGTCCGCCGTCGCCCCCGATGAGACGCGCGAGGATCACGTACTCGGCCGCTCCGTTCACGAGCCGGTACGCCTCGCCGCCGACGGTGAACATCCCCCGGTCCGCAATCGGTTCCGACTCCACGTTCATCGTCAGGCCGGGCAGGAGGGACGCCAGGTGCGCCGCCATCCGCCGGTTCGAGTACGGTCCGCCGACGCAGAACTCCGTGCGGTCCCCCAGACCCTGCCGGGCCTCGTCGTGCTGGACTATCTCCGGCCGCGCCCCGCAGTCCTTGATCAGGGCCGAGAGTTCGAGGAGCGCGGAGACGTCGACGCTGTGCACGGCACGATCGCTGCCCGCGTGGCGGTTCACCACGAGCAGGCAGTCGGAGCCGTCCCGCAGCCCGAAGAAGGCCTGCTTCCGCCGGAGCCGTCGGCGCCACAGGTACGTCCGGGTCAGCCAGCCCAGTGAGGCGCTCTCCCCGGTCGCCAGAACACCCAGGACGACGTTGCGCACGTCTTCGTTCATGGGCGCGCATCGTAGCGGCTCGACGCACCCTTGTTCGAGGCGGTCCTGACGAGACGGCGCGACGGAAGTTACGCTGCCCGGACGGTCTCGACTGGAGGTACGGATGCGTCGTTCCGCCGCCCGGAAGGTCTCTCTGCTCGCCGTCGCCCTGACGGTGCTCTCGGTGGGCGCGGCGGCGCCGCCGAACACCCCGCCGCCACCCGCACCCGTCAAGGAGCCCGTCGCCGTCGGCTACGGCGGAGCCGTCGCCAGTGTCGACGCCGACGCGTCGGCCGCCGGGGTCGAGGTGCTCCGCGAGGGCGGCAACGCCGTCGACGCCGCCGTCGCCGTCGCGGCCGCCCTCGGCGTCACCGAGCCGTACTCGGCGGGCATCGGAGGCGGCGGCTACTTCGTCTACTACGACGCGAAGAGCCGCACCGTGCACACCGTGGACGGCCGCGAGACCGCGCCCCGCTCCGCCGACGCGGAGCTCTTCGTGGAGAACGGCAAGCCGATCCCCTTCGACGAGGGCATGACCAGCGGCCTCGGCGTCGGCACCCCCGGCACCCCGGCGACCTGGAAGACCGCCCTCGACGCCTGGGGCAGCAAACGGCTCGGCACCCTGCTCGAACCCGCTGGGCGCCTCGCCCGGGACGGCTTCACCGTCGACGCCACCTTCCGCGCGCAGACCGCCGCCAACGAGGCGCGGTTCCGCGACTTCCCCGCCAGCTCCGAACTCTTCCTGCCCGGCGGGAAGTTGCCGGTGGTCGGGTCCGTCTTCAAGAACCCCGACCTGGCCCGTACGTACGAGACGCTCGGCCGCCAGGGCGTCGGCGCCCTCTACCGGGGCCCGCTCGCCCGGGACATCGTGAACACCGTCCGCACGCCCCCGGTCCGCGAGGGCGCCACCCGGAAGGTCCGCGCCGGCGACCTGACGACCCGTGACCTCGGCGCGTACGAGACGGAGTTCCGCCGGCCCACGAAGGTCTCGTACCGGGGGCTCGACGTCTACGGCATGGCCCCCTCCTCCTCCGGGGGTACGAGCGTCGGCGAGGCGCTGAACATCCTGGAGGGCACCGACCTCGCGGCCGCCTCCCCGTCCCGCTATCTGCACCGGTTCATCGAGGCCAGCCGCATCGCCTTCGCCGACCGGGGCCGCTGGGTCGGCGACCCGGCCTTCGAACGGGTGCCGACACGCGGGCTCCTCTCCCAGCGGTACGCCGACTCGCGCGCCTGCCTGATCCGCGACGACGCCGTCCTCACCAGCCCCCTCGCGCCCGGCGACCCCAGCGACCCCGTGCCGTGCAGGAGCGGCGGCACGGCCGCCCCGACCACGTACGAGGGTGAGAACACCACGCACCTCACGGTCGCCGACAAGTGGGGCAACGTCGTCGCGTACACGCTCACCATCGAGTCCACCGGCGGCAGCGGCATCACCGTGCCCGGCCGGGGCTTCCTGCTCAACAACGAGCTGACCGACTTCTCCTTCGCGCCGGCCAACCCGGCCGTGCACGACCCGAACCTGCCCGGACCCGGGAAGCGGCCCCGCTCCTCGATGTCCCCGACGATCGTCCTCGACGGGCACGACCGGCCGGTCCTCGCCCTCGGATCCCCCGGTGGCGCGACCATCATCACGACGGTCCTGCAGACCCTCACCGGGGTCGTCGACCGGGGCCTGCCGCTCGTCGAGGCGATCGCCGCGCCGCGCGCCAGCCAGCGCAACCAGACGACCACCGAACTCGAACCCGGTCTGTGGGACAGCCCGCTCAAGGCGGAGTTGGAGGCGATCGGGCACGGGTTCCGGCAGAACCCGGAGATCGGCGCGACGACCGGCGTGCAGCGCCTGCCGGACGGCCGCTGGGTGGCCGCAGCGGAGAAGGTCCGCAGGGGCGGCGGCTCGGCGATGGTGGTCAGGCCGGCGGGAGGGTAGGCCGGTCGGTGGGCCGCCCCCGCGCCGCCTACAGCGCCGTGAGCACGCGGGGGCCCGCGTCCGTGATCGCGACCGTGTGCTCCGCGTGGGACGCGCGCGAGCCGTCGGACGTACGGATCGTCCAGCCGTCGCTCGCCGTGTAGTGGTCGTCCGTACCGCCCCCGATGAGCATCGGCTCGATCGCGAGCACCATCCCGTGGCGCAGTTTCATGCCCCGGCCCGGTCGTCCCTCGTTGGGGACGCCCGGGTCCTCGTGCATCGCGCGGCCGATCCCGTGACCGCCGAAGCCGTCCGGGACGCCGTACCCGGCGGCGCGGCAGACCCGCCCGATCGCGTGCGCGATGTCGCCGATCCGGTTGCCGACGACGGCCGCCGCGATGCCCGCGGCCAGGGCCTCCTCCGCCGCGGCGACCAGCCGGGCGTCCTCCGGCCGGGCCGGGCCGACCGTGAAACTGACGGCCGAGTCGCCCGCCCAGCCGCCGAGCAGGGCGCCGCAGTCCGCCGAGACGAGATCGCCCGGGGCCAGCCGGGTCCCGTCCGGGATGCCGTGGACGATGGCGTCGTTGACGGACACGCACACGACCGCGGGGAACGGGACCGGCGCCCACTCCGGGTGGTAGTCGAGGAAGGGCGAGCCCGCCCCCGCCGCGTCCAGCACCTCCCGGGCGGCCCGGTCCAGCTCGGACAGCGGGACGCCGGGCGCCGCCCTCTTCCGCACGGCCGCGAGGGCACGGGCCACCACCCGCCCCGACTCACGCATGGACGCCAGATTCTCGTTCGTCTTGATCTCCACCATGCCAATTATTATACCGGTATTAGAATGGTGGCATGGTGCGTACACCCCTGACCCCAGAAGAGCGCGAGCGCGGCGAACGCCTCGGCCTGTTCCTGCGCGAGGCGCGCGGCGAGCGGTCCATGGCCGAGATCGCCCTCGCCGCCGGCCTGTCCGCCGAGACCCTCCGCAAGATCGAGACCGGCCGGGCCCCGACCCCGGCGTTCTTCACCGTCGCGGCCCTCGCCGGGGTCCTCGGCCTCTCCATGGACGAGCTGGTCGTCCGGTGCGCGCTCGTGCCCGTCTGAGGGCGCCGGGCGCCTACAGGGAGACCGCGAGCTGCACGCGGCTGTGGCGCGGGTGCTCGATCTCGTCGAGGAGTGCCAGGGCGAGATCCGCGTGCGCGATCCTGCCGGGGCCGTCGAGCACCGTGCTCACGGCCGTCCGGTAGCCGCCGGTCGCCTCCGCCTCCGCGTTCAGGTCGAGCGGCGGCACGACCATCAGCCAGTCGAGCTCCGGCCCGGCCTCGGCGGACAGCAGGTCGAACTCGGCCACGTGGCCCTGCGCGAACGCGCGCCACTCCGCCGGGAATTCGGCCGCGTCCATGATCCGTACCCCCGGCGCCGTCTCCAGCGTCGTCGCGATCCCGAGGGTCAACAGCCGTCGCACGCCCGCCTCCGTGAGACCGGCGACCATCGCCTTCGCCGCCGTGGTGAAGTACTCCTCCGAGGGGACGTCCAGACGGACCGAGGCGTTCACGGCGGCGTCATGGCCGGCCGCGAGGGCGGCCACCGAGGCCGGGTCGGTGGCGTCACCCCGTACCAGCGTGACCGAACCCCCGGCCAGATCCGGGTGCTTCGACGGGTCGCGCACCACCGCCGTCACCCGGTGGCCACGGGCCACCGCCTCGGCCACGGCCGCGCGGCCCACGCGTCCACCCGCACCGAAGACCACGATGTTCCCGCTGACGCCGGTGCCGTCGTTCATGTCGTTGCTGCTCATGTCGTTGTCCATGGCAGGACCGTAGGACGGGGGTGCCTGGTTACTTCAACGGTACTGGGCTAGCTTCGGGGGCATGAACCAGCCGCTGCCCGCCGACCTCTTCCACGACCCGGACTGCTCCGACCGCGCACAACCCATCCGCGTCGGCGGAAAGTGGACCGCCGTGGTGCTCCGCTGCCTGGAGGACGGGCAGCCGCGCCGCTTCTCGGAGCTGCGCGTCCCGCTCCACTGGGTCACCCCCAAGGTGCTCACCGAGACCCTGCGCACCATGGAGCGCGACGGGTTCCTCACCCGCACCGTCTACGACGAGAACCCGCCCCGCGTCGAGTACGCGCTGACCGCCCTCGGCCGCTCGCTGATCGACCCGCTCGACAACGCCTGCGCGTGGGCCCGCGCCCACGTCCCCGAGATCACCGAGGCCAGGACCGCGTACGGGCACGGCCGGTGAGGGAGACCCTGGCCCACGCCTCCCACCCGACCCCGGCATAGGCTCCCGGGCATGATGCCCGAAGAGCTGCGGCGCGGCCGATACGTGAGCCTGACCACCTACCGGAAGAACGGCACGGGGGTCGCGACACCCGTCTGGTACGCGGTGGACGGCGCCGAACTGTACGTGTGGACCCGCTCCGACTCCTGGAAGGTCAAGCGCCTGCGGAACGACCCGCGGGTCACGGCCGCCGTCTGCGACATGCGGGGGAACGTCCCCGAGGGCGCCGAGCACGTCGCCGGCGAGGGCCGGCTCGTGGACGGGGAGGAGCTGCGCCGGATCCGGCGCCTGCTCTCGCGCAAGTACACCTGGCAGTTCTGGCTGACCGACGTGCCGGCGACGCTCGCCCGGCTCGGGAAGCGTCCGCACGCCGGGATCGTCGTGCGCTTCGGGTGAATTGTGCGGCGTGGCACCCAAAGGAAAACGGTCCGTAGTCGTCCCGTAACACGACTGCGGTCCAATACCCGCGGACCGGAAGGTTCCAGTCGACTGCGGGGCAGGTGCGTGACGCATGACGGTGTATCAACTTCCGACGGAACAGGCCGCGTTCGCGCGCTGGCTGACCGGGCTCGCGGGCCGCATCCCGCCGGGCGGAGGCTGGTACGGGGTCTTCGCCGAACGCGACCCCGACGGGCTGCGCGCCTGCTTCGACGGGACGGAGATCCTGCCCTGGGACGTCGTCGAATCCCTGCTCCAGGACGCCGGGGAACCCGCCGACGGACCGATCGCCCTGCGGGGCAGGACGCTGTACGCCGCGGCCACCGGCGCCCATGACCGCCGCCCCGGCGGAGCGGAGGCACTCGCCGAGCGCCGGGAACTCATGGAACGCGAACGCCGGTACGCCGAATCCCGTGCCCGAGAGCTGGGCGACCGGCTCCGGGCGACCCCGGCCCCGCCCCCGGAGGAGACCGCCCGCCTGGAACACGACCTCGCCTGGACCCGGGACGACCACGCGAGAGCGACCTCCCGCCTCACGGACCTGACGGCCCGCCTGCGACGCCTGGAACAGCACGCCGGGACGGCACCGGCGCCGGCACCGGCGCCCGCTCGCGCTCCGGCGCCCGCGCCGGCTTGGGCCCCGTCGCCCGCACCCGACCCCGTACCCGCACCCGACCCCGTACCCGCACCCGATCCCGTACCCCCGAAAGCCAAGCGGCGGCCGCGGGGTGCGCGGTACGCGTGGCTGGAGGGTGGGGACGAGGGGCAGGGGCCGGTGGTCGCGCCCGTGCCCGCGTCCGTGCCGTCGGCCGGGGGAGCGGGGCCCCGGGGGGCCCGGTTCGGGGCCGCCGCCCCGCCCGACCGGGAGCCCGGCGCGGTCCAGACCTCGGAGGCGGATGCCGTCGAGGCCGCCCGCGCCGCGGCCAACGCGGTCTACGCCCTCCAGAGGCTCCGCGCCCAGGGCCGTAGCGGCGATGCCCACGCTCTGCTCTGCGAGGCGCTCAACGGACCGGCCGACCGGCTGCCCGCCCTCGCCGGAGAGCTCCACCGTGCCGGGCTCGGCGCCGACTGGTCGATCCTGCTCTGGGAGGCCGCCTCGATGCCGCCGGGCCATCTCGCGGCCGTCGCCGGAGCGCTCGCCGACGCGGGCCGGGCGGCCGACTGCGAACAGCTCCTGCGCCAAGGTGTGGCACGGCCGGTCGAGGAGCTCGCGGGCGCGTGCGACGCCCTGCGGGCCGAGGGACACCACCGGGAGGCCCGCGCCCTGCTCACCGCCTTCGTCCGGGTCCGCGCACCCGAGGACGCGGCCCGGCTCGCGGGCGAGGACCCGCGCGGCCTCGTCCCGCTGCTGCTCGACGCCGCCCGCGCGGTGTCGGCGACCCGCGAGCGCGACCTGCTCCACGCCCTGCGCGTGGCGGGCCTCGCCGGCGCCTGACCCGAGGGGGAGGGGGGCGGGCCACCGCACGTGTCAGTCCTTGCCCGTACGTGTCGGTACGTGTCCGACGTGGACCACTCGGGTATGAAACATGATCGACCCGGCCGCTTCCCGGCGGCGGTCTTGCTCCGAGGTGTGACGGGGCTTACGTTCTCCTCCTACGCACCGCGTCTACGTGCGTAGAGGCTCTCTGACGCCGTGCCGAAGGAGCAGCTCATGACCGACGTCGTACGCGCCGCGCTCGTCCAGGCGACCTGGACCGGCGACACCGAATCCATGATCGCCAAACACGAGGAGCACGCCCGGGAGGCCGCCCGCCAGGGCGCCAAGGTGATCGGTTTCCAGGAGGTGTTCAACGCCCCCTACTTCTGCCAGGTCCAGGAGCCCGAGCACTACCGCTGGGCCGAGCCCGTCCCCGACGGCCCGACCGTGCGCCGGATGCGGGACCTCGCCCGGGAGACCGGCATGGTGATCGTGGTGCCCGTCTTCGAGAGCGAGGGCGAGGGCTTCTACTACAACACCGCCGCCGTGATCGACGCCGACGGCAGCTACCTCGGCAAGTACCGCAAGCACCACATCCCCCAGGTCAAGGGCTTCTGGGAGAAGTACTACTTCCGCCCGGGCAACGCCGGCTGGCCCATCTTCGACACCGCCGTCGGCAAGGTCGGCGTCTACATCTGCTACGACCGCCACTTCCCGGAGGGATGGCGCCAACTCGGCCTCAACGGAGCCCAGCTGGTCTACAACCCCTCCGCCACCCACCGCGGCCTCTCCTCCCACCTCTGGCAGTTGGAACAGCCCGCGGCCGCCGTCGCCAACGAGTACTTCGTCGCCGCCATCAACCGCGTCGGCGTCGAGGAGTACGGCGACAACGACTTCTACGGCACTAGCTACTTCGTCGACCCGCGCGGCAAGTTCGTGGGCGACGTCGCCTCCGACAAGACCGAGGAACTCGTCGTCCGCGACCTCGACTTCGGCCTCATCGAGCAGGTGCGGCAGCAGTGGGCGTTCTACCGGGACCGCCGCCCCGACGCGTACGACGGGCTGGTGCAGCCGTGAGCAGCCTCCACGACCGCCACCGCGCCGTCGCCCCCGAGTGGCTCGCCCTCTACTACAAGGACCCCCTGGAGATCACCCACGGCGAGGGCCGGCACGTCTGGGACGCCGAGGGACGCAGATACCTCGACTTCTTCGGCGGCATCCTCACCACCATGACCGCCCACGCCCTGCCCGAGGTCACCAAAGCCGTCGCCGAGCAGGCCGGACGGATCATCCACTCCTCCACGCTCTACCTCAACCGCCCGATGGTGGAGCTCGCCGAGCGGATCGCCGCCCTCTCCGGCATCCCCGACGCCCGCGTCTTCTTCACCACCTCCGGGACCGAGGCCAACGACACGGCGCTCCTCCTCGCCACCGCGTACCGCGGCTCGAACCAGATCCTGGCCATGCGGAACAGCTACCACGGCCGCTCCTTCTCCACCGTGGGCATCACCGGCAACCGAGCCTGGTCGCCGACCGGCCTCTCCCCGCTCCAGACGCTGTACGTGCACGGCGGCGTCCGTACCCGCGGCCCGTTCGCCCAGTACACCGACGAGCGGTTCACCGAGGCCTGCGTCGCCGACCTCGAAGACCTCCTCGGCCACACCCGCGACGTCGCCGCCCTCATCGCCGAACCCGTCCAGGGCGTCGGCGGCTTCACCTCGCCCCCCGACGGTCTGTACGCCGCGTTCCGCCGCGTCCTCGACCGGCACGGCATCCTGTGGATCTCCGACGAGGTGCAGACCGGCTGGGGCCGTACCGGCGACCACTTCTGGGGCTGGCAGGCCCACGGCCAGGCCGGACCACCCGACATCCTCACCTTCGCCAAGGGCATCGGCAACGGCATGTCCGTCGGCGGGGTCGTCGCCCGCGCCGAGATCATGAACTGCCTCGACGCCAACTCCATCTCCACCTTCGGCGGTTCACCCGTCACCATGGCCGCAGGGCTCGCCAACCTCTCGTACCTCCTGGAGCACGACCTCCAGGGCAACGCGCGCCGCGTCGGCGGCCTCCTCCTCGAACGCGTCAGGGCCGCCTGCGCCGGAGTCCCGGCGGTACGGGAGGTCCGCGGCCGGGGCCTCATGATCGGCATCGAACTCACCGAACCGGGCACCGAGCGGGCCGATCCCGACGCGGCCGCCGCCGTCCTGGAGTCCGCCCGCGAGGGCGGCCTGCTGATCGGCAAGGGCGGCGGCCACAACACCAGCACCCTGCGCATCGCCCCGCCGCTCTCACTCACCGTGGCCGAGGCCGAAGAGGGCGCGGAGATCCTCGAACAGGCCGTCAGGGCCCTGTAGTTCCGGCTCATCGAGCAGGCCGTCAGGGTCCTGTGGTTCCCGCTCCTCAAGCAGGGAGAGTCCCGTGAGCAGCACCCGTACCCTCATCCGGGGCGGCCTCGTCGTCACCGCCGCCGACGAAGTCCATGCCGACGTGCTGATCGAGGACGGCCGTGTGGTCGCCCTCGCGGCCCACGGCTCGGACGTGGCGGCCGGCTGGACCGCCGCCCGTACCCTCGACGCCACCGACCGCTACGTGCTGCCCGGCGGCGTCGACGCCCACACCCACATGGAACTGCCCTTCGGCGGCACCTCCGCCTCCGACACCTTCGAGACCGGCACCCGCGCGGCCGCCTGGGGCGGCACCACCACCATCGTCGACTTCGCCGTCCAGACCGTCGGCCAGGGCCTGCGCGAGGGACTCGACGCCTGGTACGCCAAGGCCGACGGCAACTGCTCGATCGACTACGCCTTCCACATGATCCTCTCCGACGTCAACGAGCACACGCTCAAGGAGATGGACTGGCTCGTCCAGGAGGGCATCACCTCCTTCAAGCTCTTCATGGCCTACCCGGGCGTCTTCTACAGCGACGACGGCCGGATCCTGCGCGCCATGCAGCGCTCCGCCGACAACGGCGGGCTGATCATGATGCACGCCGAGAACGGCATCGCGATCGACGTCCTCGTCGAACAGGCCCTGGCGCGCGGCGAGACCGACCCCCGCTACCACGGCGAGGTCCGCAAGGCACTCCTGGAGGCGGAGGCGACCCACCGGGCCATCCAGCTGGCCCGGGTCGCCGGCGCACCGCTGTACGTCGTGCACGTCTCGGCCCAGGAGGCGGTGGCGGAGCTGGCGGCGGCCCGGGACATGGGACTCCCCGTCTTCGGCGAGACCTGCCCCCAGTACCTCTTCCTCTCCACCGACAACCTCGCGGAGCCGGGCTTCGAAGGCGCGAAGTACGTGTGCAGCACCCCGCTGCGGCCCAGGGAGCACCAGGCGGCGCTCTGGCGCGGGCTGCGCACCAACGACCTCCAGGTGGTCTCGACCGACCACTGCCCGTTCTGCTTCACGGGGCAGAAGGACCTCGGCCGCGGCGACTTCTCCAAGATCCCCAACGGCCTCCCGGGTGTGGAGAACCGCATGGACCTCCTCCACCAGGCCGTCGTCGACGGGCACATCTCGCGGCGCCGCTGGATCGAGATCGCCTGCGCGACCCCGGCCAGGATGTTCGGCCTCTACCCGCAGAAGGGCACGATCGCCCCCGGCGCCGACGCCGACATCGTCCTCTACGACCCGCACGCCACCCAGACCCTGTCGGCGTCCACCCACCACATGAACGTGGACTACTCCGCGTACGAGGGGAGGACGGTCACCGGCCGGGTCGAGACGGTCCTCTCGCGCGGCGAACTCGTCATCGACCGGCGGGAGTACGTGGGTCACGCCGGCCACGGCACGTTCGTACCGCGCTCGACCTGCCAGTACCTGGACTGAACCACCCGACCGCACCGAACGAACCAGGAGGTCCCGCGTGGACTTCGGACTCGTCCTGCAGACCGACCCGCCCGCCTCGCAGGTCGTCGGGCTGATGCGCCGGGCGGAGCGCAACGGCTTCCGCTACGGCTGGACCTTCGACTCCGCCGTGCTGTGGCAGGAACCCTTCGTCGTCTACAGCCAGATCCTGGAGCACACCACGAAGCTCCACGTGGGCCCGATGGTGACGAACCCCGGCACCCGCACCTGGGAGGTCACCGCCTCCACCTTCGCCACCCTGAACGACATGTTCGGCAACCGCACGGTCTGCGGCATCGGCCGCGGCGACTCCGCGATGCGCGTCGCCGGCCGCAAGCCGAACACCCTGGCCCGCCTGGGCGAGGCCATCGACGTCATCCGCGACCTCGCCGAGGGACGGGAAGCGGTGGTGGACGGCAACCCCATCCGCATCCCGTGGGTGAAGGACGGCAAGCTGCCGGTGTGGATGGCGGCGTACGGGCCCAAGGCCCTCGCCCTGGCGGGCCAGAAGGCGGACGGCTTCATCCTCCAGCTCGCCGACCCGTTCCTGACGGAGTGGATGGTCAAGGCGGTCCGGCAGGCCGCCGCCGACGCGGGACGCGACCCGTCCGCGATCACCGTCTGCGTCGCCGCGCCCGCCTATGTGGGCGACGACCTGGCGCACGCCCGGGACCAGTGCCGCTGGTTCGGCGGCATGGTCGGCAACCACGTCGCCGACCTGGTCGCCAGGTACGGCGAGCACTCGTCCATGGTCCCGGACGAGCTCACCGCGTACATCAAGGACCGGCACGGCTACGACTACAGCCACCACGGCCGCGCCGGAAACCCCGACACCGCCTTCGTCCCCGACGAGATCGTCGACCGCTTCTGCCTCCTGGGCCCCGCCGAAGCCCACATCGAGAAGCTCCGCCACCTCAAGTCCCTGGGCGTCGACCAGTTCGCCCTCTACGACATGCACGACAACCGCGAGGGCACCATCGACGCGTACGGCTCCGACATCATCCCGGCACTCCGCCGAGAGCACCCGTGAAACGCCTCAGGCCGGCGCGTCCTGGGGACGGGCCGGCCTGAGGGATCGGGTGGGGCTACAGCTCGACGCTCGGGTTGTCCCCCGGGAACTCCGAGGGCAGCCCGTCGGGTTCTACGGCGCCGGTCGCGAGGCCGGTGAGGTAGTCCGTGAGCGTGCCGTCATACGTGGCCCAGTAGCCGTTGGTGGTCTCGACGACGACGGTCCAGGCGTCGGGATCCTCGGCGGCGGTGTGCCAGTAGAAGGCGTCGCCTTCGGCCGAGTCCCCCCACGGGATCAACCCGCCGGCCGCCGGATACGGAACGTAGCCTTCGGTCATGTCCTCGTCGGACAGACTCGCGAGGGGCCGCAGGGACTCCCTCACTCCGTCGGCGAACTCCGCTTCCCGTCCCGGATCGGGGAGGTGCACGCTCAGGAAGTCGGAGAGCGAGAACGCCGGATAGGCCTCGGCGAGTTCCACGAAGTCTCCGGGCAGCGTCGTTCCCAGGTCGCCGCAGAGCTCATCCCATGCGATCCTCCTCGGCTCCCTCGCCTTGAGGGGACTCAGATTCGGAATGGCCCGTTCGAGATCGTCGAGGTTCAACAGGTCACCTGCGGGGTCGGTACGTTGTTTATCTTCACGGAGAAGAGTCGGCCCTTCTGCGTGAACGCGTCCATGTTGATCGCCGTGGGGATCTCTCTCCGCCCGTTCCCGTACTCCAGTTTACCGAAGTAGAGAACCGGGTTTCCCCCGCCGTTGGTCTTGTCGAGAACCGTCGCCATCCGGTTCTCGCACTTCCTCATGTCCGGAGTGTTCATCTGCGTGTGACCGGTGAAGATGTTCTCCTTGATCCAGTCCCCGCGGAACCTGTCGCCGAGGATGTGCGACCTGTTGAAGCGGTACTTCTTGGTGCCCGGAATCTTCTCGGACTTCCAGCCCGGGGGCTCCCAGGTCCCCTTCCGGTTGGCCCGGTCATTCTTCTTGAGGTCGTCCGGGCAGATGAGGGCGGCGACACCCGTGGGCGCGTCGTCGACGAGCGGCATGTAGCGGAAGCGCTCGGACCTGTCGCGGTCGCAAGGATTCTTGCCCCCGTTGGGCGCGCTCACCTGGGCATCGGGGCTGTTGTACATCGCGGCGGCTTCCGCGGGGGTGAACCCGAAGGTCTGCATCATCTCCTGGAAGTCTTCCTTGGAGAACTGCTTCATGTAGCCGACGTCGATCTTCCACTGGCTGTCGCCGGTGCCCCAGTCGAATTCCGGACGCCGAGCGGGGGCCGGGTTGTTGGGGTTCTGGTTGATGACCTTCAGGGTGTTGACGAGCGAGCTGCTCCCCCCGTTGCCACCGCCGTGACCGCCACCACCGCCGTGGCCGAGACCGCCGGGACCGCCGTTGCCGCGGCCCCGGGACCCGCTGGCGGCCGAGCCGATCTCGCCGCGGGTCGGGGTCCGGTAGTCGCCGCGCGACCCCCTGCCCCCGCAGTCGGTGTGGTACCAGTACTTGTCGCAGTTCCGGTAGCCCCGGAAGGGCGAGGTGTTGGTGGAGGAACCCGGGCTGCTCGAACTCCTGGAGGAGGAGTAGTACTCCTCCTGCCCCTTGGACCGGTTGTACCTGGTCTCCAGCTTCAGGTAGCGGGCGAGCTGGGAACGCATCGACTCGGCGGTCTGGGTCGGCCTCGGCGGCGACCAGGTGCGGTACGGGATCATCGTGCCCATCGAGCCGCTGCCGCCTCCCATCTCGACCCGGTGACCGGACGGGTCGATCCCGTTCATCGGGCTCGCGTTGGCGTACGTGTAGCGGTTGGCCTGGACCGACGGGTCCGGGTGGAGCTGCCACGTGTCGCGGCCGGTGAAGCCGCCGGTGCCGGGCTGGTACCAGCGCGCGGCCATGTTGACCTCGCCCGTGGACGAGTCCGTCCAGCCGGACTGGTAGCCGACCGACGGAGTGGTGCCGCTGCTCGCGGTCACCTTGCCGGAGGCGTCGTACGCGCGGGACGAGGTGACCGACGTGCCGTCCGCGGACAGGCTGGCGACCAGGTCCGTGTGACCGTCGGTGACGGCGAGCCGGGACGAGTCCGCGGCCCCGGTGGTGGCACTGGCGAGCAGCGGTCCGTCGGGGTTGCGGCTGTAGGTGGACGTCCCGTCCTTGACCAGGTTGTTGGAGCCGCCGTCGTAGCTGAAGCCGCTTCCGTTGTGGGTCATGATCCGGTCGAGCGAGTCGTACGTGAAGGTGCTCGTGCCGTTGTTGACCGTACGCTCGAAGGCATCCGATTGGATTGTGCGGACCGGGCCGTTGGAGTCGGTCACGGCCTTGACCGTGCCGCGCGCGGAGTAGTCGAAGGTCTGCGTGCCCCAGCTCTGGAGGCGGTTGCGGGAGTCGTACGCGCCGGCGATGTCCCCCTTCTTGGTCAGGTTGCCGGCCTTGTCCCATTCGTAGGCGGTGGTGGTGCTCCCGCTGGTCTCGGAGGTCATGCGGCCGGCGAGGTCGTAGGCGTACGTCCGCGCGCCCGCCCCGGCGATGCCGGTCGTGGTCTTCTTGACCAGCCGGTCGGCGAGGTCGTACTCGTAGGCGAGGCCCTGGACTCCGGTGCCCGTGCCGGTCTGCCTGACGCTGTCGTCCGCGAGCCGGCCCAGAGCGTCGTACGTGTACGAGCGCCTCGAACCGATCGTGTACGTGCCGCCGGCCGCGGGGCGTGCGTACTCGTCGACGGTCGGTCGCCCGGCCGCGTCGTAGTCGTTGCGCACCTGGGTGCCGGTCAAGGGGTCGGTCGTGGTGTCGAGGCGTCCGGCCAGGTCGTAGGTGAAGGCCGTCGTGCCCGCCGCGTCCGTACGGGAGGTCAGCTGACCGTCCGCGTCGTACACGTACCCGGACCGGCCGCCCGGGCCCTCGCTGGAGAGCAGTTGGCCGCGGTCGTTGTAGGTGTACGTGTTGCCCGCGAGGACCCCGTCACCGCCGACGCCGGTCAGACGGCCGGCGAGGTCGTACGAGAGCGAGCGCGGACGGGTGGCCACGGCGGTGCCGGAGCCGGTCTCCGCCGTGAGCCGGTCCAGCGCGTCGTACGTCTTCTGACGCTTGACGTTGCCCGGGAGCAGTTCGGTGACGAGCCGGCCGCCCGCGTCGTAGACGTTCGTCCAGGTGCGGTTGTTCAGGGCCGGGTGCAGCGTGGTGCTGGGTTCGATGGTGGATTCCTGGAGTCCCCACGCGTTGAAGGTGTAGTACGTGGCCTTTCCGCGGCCGTCGGTCAGCCGGGTGCGGTTGCCCGCCGCGTCGTGGCCGAAGGTCGTCGTGATGGAGTCGCTGCCCGTGACCGGTTCGACCTGCTTGGTCATCCGGCCGAGGGCGTCGTAGGTGTAGGTGCGTCGGGCGCCGGTCGCGGAGACCGATGCAGTGACGTTTCCGTCGTTGTCGTACTCGGACGAGACCGTTCGCAGGACCGTCGTTCCGGTTCCGTAGTCCGACACGGTCGTCGGCTTGCCGAGGACGTCGTACGCCGTGACCGTCCTGCGGCCGGTCGCGTCCTTGCTCTCGGTCTGACGTCCGAGACCGTCGTAGGAGGCACGCGTGATGCCACCCATCGGGTCCGTGGCGGTCAGCACCTCACCGGCGGTGCTGTAGGTCGCCGTGGTGCGGCGGCCGCCGGGCGTGGTGGACCCGGTCTGGTTGCCCGCGTCGTCCCAGGTGTAGCGGGTGACGAGGTTCTGGAGCGTGGGCCTGCGTTCGACCGTCGTGTCGGTGAGCCTGCGGCCCAGCTCGTCGTAGGTGGACTCGGTACGGGCCCCGGTCGGGTCGGTCGCCGAGAGCGGAAGACCGGTGGGGGTCCAGGTGTAGGTGGAGACACCGCCGCCGGACAGGTCCGTCGAGGTGCCGCTGAACGTGGTGGCGCCCGGGGCCTGGAGGCCCTGTCCGCCGCCGGGCGCCGGGTCCGTCCTGCGGACCAGGTGGCCCAGCTGGTCGTACGCGAAGTACGTCGCACGTCCGAGCGGGTCGGTGGTGGAGGCGGGGTTGCCGAGCTTGTCGTACGTCATGCGCGTCACGGCCGTGATCGGCGTCGTGGCGCCGGGGGCCGTGTAGTCGGGCAGTGTGACCGCCGTCGGGCGGCCCGACGTGTCGGTCTCCGTACGGGTCACCAGGCCCCGTGCGTCACGCGCCTCGGTGATCTCGCCGAAGGTGTTGAAGCCGACGAGGGACGTGGGGGCGACGGCCGTGGCCGCGCCGCCGTTCTCCTCCGCCTGCACCTGCGGGGCCGTCGTCCCGACCAGCCGGCCGAGGACGTCGTAGCGGTGGGTGGAGGTGTTGCCCCGCGGGCTGACCTCCGTGACCGGCATGCCCCGTTGGTCGAAGGTGGCCGAGGACGTCCGGCTGCCGGTGCCGTCGGTGACCGTGGTCTTCTTCGGGTTGCCCGCTCCGTCGTATTCGGTGGACGAGGTCAGCTTCTTCCCGGCTGCGTCGATGGACTGGCTCTCCTCGGTGACCTGGTCGTCGCCGTTGTAGGCGAAGGTGGTCACCCGGTTGAGGCCGTTCGGGTCGAAGACCGAGCGGGTGACCCGTCCGGTGGCGTCGACCGTGTGGACCGTGGTGCGGCCGCCGCTCGCGGTCCGGGTGACCGCGTTGCCGGCGCCGTCGTACACCGTCGAGTCGAGGAGGATGTCCTTCTTGCCGCCGTTCGCCTGGGTGACCTGCTTCGCCGTCGCCGTGGCCTGGAGGCCGTCGTCGTAGTACGTGAAGGCGGTCGTCGCGCCCATCGCGTCCGTCGTCGAGGCCAGGCGGCCCGCCGGGTCGTACGCGTGGGAGACCAGGACCAGGTCACGGGTCTGGCCGGACGGGTCGCCCGTCCAGTCCTTCAGCACCGACTCGGCCGGCTGCCCGCGCTTGGTGAACGCGTGCGTGACGACGGTGCCCGCGGCATCCGTCTCGCGGACCACCCGGCCCAGCGCGTCGTGTCCGAAGACCGTCTCGTTGCCCGCCGGGTCCGTGGTGCTCTCGACCAGGCCGAGGGCGTTGTAGCGGTAGGTGGTGGTGCGGGTGGCGTCGCCGCCGGTGGTGTCCTCCGCGGACTCGGTGAGCAGGCGCCCGTCCGCGTCGTAGGTGCGGGAGATCCTCGCGGTGTGCGTGACTCCGGTGATCTCGTTCCTGACCCCGGGGCCCGTCTCCGACGAGACGCGTGACATCGCGTTGTACGTGTATGAGGTCGTCGCGCCGCCCGGGGTGGCGTCGGAGACCTGGGTCTCGGTCAGCTTCCGGCCGATGCCGTCGTAGGTGTACGTCGTCACCAGACCGGAGGGCTCGGTGGTCCTGGCCAGGTCGCCGCTCGCGAAGTAGGCGTACGAGGTCGTGGCTCCGCCGGTGCTCTTCTTGGTGGCGACCAGGCCGGCCGGGGTGCTGCCTCCGGCGACCGCGGGTTCGGTGCCGTCGGTGTACGTGGTGGAGATGGTGCGGCCGTCCGCCAGCGTGATCGTGTCGGTCAGGCCGAGCGGCGTGTACGTCGTGGTCGTGCGGTAGCGGTTGTCGTCCGGGCCGGTGGAGCGGCCGTCGCGGGTGGAGAGCTGCCTTCCGTTGCGCGGGTCCAGCGGGTCGGACGCGTTGTGGTGGTACTCCGCGAAGGAGGTCCAGCAGGAGTCGGCGTCCCGGCAGGTCGTCGTCGAGACGGTGTTGCCGCGCTCGTCGTGACCGGTGATGGTCGCGTGGCCGTTGGGGTCGGTGACCGTGTGCAGGAAGCCGCCGGTGTCGTACGCGTACGTGGTGACACCGCCGTCCGCGTCCGTCGTGGCGGAGCGGCGCTGGCCGCGGACCGCGTCGAACGTGCTGGACGTGGTCGCGCCGGTGGGGTCGGTGACCGTGACCGTCGAGGTGAGCGACGAGGACGCGGAGGTGACGCGCGCCGCGTACTGGTCGGCGACCTCGTCGGCGCTCAGGCCGCGGCGGTAGACCGCGACCTCGTCGAGCGCTCCGGTGAAGTAGCTGACGTGTGCCGGGGCGGCGGGCCAGCTCTTCGCGAAGCCCGCACCGATGTAGGTGCGGTTGCTGCTCTCGTGGTTGACGGGCGCACCGGACCGCGTCGCGACCTGGGCGCCGTCCAGGTACAGCGTCTGGACATCACCCTTGACCGTGACGGCCGCGTGGTGCCACTGGTTGTCGGTCACCGTGCCGGGTGAGGCGTTCGAGGCGCCCGTCCCGGAGAAGTACTCGCCGTGGAGCTTGCCGTCGGTGCCGACGTAGAGGATCGGCGCCCAGTTGCCCGAGGGCTCGGTGGCACCCGCCATCGGCGCCGACTGGTTGGCGAGCATGACGCCCGCCTTGTCGGTGCGGAACCAGAGGCTCGCGGAGACGTCCGCGCTGCCGATGCCGACGCCCGGGACCTCCGCGTAGCCGTCGCCGTCGAACCGCGCGGCCGTTCCGTCGCCGGTGTCGAAGGCGCCGGTGACGCCCAGGGTGGCCTTGGTGTAGGTGCCGGTGCCGTCGAGGGCGGCGACCCTGCTGGTGACCTTGGTGCCGGAGGTCTCGTCCAGGCGCCAGTAACCGGCCGGATGCGCCGCGGTGACGACGCCCCGGTACTGGTCGGCCGTTCCGCTCATGGCCTTGTTGCGGGCCGTGAAGTGCTCCGTGACGTCCTGGGCGGTCAGTTCCTTCGCGTAGAAGGCCGCCTCGTCGAGCCGGCCGTTGAAGTACCGGGTCGCGCGTGCCTGCCCGTCCCAGGTTTCGCTGGAGTAGCCGGCGCCCAGGTAGGCGTGGACCAGGGTCTCCGGCTTGACCGCACCGGACTTGGAACCGATCTTCGCACCGTCGAGGTACAGCGACTGCCCGGTCGGGCCGCCGGTGATCACGACGTGGTGCCACCTGTTGTCGGTGACCTGGACGCCGCCCATGACCGGCCAGCCCGCGGACGGACCGTCCCACAGGTGTCCGCGCAGTTTGCCCTCGCCGTCGACGAGCAGACTCGCGTTCCACATCGTGGGGGTGCTGCCGATTTCCGCGTTCTGCAGACCGAGCAGGACACCGCTGGGCTTGTCCGTCTTGAACCACAGCTCCACGGAGAGCGAGGTGGCGTTGCTGATGGACTCCGCCGGTACGGAGATGGCGCCCTTGGACCCGTCGAGGGTGACCGCGCCGTCGTCGCCGTCGAGGAAGGTGCCCACCCCGCCGAGCGTGACGCCGTCCCGGTAGGAACCGTTGCCGCCGTCGGATATCTCGTCCGCCGCCGCCGCGCCGCTGCTGTCGCCCAGGCGCCAGTAGTTGACGGGGCCCGCGGTGTGCACGGCGTCCGCGTAGACCTGGGAACCGGACGCGTAGCGCGGGGAGGAGACCTGCCAGGTGCCGCCGTTCTCGTCGGTGGCCTTGACGACGCGCTCGGTGTCGTTGTCGTACTCGGCCGTGCCGCCGACCCGGCCCGAGGGCAGGGTCACCCGGGACAGCTTCGACGCACCGCCGCGGGCCTGGTGATGGGCGCGGACGGAGCCGGCGTCGAGGGCGCGGTGGTAGACCGCGACCTCGTCCATCAGCCCCTGGTAGTGGCGCGTGCCGTAGGTGCCGGCGCCGTCCCAGGTGTGGTCGGTGAACCCGCCGCCGAGGTAGGTGAAGGACTTGACGGAGTGGTTGACGGGCCCTGCGAGGGTGCCGACGGCCCGGCCGTCGAGGTACAGCGTCTGGCCGGTGCCGGTACTGGTGATCACGGCGTGGTGCCAGGCGTTGTCCGTGACGGTGGTCGGGGAGCTCATCGGGACCACACCGCCGTCGGCCTTCTCGAAGGCGCCGCGCAGCTTGCCCGCCGAGTCGACGAACAGCACGGGGTTGTACACGCGGGGATGGGTGGGACCCAGCGGGTCGTCCTGGAAGCCGACGAGAACCCCGTTCGGCTTGCCCGTCTTGAACCACAGCTCCACGGACAGCACGGTGGAGGCGGCGAGCGTCGACTCGGGCAGCTCCACGTAGGAGTTCGTGCCGTTGAAGGACGCCGCCTTGTTGTCCGTGCCCACCACGGCTCCGGCGTGGCCGAGGCCCACGTCGCGGTAGCGCCCGGCGTTCATGCCCGTGCGGGAGACGGCCTCGCTCCGCGCGGCCTCGCCCTCGGTCTCGCCGAGCCGCCAGTAGGCGACCGGGTTGGCGTCCTGCACCATGCCCCGGTACTGGGAACCGGCCGTGTACGCGTACACCGTGCACGCGGTCGTGGACGACGGCGGGCAGACCTTCGTGAGCAGGTCACCGGTGTAGGTGTAGGACCAGACGAGAGCCGGCGCGGACGGGCCGACGGCGTCCGTGGAGACGGACGCGACGTGCGCGCCGCTCCAGGTGAACGTCAGCGTCCGCCCGGACTGGACGTCGGTCGCCTTGGTGAGCCTGCCGCCCGTGTAGGTGAGCCGCTGCTCGCGGTCGTGGCCGTCCTTGACGTTGGTCAGCAGGCCGGTCGCGTCGAAGGTGTACAGCGTGGCGCCGGCGTCGCGCAGCGTCCAGCCGCCGCCCGTGACGGCGGTCAGTACGCCCATCGAGCCGGACGGCGCGCTGTACGAGTTGTCGCTGTTCCTGCCGTAGCGGACCTGGTTGCCGGCTGCGAGGGTGATCACGACGCTGCCGTCCGGCTCGGACGTGGCCCGCATGTCCCAGCGGGTGGCCCAGCCGGCTCCGAAGGCGCTGGTCGTGCGCGGGTCCTGCGAGTTGTACGTGCGGGTGACCGCCAGCTCCGGGCCGACCGTGGGCACGGTGGCGTCCGTGGCGGCGGTGACGTAGTTGCCGGACCGCTCGCCGAAGCTGCGCCCGTTCTCGGCGCCTCCCAGGTGGGAGGTGATGACGGGCTGCGGTACCCACGTGGTCAGGATCGAGGGTGCGGTGCGGGCCGACTGGTCCTTGCCGTCGTTGGCGTACGCGTACCAGGCATACGTCTTGGCCCAGCTCAGCCAGCCGGACGGCACGGTCCAGCTCTGCGAGGCGGCGTGCGTGTTGCCCTTGCAGTTCTTCCGGGTGTCCTTGCCCTCGACCTCGCACACCTCGAACTGGTACGTCAGGCCGCTGGGGTACTTGTCGTGGTCGGCGGCGGATGCCCACAGGACGGGGGTGAGGGAGTCCACGAGCGTTCCGCTCGGAGGGCTCGCCGCGGTGATGTAGGGAACGGCGTTGGCCGCTTCCACCCTCATGGCCGCGGCGGGCACGCCCTGCGAGGCGAAGGAGTTCACCCCGAACTCGTCCATCGTCCAGGCGATGGAGTAGGTGCCGGGTGCGAGCGGGGCGATCCGGGCGTCGAGCGTCACCGTGGCGCCCGGCGCGACGTCGTGGGGCATGTCGGTCCAGCGGATCTTGCTCCAGTAGTCACCGCCGACCTGGTTGCCGTTGCCGTCGTACAGGTCGTAGCGCAGCTTGAAGTTGCTGCCCTTGGTCCAGGTCTGCTGTCCCCGGTTGGTGACCGTGACCTTGAAGACGCCCTCGGAGGTCGCGGTGATGGGGGCGACGAAGTTGCCGAGTTGGTAGCTCGCGCCGTACTTCGTCCAGGACACGTCGAGGCTCGGAACACCGCCGGCGTAGTCGTCGGAGTGGAACTGCTTCCAGCTCTTCGAGTCGTCCGTGGCGGCCTTGACCGCGAGGCCGTAGTTCGGCGTGCGGCCGTGCGTCCAGTCGTCGACCAGCGCGCGGCCGGACGAGCCGAGGGGGATGGTCTCCCACGCGGGGGAGCAGGACCACGTCTCGGTCCCGGTGGGCCGCCAGCCGTGGGCGAAGCTCTTCGACCCGAGCGCCGGACCGGTCGAAGGACCGGGGTACACGGAGGTGCTCGCCTCCGACCAGTTCGAGGTGATCTGGTGCACGGTCACCGGGCGGGCCGTGCAGGAGCTCGACCAGGAGTTGTAGAGCGCCAGGTTGGCGCTGATGACCCAGGCGTTCTTCAGACTGCCCGTGTTGAGGCCGTCGAAGCGCAGGAAGCTCGCGGCCTTGTGGCCACCGCCGTCGTACGTGCCGACCTTGAGGACGTTGGCAGTGGAGAAGTTGGTGTTGTACGGCGACTCGACGTACGTGCCCGAGGTCGCGCCCACGCCGTTCACGGACGGGTCGACCTTCACGGGGTAGACCCGCTCCGGGGCGGCGAGCCACTCCCGGTCGAGGGAGACGACGAGCGTCTGCCGTCCGGAGAGGTTTTCGAGACGGTAGGTGACCCCCGCGGAGATGACGCCCTCCGAGGCGTTCTCCTGGTGTCGGGAGTCCTCCATCCACCCGGCCGGCATGCGGGCCTGCTGCCGGCCCGCGGGGTCGGTGAAGACCACGCCGCCGTGACCGTCGAGCTGCGCGGTCAGGCCGTTCAGGGCGAGGGGGAAGCGCCACTCGGTGGGGGCCGAGCGGTCCTTGAGGACGAGTGTCTCCTTGACGGAGTTGCTGCCCGCGATGAGTTCGACGTCGGAGGCGCGGCGGACGTCGCGGTAGGTGATCACGCTTCCGGAGACCGTACCCCGGCTGTGCGAGGCGCCTTCGATCGCGTATCCGAGCGATGCGGTCTCGGACACGGAGAGGCGCACCAGCGGCGCGGCGTCGGCGTACTCGCCCAGGGCCATGGCGTCCTCGGTCGACCTGGGCTGCCATGCCGAGCCCGCGGGGGCCGAGGCCCGCGCCGTGTCGGAGCCCTTGGCCAGCCGGGTGTCGATGCCCTGCCACGTGCCGTCGTCGCCGCGGAAGTTGACGGGCTCGTTGTAGAACCGGGTCGTGAAGGTGCCGTCGGGGTTGGCGAAGGTGCGGCCGCGCTCGGTGCGCTGCGCGGGCACCTCGGTGCTGGCCTTCGGGACGAAGCCCTTCGGCGCCGCCACCTCGGGTGCCTGGACCTTCACGAACGGCGTCCTGGCCGGCGGCTTGGGCGCCTGGCCCAGGCGCAGCGGCGCGGTGCCGCCGTCCGGGGGGAGCTCGTCCGGGGCCTTCAGCGCGCCGCCGCGTCCGCCTCCCGCCGTCGCGTCCGTGGCGTCGCCGGGGGCGCTGTGGCCCCGCCCGCGTGCCGATCCCCAGCCCTGTTCGGGCAGTTCACCGGCTCCGTAGCCGGTCTGTGCGACGAACGACCTGTCCATCGCGAATGCAGCCTGTTCTGTACCTGCCAGAACGGCCATGACGAATGCCACCAGGAGTACCAGTGGTCGCGCTGTGCGCACGGAATTCCCCCACATAGACGATCAGTGGGGTTGTCCTATCCACTTTCACTCCTTGCGCACAAGATCCGCCCAGACGTGGCCCCTTCCGCCTCCCCGCCGGAGGCGGGTGGGTATAGACGGCTTTGGTGAGTGATCGACGGACAAACCGGCCCCCCGTCGGCGCCGCCTGAGTGTGTGACATCACGTCGCGGGCGGGAACTCTCCAGGGCTCCGCCCGCGCCGGACGGCAGCGTCCGAAGGACCGGGCTGACATCCTGGGGTCATGAGCCCTGAAGAACCGCCCCCGCGTCCCCTGCTGGTCGTGGACGCGGCCAACGTCGTGGGATCGGTGCCGGACGGGTGGTGGCGCGACCGGAGGGGGGCCGCCGAGCGGTTGCGCGACCGGCTCGCCGCGACCGGGGGCCCGGCCGACGGTCCGTACTCGGGCCCGTACGAGATCGTCCTGGTCGTCGAGGGCCGCGCCCGGGGGGTCTCCTCCGTTCCCGGCGTGCGGGTCGACGAGGCTCCTGGCAGCGGCGACGACCTGATCGCCGAACTGGCCCGGGAGGCGGAGGGCCGGCCGTGCCTGGTGGTCACGGCCGACCGCGAACTGCGCCGACGGGTGGAGGAGACGGGCGCCCGCTGCACGGGCCCGCGCAGCCTCCCCCAGCCGCCCGCCTGAAGCCCCTCCCGCGAGGGGCAGGCCGGCAGGAGTCAGGCGACCCCGGTGGACGTGAGCTTCACCGGCTCCGTACCGGCGGCACTGTGCCGTTCGGCCCAGGTCTCCAGGGCCGTGCGGCAGGCGTGGTCGAGGTGGTGCAGGCCGGACAGGTCGAGTTCCACCGGGCGGTCCTGGGGAAGCGCCTCCAGGCTGTCCAGTATCTTCGGCAGCCGCAGGAAGGTCGCGTTCCCCGACAGGTACGCCTGGATCGGGCCCGCGCCCTTGTCGATGACCTCCAGCTTGACGTGCGACGTCACCCAGGCGGTCTTGACCACGGAGAGGGCAAGACCGATCAGCACGCCCTCGAACATGTTCACCGTGACGATCGCCACGGCCGTGACCACCAGGATCAGCGCCTCGCCCCGGTGCCCCCGCCACAGCGAGACGACCCCGCGGAAGGGGATCAGCTTCCAGCCCGCGTGGACCAGGATGCCGGCGAGCGCGGGCAGCGGGATCAGCGCCAGCGCCCAGGGCAGCAGCGCCGCGAACAGCAGCAGCCACACGCCGTGCAGGACCCGGGACGCCTTGGTCCTGGCGCCCGCCGCCACGTTGGCGGAGCTGCGCACGATGACCGCCGTCATCGGCAGCGCCCCGAGCACGCCGCAGACCGCGTTGCCCGCGCCCTGCGCCATGAGTTCCTTGTCGTACTCGGTGCGGGGGCCGTCGTGCAGCCGGTCCACCGCGGCCGCGCTGAACAGGCTCTCGGCGGAGGCGATCAGGGTGAAGGCGAGGATCGTGCCCAGGACGGCCGGGCTGGCCAGCGCGCCGAGGGCGTCGGCGCCGGGCAGTTGGACGGAGCCGATCAGGCCGTTCACCTCGACGGTGGCCACCGGCAGGCCGAACGCCCGGGCGGCCACCGTCGCCAGGACCACCGCGGCGAGGGCGCCCGGCACGGTCTGGGCCTTCTTCGGCAGCTTCTTCCACCCCGTCATCACGGCGATGGTGCCCGCGCCGACCGCGAGCGAGGCCAGTGCCGCGGTACTGCCGAGCGCGTCGACGGCGGCCCCGGGCAGCCCCAGGATCTTGTCGATGCCGGAGACGGGGGCCTTCAGGCCGGCCGCCGCATACAGCTGACCGGCGATGATCACCAGACCGATTCCGGCCAGCATGCCCTCGACGACGGCGACGGAGATCGCGCGGAACCAACGCCCCAGCTTCAGGGCGCCCATGACGAGCTGGAGCAGCCCCGCGGCCAGCACGATCACACCGAGCACGGGAAGCCCGAACTCGCTGACGGCCTCGAAGACCAGCACGGTCAGTCCGGCCGCGGGGCCGGACACCTGGAGACTGCTGCCGCGCAGGAGGCCGGTGACGATGCCGCCCACGATGCCGGTGACGAGTCCGAGTTCGGCCGGGACGCCGGAGGCGACGGCGACGCCCACGCAGAGGGGGAGGGCGACGAGGAACACGACGAGTGAGGCGGCGAAGTCCTGTCGTAAGTAAGGGAACTTGGTCATGTCGGCCGCCCTCACAGGGCTTCGAAGGTGTCGGTGTCCGCGCGGTGTTCGCGTACGGCTCCGGTGTGCACCTCGTAGTACCAGCCGTGCAGGCTCAGCCGCCCCGACGCCAGCCGCTTGCCGACGCAGGGGTAGGAACGCAGCCGCAGCAGCTGCGTCAGGACGTGGTGCTGGACGGCCTCGGCGACCGTCGGATCGGCCGGGTCCGCGCACGCGGGCTTCTCCGCGGCGTGTGCGAGCCAGTCGCGCACCGCGGGGACGGCGTCGAGGTCGTCGCCCCGCACCACCGCGCCGACGGCGCCGCAGTGCGAGTGGCCGCAGACCACGATGTGCTGGACGCCGAGGACCTCCACGGCGTACTCGACGGTGGCGGCCTCGCCGGTCGGGGTGCCGGAGCCGTACGGCGGGACGATGTTGCCGGCCGTCCGCAGCTCGAACAACTGGCCGGGGTTGGCGCCGGTGATCAGGGCGGGTACGACCCGGGAGTCGGCGCAGGTGATGAACAGGACCTCGGGGGACTGGCCTTCGGCCAGTCTGGCGAACTCCTCAGGGCGCTGTCCGAACGTGCGGGCGTTGTCGATGAGGGGTTGCATGGTGTGGTGACTCCTCCTGGCGCGTCGTGGGGGCGCGTCGGGTGTGCAGGGCAGGTGCGTGGGGGGTGGGGCTGCTCTGCTGGCCAGCAGTGGTTCGCAAGGTCTAGAGAGCCCCAACAGTTGGTCAACAATCAGTCAAGGACGACGATAACTCGGCAAAGCCGTGCGGGGAGTTAACTGAACGTTACGGCTGGAAGTGAGCCCGAAAACCCTCGGTTTGTTGACGCGGACCGACTCTTGAACGGCGGACACCGGCGGTGCTATGGGGCGTGCCGGTCGCCGTGCCCGGGACCACCGCCCTCGTCAGACGCCGGGGAGTCGGCCGGTCGTCCGCTCGATCCAGTCGACGTAGGAACCGACGCGGGTGTTCACGGCGGGCGTGTCGGTGGCGCACTCCCTGCCGTAGGACACCAGACCGACGACGTGCGGCCGCCCCGCGACCGTGCGGACCAGGGGGCCGCCGGAGTCGTACTGGCAGGTGTCGCGGCCGGGGGCGTGGGTGCAGATCTGGGTGGGGGCGATCTGCTCCATGCCCCGGCTCGCGCAGGCCGGGTTGCTCATGGTGCGCAGGGTCACGGTCCGCAGCACGTCGGAGGTGGGCCCGCCGAACGAGGTGGTGCCCCAGCCCGGCGCCTCGACCTGGGTGCGGTCGGACACTCCGTGGGCGTACGAGGTGGGCAGGCCGACCGGGCGGACGTCGCGGTTGAGGGCGACCGGCTCGGAGAGCCGGACGAGAGCGATGTCGTTCCGCTGGGTCTCCGGGTTGTACTCCGGGTGCGGGAGGAACCGGGCGGGCGCCACCAGGACCGCGTGCGGGCTGTCGGCCCCGGTCGTGAGGTCGTGGTCGCCGAGGAGCACGCCCACGCGTGCGGGGCTGCGGTACGAGCCGGTCAGGCAGTGCGCGGCGGTGAGGACGTACCGGTCGCCGATCAGCGCGCCGCCGCACATCACCCGGCGCTCGACCGTGTCCACGAGCCCCGCCATGAAGGGGTACTGGTGGGGCCGCGCCTCCTGCCCACCGACGACCGCCCGCGCGGGCGGTGCCGCGCCGAGCGGGCACACCGCCAGCACCGCGCCCGCGACCGCCGCCATGGCCTGCCTCGCCCGTCCCACCTGATCTCCGCACCTTCGACGCCCTGGTTCCGGGCCGTCAGGGTGCGGAGACGTTTCCGCACGTCCGTCCCGGCCCGCGTGGGCATCAACGACGCGGACGGGATCAGGTCACCTGGCGGCGGGGCCGGACAGGTGTCCGCAGCGGCGTGGGCGTACGGGCCGCTCAGGAGCCCTGTCCGTACGTAAGGGGTGAACCCGGCCAAAGGGTACTCTCCGGGGAAACGGCGGGTGACAAGTGCGGTGGTCCGGTTGTCAGCGCCGCGTGCTTAGCTGGAGGGCATGACGGAAGACTTCATCGAGCACGTCCTCGGCGGCCGTACGTCCGAGGTGGAGGAGGCGGTCCGCAAGGCGGCCGCCGTCGAGATCATGCCGCGCTTCCGGCAGCTCGCCGCCCACGACATCGTCGAGAAGAACGGGCCGCACGACCTGGTCACCGTCGCCGACCGGGCCGCCGAGGCCCATCTCACCGCCTCCCTGACCGCCCTGCTGCCCGGCTCGGTGGTCGTCGGCGAGGAGGCCGTCCACGCCGACCCCGCGGTCTACGAGGCGCTGCGCGGCGACGCCCCCGTCTGGATCGTCGACCCCGTCGACGGCACCCGCCAGTTCGTCCACGGCGACCCCAATTTCTGCACCCTCGTCGCCCTCGCGCGGCACGGCGAGCTGCTCGCCTCCTGGACCTTCGCGCCCGCCCTCGACGAGCTCGCCGTCGCCGTGCGGGGCAGGGGCGCCACCCTCAACGGGAAGCCCCTGCACACCGGTTCCCCCGCGCCCGGCGCGGTGCTCCAGGTCGCCGCCTCGCACCCCGACTACACCACTCCGGACCAGAAGCGCGCCCTGCTCGGCCTCGCCACCGAAGGCGTCGCCCCCCGCCCCTGCGGCTCCGCCGGACTCGAGTACCTGGCCGTGGCACGCGGCGCGCTCGACGCCACCGCCTTCTCCTGGGAGTACGCCTGGGACCACGCGGCCGGACTGCTCCTGGTGACCGAGGCGGGCGGCGCGCAGGCGACCGTCGCCGGGGAACCGTTCCGCGTCACCGGAGGGAACGCGCTGCCGTTCACCGCGGCGAGGGACACGGCCACCGCCGACCGTGTCCTGACCCTCCTGAGGGGTCGTTAAGACCCGTCGGGCCACAGGAATATCCTGAGGTCCCAGGCCATCGGCTGACGAAGGAGTCCAAGGTGTCGCAGGGGACGTCGATGCTCGATGCCGTCGTCGTGGGCGCGGGGCCCAACGGACTGACCGCGGCCGTCGAACTGGCCCGCCGCGGACTCTCCGTGGCCGTCTTCGAGGCCAGACCCACCGTCGGCGGCGGCGCCAGGACCGAGGAGCTCACCCTCCCGGGCTTCCGGCACGACCCCTGCTCCGCGGTCCACCCCCTCGGCGCCGGCTCACCGGTCTTCAAGACCATGCCGCTGGAGCGGTACGGGCTCCACTGGCTCCACCCCGAACTGCCCATGGCCCACCCCTGGGACGACGGCACCGCCGCCGTCCTCGCCCGCTCCGTCGCGGAGACCGCCGCCTCCTTCGGCCCGCGCGACGCGGGGGCGTACCGCAGGCTCGTCGCCCCCTTCCGCGACAAGTGGGACACCCTCGCCCGGGACTTCATGCAGCTGCCGCTCACCGCGCTGCCCCGCGACCCGGTCACCCTCGCCCGCTTCGGTCTCGCCGGACTGCCGCCCTCCACCTGGCTGATGCGCCGCTTCCAGGACGAGAAGGCCCGCGGGCTCTTCGCCGGACTCGTCGGCCACGTCATGGCCCCGCTCGGCGGCTTCGCCACCGGCGCCGTCGGCCTGGTCTTCGCGCTCGCCGCCCACGCCGGCGGCTGGCCCCTGCCCCGGGGCGGCTCCCAGTCGATCTCCGACGCCCTCACCGCGTACCTCAAGGACCTCGGCGGCGCCGTCCACACCGACTTCGAGGTCAAGCGCCTCGACGACCTGCCGCCCGCCCGCGCCTACGTCTTCGACACCTCACCCACGGCCCTCGCGAGGATCGCCGGTTTCGGCGGGCACTACGACCACTACCGGTACGGCGCGAGCGTCTTCAAGATCGACTACGCCCTGGACGGGCCCGTGCCGTGGACCGCCGAGGAACCCCGCCGCGCCGGCACCGTCCAGATCGGCCCCACCGCCGGGGAGATCGGCACCGCCCTGCGCCAGGCATCCTCCGGCACCGCCCCCGACACCCCCTTCCTCATCACCGCCCAACCCAGCCTTGTCGACCCGTCCCGCGCCCCCGACGGCAAGCACGTGTTCTGGGCGTACGGGCACGTGCCGAACGGCTGGCGCGGCGACCTCACCGAAGCCGTCGAGCGTCAGATCGAGCGCTTCGCCCCGGGCTTCCGCGACCGCGTCCTCGCCCGCGCCACCGCGGGCCCGGCCGAACTCGCCGCCCACAACGCCAACTACGTCGGCGGCGACATCGCCTGCGGCGCCGCCCGCGGCCTCCAGCTCCTGCTGCGCCCCACCCTCTCGCTCCGCCCCTACGCCACCCCGCACCCGGCGGTCTTCCTCTGCTCCGCCGCCACCCCACCCGGCCCCGGTGTGCACGGCATGTCCGGCCACAACGCGGCGAAGGCGGTCTGGCGCCGGTTGCGGGAATAGGTCAGCCGCGAAAATAGACTGCCCCCATGGCGAAGTACTTCGACGTGCACCCCGACAACCCGCAGCCGCGCACCATCGGTGCGGTGGCCGACTCCATCCGGAACGGGGCGCTCGTCGCGTACCCGACCGACTCCTGCTACGCGCTCGGCAGCCGTCTCGGCAGCCGCGACGGCATCACCCGCATCCGGACGATCCGCGACCTCGACGACCGGCACCACTTCACGCTCATGTGCCAGAACTTCGCCCAGCTGGGCCAGCTCGTGCACATCGACAACGACGTCTTCCGCGCGGTCAAGGCGGCGACCCCCGGCGCGTACACCTTCATCCTGCCGGCGACGAAGGAGGTGCCGCGGCAGCTGCTCCACCCCAAGAAGAAGACCGTCGGCGTCCGCATCCCCGACCACGTCGTCACGCAGGCCCTCCTCGCCGAACTCGGCGAACCACTGCTCTCCAGCACCCTGCTCCTGCCCGACGAGGCGGAGCCGCTCACCCAGGGCTGGGAGATCAAGGAGCGGCTCGACCACCAGGTGGACGCCGTGCTCGACTCCGGCGACTGCGGGACCGAACCCACCACGGTCGTCGACTTCTCCAGCGGGGAGCCCGAGATCCTGCGCCGCGGGGCGGGGGACACCACCCGCTTCGAGTAGGGGGGAGGCCGCCCACCGGCCCCGGGGGGGAAGGTCCACCGGTCCCGAGGCGGCCCTTTCCCGCCGGTCGGGGGCGCCGTACGGTCGGGTGACGCCCGTTCGCGATCACCACGGAGGATCCGGCCGCATGATCGTCATCGCCCATGTCAGCGACATCCACCTCGACGGCGAGCAGCGCGCCACCGACCGCACCCGGGCCGTCCTGCGGTACCTGGAGGAGCTGCCGTACGACCTGGCGGCCGTGCTCGTCACCGGGGACATCGCCGACCACGGCGCCCCCGACGAGTACGCGGAGGCGCGGCGGCTCCTGAGTTCCCGGCACCCGCTGCTCGTCTGCCCCGGCAACCACGACGACCGCGCCGCCTTCCGCAAGGGCCTGCTCCAGGAGGAGACCGAGGGGGCCGGGGGTGCCGAGGGGGCCGGGGCGCGCCCGTACGCCCCCGTCAACCAGGTGCTCCGGGGCGAGGGCTTCGTCATCGCCCTCTGCGACTCGTCCGTCCCCGGCGAGCACCGGGGCCTCCTGGAGGACGAGACCCTGGACTGGCTCGACGGCGTCCTCGCCGGCACCCCGCACGGAGTGCCCGTCCTGGTCGCCTTCCACCACCCGCCCGTACCGCTGCACACCCCGTACGTGGACGAGATCCGGCAGTTCGGCGAGGAGCGGCTCGCCGCGCTCGCCGACCGCCACCCCCACCTCACGGCCTTCCTCGCGGGCCACGCGCACACGGCCGCCGCCACGACCTTCGCCGGACGACCGCTGCTGGTCGCCCCCGGGGTCGTCTCCACCCTCCGGCTGCCCTGGGAGAACCCGGGCCCGGACAGCCCGCACGTCCACCTCGATCCGCCGCCCGCCCTCGCCTTCCACGTCCTCGGCGGGGACGGCAGGCTGACCACCCACTACCGGACGGTCACCGCCTGAGGACGAGGACCCGGCCGCGGACGATCATGTCGTTTTCTCGCCAGCCCGAGCGCCGTCCGTCCCCGATCCTTGAACCATGCACACCGACACCGAGAGCTGCGTGCGGGCCGTCCAGTCGAAGGACGCCCGCTTCGACGGCGTGTTCTTCACCGCCGTCCGAACCACCCGGATCTACTGCCGGCCCAGCTGCCCGGTCGTCCCGCCCAAGCCCGAGAACATGGAGTTCCACGCCAGCGCCGCCTCTTGCCAGCGCGCCGGCTTCCGGGCCTGCAAGCGGTGCCGGCCCGACACCAGCCCCGGCTCGCCCGAGTGGAACGTCCGCGCCGACGCCGTCGCCCGTGCCGTGCGGCTCATCCAGGACGGGATCGTCGACCGGGAGGGTGTTCCCGGGCTCGCCCGCCGCCTCGGCTGGTCCACCCGCCAGATCGAACGCCAGCTCCTCGCCGAGCTGGGCGCCGGACCCCTCGCCCTCGCCCGCGCCCAGCGCGCCCAGACCGCCCGGGTCCTCATCGAGACGACCCCGATGCCCCTGGGCGAGATCGCCTTCGCGGCCGGTTTCTCCTCCATCCGCACCTTCAACGACACCGTCCGCGAGGTCTTCGCCCTCACCCCCGGCGAGCTCCGCGCCCGCGCCGCCCGCCCGACCCCCGACCGGACCCCCACCCCCGGGGTGATCAGCCTCCGGCTCCCCTTCCGCGCCCCTCTGGAGCCGTCCAACCTCTTCGGCCACCTCGCCGCGACCGCCGTCCCCGGCGTGGAGGAGTGGCGCGACGGCGCCTACCGGCGGACGCTGACCCTCCCGTACGGACACGGCATCGTCGCCCTCGCCCCGCGCGCCGACCACATCGCCTGCCGCCTCTCCCTGACCGACCCCCGCGACCTCACCCACGCCATCAGCCGCTGCCGCCGCCTCCTCGACCTCGACGCCGACCCCGTCGCCGTCGACGAACGGCTGCGCGCCGACCCGCTGCTCGCGCCGATCGTCGACAAGGCGCCCGGCCGCCGGGTGCCGGGGACCGTCGACCCCGCCGAGTTCGCCGTACGGGCCGTCCTCGGCCAGCAGGTGTCCACCGCCGCCGCCCGCACGCACGCGGCCCGGCTCGTCACCGCGTACGGCACCCCCGTCGACGACCCCGAGGGCGGCCTCACCCACCTCTTCCCGGGCCCCGAGGCGCTCGCCGCCCTCGACCCCGAAGCCCTCGCCCTGCCCCGCAGCCGCCGCACCACCCTCCTCACCCTGGCCGGGGCCCTCGCCGATGGCTCGCTCACCCTCGGCCCCGCCGACGACCGCGAGGAGGCCCGCGCCCGGCTGCTCGCCCTGCCCGGATTCGGCCCCTGGACCACCGAGATCATCGCCATGCGGGCGCTCGGCGATCCCGACGCCTTCCTCCCCGGAGACCTCGGCGTCCGCCGCGCCGCCGTCGGACTCGGACTGCCGGGCACCCCGGCCGCGTTGACCGTCCGCGCGGCCCACTGGCGCCCCTGGCGCGCCTACGCCGTCCAGTACCTTTGGGCGACCGACGACCACCCGATCAACTCCCTGCCCAGCGAAGGAAACTGAACCGCCATGGCCCCCACCGTCCGGCACACCGTCGTGGACAGCCCGTACGAGCCGCTGACCCTCGTCGCCGTCGACGGCGTCCTCAGCCGCCTCTACATGACGGGACAGCGCCACCGCCCGCCCGAGGAGACGTTCGGCGAGCCCGACCCGCGCCCGTTCGGCGAGGCGATCCGCCAGCTCGACGCCTACTTCGCCAACGAACTCACCGAGTTCGACCTGCCGTTGAGCATGACCGGCACCCCGTTCCAGATGCGGGTATGGGAGCAGCTGCTCCGCATCCCGTACGGGGAGACCCGGACGTACGGCGAACTCGCCGAGGAGCTGGGCAACGCCGGCGCCTCCCGTGCCGTGGGCCTCGCCAACGGCAAGAACCCCGTCAGCATCATCGTCCCCTGCCACCGGGTGATCGGCGCCGGCGGCAGCCTCACCGGATACGGCGGCGGGCTCGATCGCAAGCAGCGGCTGCTCGCCTTCGAGTCGGGTGCGGCGGAACCGGTGGGCCTCTTCTGAGGGAGGTGTTAGGTTCCCGCCATGGCCAAGGTGAATATCGCGCTCGACGCCGAACTCGTCGTGGAAGTCATGGTCCTGGCCGGTGTCGGCAACCCCCAGGACGCCGTCGAGGCGGTGGTACGGGACTACATCGCCCGCGGCCACCGCACCGAGGCGCGAGCCGTCAGTAGGGACGAGGCAGGGCGCACCGGCGAGCTGGTCCCACCGGAGCCTCCGCAGGGCTGACCGGCCGGGCTCCCGGGCCGCGTGGAACACGACCACCGGCCCGGGCCCGTCAGCCGCCGTCCCCCGGCGGCTCCGCGTCGCCGCGCCCCTTCGCCAGCCTGCGCAGCCTGTGGTGGCGGGAACCGCCCTGCTCGGTGATCGCCTCGCCGACCAGGGCCCGTACCGCGTCCCCGAGGCCGTGCAGCGCGTGGTGCCGGACCGGGCCCGCCCCGGGGTCCTCCCGCAGTTCCTTCAGAAGCGCCCAGCACAGCGCCAGCATCACCACCACGAACGGCAGCGCCACCAGGATCGTCGCCGTCTGGAGCGAGTTCAGGCCGCCCACCACGAGGAGCACCGCCGCCACGGCGGCCATCAGGACGCCCCAGGTGACCACGAGCCAGGTCGGCGGGTGGAGCGAGCCGCGGCTCGTCAGCGAACCCATCACGAGCGAGGCCGAGTCCGCGCTCGTGATGAAGTACGTCATCACCAGGAGCATCGCCAGGACCGAGGTGACCGCGCCGATGGGCAGCGCCTCCAGCATCGCGAACAGCGAGGCCTCAGCCCCGTCCTCCACGGCCGCCGCCAGGTCCGCCGCACCGGTGGACTCCAGCCGGATCGCCGTACCGCCCATCACGCAGAACCACAGCACCGTCGCGCCGGACGGCACGAGCAGCACGCCCATCAGGAACTCCCGGATCGTCCGGCCGCGTGAGATCCGGGCGATGAAGGTGCCGACGAACGGCGCCCAGGACAGCCACCACGCCCAGTAGAAGATCGTCCACGTCCCCAGCCAGTCGGCGTCGGTGAACGCGCCCGTACGGCTCGCCATCGGCAGCAGCTGGTGCAGATAGCCGCCGACCGAGGCCGGGATGGTGTCCAGGATGTAGACCGTCGGGCCGAGCAGGAACACGAACAGCATCAGACAGGCCGCGAGGACGATGTTCAGGGTCGACAGCCACTTCACGCCCTTGTGCAGCCCCGAGAAGGCCGACAGGACGAAGGCCGCGGACAGCGACGCGATGACGATGAGCTGGGTGGCCGTGGAGTTCTCCACGCCCATCGTCAGGTTCAGGCCCTCGGCGACCTGGAGCGCCCCGAGCCCCAGACTCGTCGCCGTGCCGAACACGGTCGCGAACACCGCGAGCAGGTCGATCGCCTTCCCGGGCCAGGAAGCCGCCCGGCGTGCCCCCATCAGCGGCACGAACGCGGAGCTCAACCGGTTCCCGCGGCCCTTGCGGAAGCCCGCGTACGCCAGGGCGAGCCCCGCGATGCCGTAGATCGCCCACGGGGTCAGCGTCCAGTGGAAGAACGAGTACTCCATGGCGGTACGGGCCGCCGCGCCCGTCCCGGCCGGGGCCCCGCTCGCCGGGGGAGGGCTCAGGAAGTGCGTCAGCGGCTCCCCTACCCCGTAGAACATCAGTCCGATGCCCATGCCCGCGCTGAACATCATCGCGATCCACGCGAGGTTCGTGAACTCGGGCTCCGAGTCGTCCGCGCCCAGCCTGATCCGGCCGAACCGGCTCAGGGCGATCACCACGCACAGGACGAGGAAGGTGTCCGCGGCGACCACGAAGAGCCAGGCGAAGTTGGACAGCACCCACTCCAGGGCGGCGGACGAGGCGCTGTCGAACGAGTCCTCGCCGAGCGCGGCCCAGGCGACCGCCGCGACGACGGCCGTGACCCCGATCCCGATGACCTTGCCATCGGGCGCGTACCGGTCCGGCTGCGTTTGATCGATCGGTTCCGTACTCACGAGCCCACTATGGTGCGGAATATCGTCTTATCCGGGGGTGGCACGCCGTCCGGCGGTACGGATAGGGTCGGCCTCGGCGCGACTGCACGTTCGAAAGCAAGGGATGCAAGGTGACGGACGGGGCAGCAACTCAGGTCGCTCGCGTACTCGTGGCGGCCGACAAGTTCAAGGGTTCGCTCACGGCCGTACAGGTCGCGGAGCGGGTCACGGCAGGACTGCGACGGGTCATCCCGGAGCTCACGGTGGAGACGCTGCCCGTCGCGGACGGCGGCGACGGCACCGTCGCGGCAGCCGTCGCGGCCGGATTCGAGCGCCGCGAGGTGCGGGTGACGGGGCCGCTCGGCGAGCCGGTCACCGCGGCCTTCGCGCTGCGTGACACCACCGCGGTCGTCGAGATGGCCGAGGCCTCCGGCCTCCAGCTCCTCCCGTCCGGCGTGTTCGCCCCGCTGACCGCCACGACGTACGGCTCCGGTGAGCTGCTCCGCGCGGCCCTCGACGCCGGTGCGACCACCGTCGTCTTCGGCGTCGGCGGCAGCGCCACCACGGATGGCGGCGCGGGCATGCTCGCGGCGCTCGGCGCCCGTTTCCTCGACGCGTCCGGCGCGCCCGTGGGCCCCGGCGGCGCGGCCCTCGCCGACCTGGCCACGGCCGACCTCACCGGACTCGACCCCCGCTTCGCCTCCGTCGACCTGATCCTCGCGAGCGACGTCGACAACCCGCTCACCGGGCCCAAGGGCGCCCCCGCCGTCTACGGGCCGCAGAAGGGCGCCACGCCGGACGACGTACGCACCCTGGACGCGGCCCTCGCCCACTTCGCCACCGTCCTGGAGAAGGCCATCGGGCCCAAGGCCGCCGAGGCGGCTGTCGCGCCCGGCGCGGGGGGTGCGGGTGGCATCGGGTACGGCGCGCTCATCCTCGGCGCCAGCTTCCGACCCGGCATCGAGTTGATGCTCGAGGTCCTCGGCTTCGCGCCCGCCCTGGAGCGCGCCACCCTCGTCATCACCGGCGAGGGGTCCCTCGACGAGCAGACCCTCCACGGCAAGGCCCCGGCGGGCGTCGCCGCGGCGGCGCGTGCCGCGGGCAAGGAGGTCGTCGCGGTCTGCGGCCGCCTGGCCCTGCCGCCCGAGGCGCTGGGCAAGGCGGGGATCCGGCGCGCGTATCCGCTCACGGCGCTGGAACCGGACCCGGCCAAGTCGATGGCTAACGCGGGCCCGCTCCTGGAAGACGTGGCGTCCGCAATCGCCCACGACTTCCTGTCGTAGCCCCACGGTTTGTGGGCATGCGTTCCGCCGGGGCGGGACGGGTGGGCACAAACCGACCACCGGCCCGCACACGGGTACGGTCCTGGTGGGCACCGGGGCGCAGGGGGCGGAGGCGCCGCCAAGGGCGCCGTCCCGTTGTGCCCACCCGTCCCGCCCCAGCGGGACGATTGCCCACAACGGGGGGCGACGGTCCCGGCGGCGCGAGGCTGCCGCAGGCAGGGCGCGGGCGGCGCAGCCACCGGGCGAGGGCCAGGCCCCCCTAGCCCGGGGCCGTCAGGCGGAACGCGTCCAGGGCCAGGGTCATTTCCGTCAGGTCCCGGGGGCGGGACAGTGAGCGGGACGTCAGTTGTTCGAGGCGGCGCAGGCGGTTGAAGACCGTGTTCCGGTGGCAGTAGAGGCGCCCCGCCGCCCTCCCCGCCGACCCCTCGCAGTCCAGCCACGCGTCCAGCGTCTCAAGGAGCACCGCCCGGTCCGCCGGGTCCAGTTCGAGCAGCCCGCCCAGGACGTCCGAGACCAGCAGGCTCGCCATCTCCGGCTGGCCCACCACCAGCGCGCCCGCCATCCGCCGGTCGAGCCGCACGATCTGCCGGCTCCCCGGCGGGCAGGTCCGCAGCGCCAGCTCCGCGAGCCGCCGCGCCCGGCCCAACTCGGTCAGACCCACCACCACCGGACTGATCCCGCCGGGCCCCGGGCACCGCCCGTCGAGGAGCTCCGACAGCGCGTCCAGCCCGGTGTCCCCGGCGAGCGCCACCACCCCCAGCTCGCAGTCCGCGCCCATCCGCCACAGGAACCGCACCCCCTCGCCCTGCACCTGCCGGTGGAACGGCTCCCGCTCCTCCCGCCGGTCGTAGCGCAGCACCACCACCGCGTACCGTCCCTGCTCCGGCAGGTCGAGCCCCGCCGCCGCCCGCGACACCAGCTCCGGCGACCGCTGGCCCTGGAGCAGCGCGTCCAGGAGCGCCTGGAGCTGCTCGTCGGTCCGCCGCCGCAGCTCCAGCTCGGTCGACCGGTACGCCTCCGACGCCGTGTCCGCCTGCGCGTCCACCGCCGACCACACCGTCGTCGCCGACTGCATCAGCGCCGCCAGGTGCGCCGCGTCCGCCCCCGCGCCCTCGATCAGCGCGTCCCAGACCAGATGCCCGGCGTGCCGGTACGCGTGGACGACCAGCTCCAGCGGCATGCCCTGCGCGGCCCGCCGCCGGCCCATCATCTCCGCGTGCTCCAGGTCCCGCCGGGGCGAGTTCCGCGGCGCCGAGATCATCTCGATCCCGATCCGCATCGCCTCCTGCGCCTCCTGCCAGTGCTGGTCGTACGGAAGGATCCGCCCGTAGGCGGGCTCGTAGGCGTGGAGTTCCCTCAGATGCTCGTCCACCAGCTCCGGCACCCGCTCCAGAAGCGCCGTGCACGCCTGAGCGAGCACCTTCCAGTCGTCACCGGTCCGCCGTCTGCGCCGTCCCATGCCGGGAGGATCCACCGCCGCGGCCCCGCCGCACACCCCTCACGCGCACTGTTGTGCGCATGCACAGCCGCCCCCCGTCCGCGCTGGTCACCGGCAGCGATTCGGCCGCGGAACGTGGACGCGCGGTCGGGCGCGGTGTTGGGGTGAGCGCCACTGAACGGCCGAGTAACAAAGCGGCCGGGGAAAGGGGAACCATGGGAGGTACCGCACCCGCTCTCCAGGTGACGGACCTGACGGCGGGATACGGACCGGTGCGCGCGTTGCGGCAGGTGTCGCTGACCGTGCCGGCGGGCGAGGTCGTCACCGTGCTCGGGGGCAACGGAGCCGGCAAGTCCACGCTGCTGCGGGCGGTCTCGCGCACCCTGCGGTTCCACGGCGGCGCCGTGGTCTCCGGCACGGTGAGCCGCGACGGCCGGCCGCTCGACGGACTGCCGCCCGACCGGGTCGTCGCGGCCGGCGTCTCCCAGGTGCCCGAGGGCCGCCAGGTCTTCGCCCGGATGACCGTCGAGGACAACCTGCGCGCCGGCGCACTCGGCAGGCGTGGCGGCCGGGCGGCGAAGGCCGACGCCCTCCGGCGGGTCCACGAGCTGTTCCCGGTCCTCGCCGAGCGCTCCCGTCAGCAGGCCGGGCTGCTCTCCGGCGGTGAGCAGCAGATGCTGGCCGTCGGCCGCGCGCTGATGGCCGCGCCCGGCCTGCTCCTCCTGGACGAGCCCTCCCTCGGTCTTGCCCCGCTGATGGCCGCCCGGATCGCGGACGCGATCCGGGAGATCAACGCCCAGGGCACGGCGGTGCTCCTGGTCGAGCAGAACGCGGCGCTCGCGCTCCGGCTCGCCTCCCGCGCGTACGTCCTGGAGGTCGGCGAGGTCACCCTCTCCGGTCCGGCGGCCGAACTCGCCGCGTCCGACGAGGTACGCCGCCGCTACCTGGGCGTGGTCGACGAGGACGCCGCCGCCGACGCGGCCCGCGCCCGCGCCACGCACCCGGTCCTGTCCCGCTGGGAGGAGTCCCGATGACCGACGCACCAGCGTCCCCCGCGGCCGCCCCGGGCGTCCCCGCCCTCGTCGTCGAGGGGCTCACCGTCCGCTTCGCCGGCCTCACCGCCCTCGACGCCGTCGGGTTCACCGTCCGGCCCGGCACCGTGCACGCCCTCATCGGGCCCAACGGCGCCGGCAAGTCCACCTGCTTCAACGTGCTCTCCGGCGTCTACCGGGCCACCGAGGGCTCCGTACGCCTCGGCGCGCACGAGCTGACCGAGCTGCCGCCGCACCGGATCGCGGACCTCGGCGTCGGCCGGATCTTCCAGAACCTGGCCCTGCCGCCCCGCGCCACCGTCGAGGACAGCCTGATGCTCGGCCGCCACCGGCTGACCCGCACCGGCTTCCTGGCCGCCGGGCTCCGGCTGCCCTCCGCCGCCCGCGAGGACGCACGCCACCGCGCGAGGGTCCGGGAGATAGCCGCCTTCGTCGGTCTGGAGAAGCAGCTCGCCCAGCCCGCGGGCTCCCTCCCGTACGGGCAGCAGAAGCTCGCCGAACTCGCCCGCGCCCTCTGCATGGAGCCGAAGCTCCTGCTGCTCGACGAGCCCGTCGCCGGCATGACCGCCGACGAGCGGGTCCGTACCGCCTCGGTCATCGCGGGCGTCCGCGACAGCCTCGGCATCTCGGTCCTCCTCGTCGAGCACGACATGGGCCTGGTGATGCGGCTCGCCGACTCCGTCACCGTCCTCGACTTCGGCCGCCGCATCGCCGACGGGGCACCCGCCGACGTACAGAACGACCCGGCGGTCGTCCGCGCCTACCTCGGAGAGGAGTCCGCCGCGTGAGCACCTTCGCCGAGTTCCTGATCAACGGCATCTCACTGGGCTCGATCTACGCCCTCATCGCCCTCGGTTTCGTCGTCATCTTCCGCGCCACCGAGGTCGTCAACTTCGCCCACGCCTCCCTCCTCCTGGCCGGCGGCTACGTCACCGCCGTGCTCCACGAGGAGATCGGCTTCTGGCCCGCCCTGCTCGCGGGCATCGCGGGCGCGGCGGTGGTCGGAGCGGCCGTCGAGTTCTTCGTGATGCGCCGGCACCGGGGCGCCGACCACAGCGTCCTCGCCATCGTCACCATCGGCGTCGACATCCTGCTCGCCACCGAGCTGACCCGCAGGATCGGCACCGACATCCTCGCCCTGGGCGACCCCTGGGGCGACGCCGTCGTCACCGTCGGCCCGGTCACGATCGCGGAGACCCGGATCGCCGCCCTGCTCGCCGCGGCCCTCCTCATCACCGCCTTCCTGCTCGCGTTCCGGTACACCTCCTGGGGCGTCGCCATGCGGGCCGCGGCCGAGAACCAGGAGACCGCCGCCCTCATGGGCATCCGGCTCGGCCGGGTCTCGCTCGGCGCCTGGGCGGTCGCAGGCGCTCTCGCCGCCGTCGCCGCGCTGTTCCTCACCGTCTTCCCGACGCCGGGCCTCGAGCGGGCCACGTCGCTCGCCGCGCTCAAGGCCTTCCCCGCCGCCATCCTCGGCGGCCTCGACTCCACCACGGGCGCCCTCGTCGGCGGTCTCCTCGTCGGCGTCACCGAGTCCCTCGCCACCGGCTACCAGAGCGACCTGGCCTTCCTCGGCCGGGGGATCGGCGATCTGGCCCCCTATCTCGTCATGGTCGCGGTGCTCCTGATCCGCCCGGCCGGACTCTTCGGTACGAAGGAGCTGGCCCGTGTCTGAGACCCTCGCCCGGAGCGGCCTCCGGGTCCGTACCCCCGCGGTGTACGGGTGGGCCGCGGCCGGCCTCGTGCTCGTCGCCCTCCCCTTCTACCTGGACCGCTTCTGGCTCCAGGCCGGCCTGTTCGCGATCGCCGCGGCCATCGGCGCGATCGGCATCAACCTGCTGACCGGCGCCACCGGACAGCTCTCCATGGGGCACGCCTTCTTCCTCGCCGTCGGCGCCTACGGCTACTGCGCCTTCGCCGGCGACGGTGCCGACGGACTCGCCGGGCTCGGCCTGCCCGGCTGGCTCGCCGCCGTCCTCGCGGTCGCCCTGTCGGGCCTGGCGGGCGGGGTGTTCAGCCCCATCGCGGGCCGGCTGCGGGGCGCGTACCTCGGCATCGCCACCCTCGCGCTGATCTTCATCGGCCAGCACGTGCTCTTCAACGCCCATGACCTCACCGGGGGTTACAACGGCCGCGCGGTCCCGCCGCTCTCCCTCTTCGGCCTCACCTTCGACGACAGCGAACTCATCGTCGCCCAGGTGCCGTTCGGCGCGGTCGAGAAGCTCTGGTACCTCGGGCTCGTCCTGCTCGTCGCCGGGGTGCTCTTCGCCCGCGGAGTGCTGCGGGGCCGCCCCGGCCGCGCGATGAACGCCATCCGGGACCACCGGATCGCCGCCGGCGTGATGGGCATCCCGGTGGCCCGCTACCGCGCCGCCGTGTTCGTCCTCTCCTCCATGTACGCGGGCCTGGCGGGCGTCCTGCTCGCCCTGGTCTTCCAGCGCACGGTGCCGGAGTACTTCGGCATGGCGCTCTCCCTCGAGTACCTGGCCATGATCGTCATCGGCGGCCTCGGCTCGGTCGCCGGCGCGGTCGCCGGAGGCGTCTTCGTCTCCCTCCTGCCGCAGTTCCTCAACCGGTACAGCGAGGCGCTCCCGCTGGTCTCCGCCCCCGGGACGGGCGGGATCGCACCGGGGGAGGCCTCCCGCTACCTGTACGGCGCCGCCGTCGTCGCGGTGGTGCTGTTCCTGCCCGGAGGCCTGGCCCGGCTCGCGGCCCGCAGGCCCGGCAAACCGGGCAAATCCGAGCACCCCACATCCAAGAGCCCCACGCCCACCACCGAACCCTCTGGGGAGACACGATGAACCACAGCAGACAGGCCGTGCGGGGCCTGGCCGCCGCCCTCGCCGCACTGGTCGCCCTCACCGCCGCCGGATGCAGCTCCAAGGCCAAGACCGGCGACGGCAAGCAGACCGACGCGGGCGGGGTGAAGACCGGCGAGGGCGTCACCGACAAGACGATCGCGCTCGGCGCGCTCACCGACATGACCGGCGTGTACGCCACCCTCGGCAAGAGCGTCACCCAGGCCCAGCAGCTGTACGTGAAGCAGGCCAACGCCGCCGGCGGCATCTGCGGCCGGCAGCTGGAGCTCACGGTCCGCGACCACGGCTACGACCCGCAGAAGGCGCTCGCCGCCTACACCGAACTGGAGCCCAAGGTCGTCGGCTACGCCCAGTTCATCGGCTCGCCGTTCGTCGCCGCCGTCAAGCCCAGGGTCGACGGCCAGGACAAGGGCCTCGTCCTCCCGCAGGCCTGGTCGGCCTCGCTGCTCGGCTCCCCGTACATCCGCGTCCTGGGTGCCACGTACGACGTCGAGACGATCAACGCCGTCGACTTCCTGACGAAGGAGAAGGGGCTGAAGTCGGGCGACAAGCTCGGGCACGTCTACTTCGAGGGCGACTACGGCGAGAACGCGCTCAAGGGCTCGAAGTACGCGGCGGAGAAGGCGGGCCTCACCGTCGTCGAGCAGAAGATCAAGCCCACCGACAACGACATGTCGGCGCAGGTCGCCGCGCTCAAGCAGGCCGGCGTCAAGGCCATCGTGATCAGCGCGGGCCCGCGCCAGGCCGCCTCCCTCGTCGGCGTCGCCGCCGCCACCGGCCTGCGGGTGCCGGTCGTCGGCAACAACTCGGCCTTCGCCCCCCAGCTCCTCGGCACCCAGGCGGGACCCGCCCTGGAGAAGATGTACTGGTTCGCCTCCCCGAGCCTCCCCATCGGCGCGGACACCCCGACCGCGAAGAAGCTGGTCGCCGACTACAAGGCCGCCTACCCGGGTGACGCCCTCGACAACGGCATCGTGGCCGGCTGGACGGCGGCGAGCGTCTTCGGCGAGGCCCTGAAGAAGGCCTGCGCCGACAAGGACCTCACCCGCGACGGCGTCGGCAAGGCACTCCTCACGATGACGGCCCACGACGCCGGCTTCGGCATGAGCCACAACCTCGGCGACCCCAAGGCCCCGTCGTCCCGCGAGTCCGTCATCATCCAGCCGGACAAGACGGTCCCCGGCGGCATGCGCACGGTCCGTCAGCCCTTCGTCGCGGACGCGGCGAAGGCCTACACCCCCTGATCCGACCCGCTCGACACTCCCGACACGCTCGACCCCATGGGCCGGGCTTCACACGCGTGAAACAGCGCGATGTGAAGCTCGGCCCATGAACGTGACGACCGAGGAGAACCACCCCCAGCCGCGCCTCCCCGACCTGCCGGTCCCCGACCGCATCGAGCGCCTCACCCCCGACGCCGTACGCACCCACGCCCCCACCGGCCTCGCCGCGCTCCTCGTCGACGCCGTGGACGGCGGGGCCTCCGTCGGCTTCCTGGCGCCCCTGGAGGCCGCGGAGGCGGCTGCCTGGTGGACCGGGGTCGCGGAGGAGGCCGGGGAGGGCGTACGGGACGTCTGGGCGGCCCACGGGCCCGACGGCGGCCTGACCGGTGTCGTCACCCTCGTCCGCTCCGGCGCCGCCAACGGCCGGCACCGCGGCGAGATCGCCCGGCTCCTGGTGCACTCCTCCGCCCGGGGCAGGGGCCTCGGCCACCGGCTGCTCGCCACCGCGGAGGCACACGCCACCGCCACCGGCCTCAGCCTGCTCGTGCTCGACACCCGGACCGGCAGCCCGGCCGAGCGCCTCTACCGGGGAGCGGGCTGGACGGCCGCCGGGACGATCCCCGACTTCGCCGCCGACCCGGCAGGCACCCTCCGCTCCACCACGCTGTACTACAAGCGTCTCGGATAGGCCCAGGGCACGCGGAAGGGCCCCGGAGGCGGCATCGCCTCCGGGGCCCTTCCCACACATCGTCCGCCTACGGCAGCTGTGCCGCCCGCGCCTCACGGCTCTCACGCCGGTTGCCGCGGAAGGTGTTCACCCGACGGGCCGTCGCGAAGAGGGGGATCACGGCGCCCATCACGACCTGGAGCGCGCAGCCGGTCTGGAGCAGGAACTGCCCGCCCGGGGCGTCGAACGCCCAGGCCGCCAGCATGCCCATCGCGCCGACGATCCAGCTGAGCATCGCCACCGCGAGGACACCCCGCGGCTTGGGGTACTCGACCCGGCTCACCATCAGCCAGGCCACACCGATGATCGCGAGCAGCGTCGGGATGAACGGCAGCTCCAGGAGCACGATCGAGACCACCGTCAGCGCGCCGAAGGGGCTCGGCATGCCCTGGAACATGCCGTCCTTCATGGTCACGCAGGAGAATCTCGCCAGCCGCAGCACCACCGCGAGCAGCACCACGATCGCGGCCACCGCCGAGACCTTCTGCTGCGCGTCGTCCGCGACCATCCCGTACACGAGTACGAAGTAGGCCGGGGCGAGACCGAAGCTGATCAGGTCCGACAGGTTGTCGAGCTCGGCACCCATCGGCGACGAACGCAGCTTGCGGGCCACGATGCCGTCGAAGAGGTCGAAGATCGCCGCGCACAGCATCAGGATCACGGCGGTGGCGGCGCTGTTGCGCGCCATGCCGGACTCGGTGCTGCCCGTGAGGTGCGGGATGAGGATGCCGGTGGTGGTGAAGTACACCGCCATGAATCCACAGGTGGCGTTACCGAGCGTGAGGGCGTCCGCTATGGACAGCCTCAGCGACAGCGGCATCTCCTCGGCCTCTTCGGCCGCCTCGTCATCGGTGCCGGAGGCCCAGTCGGCGGCCCGTGTGTCGGGATCAATCACGGTCAATGCGAGTCACCCCCGCCGTGGTGGCCTGGCCGACCTCGACGGCGACCTCGACACCCTCGGGGAGGTAGATGTCGACGCGCGAGCCGAAGCGGATCAGACCGATGCGGTCACCCTGCTCGACCTTCGTCCCCTGCGGGATGTACGGCACGATGCGCCGGGCGACGGCGCCCGCGATCTGCACCATCTCGATGTCGCCGAGCTCGGTGTCGAAGTGCCAGACAACGCGCTCGTTGTTCTCGCTCTCCTTGTTGAACGCCGGGACGAACCCACCGGGAACGTGCTCCACGGACGTCACGGTGCCGGCCAGCGGCGCCCGGTTGACGTGGACGTTCAGCGGGCTCATGAAGATGGCGACCCGGGTGCGTCCGTCCTTCCACGGCATGATGCTCTGCACCACACCGTCGGCGGGGGAGATGACCCGGCCCTGAGCGATCTCACGCTCGGGGTCGCGGAAGAACCACAGCATGCCGGCCGCGAGAGCGGTGGTCGGCACGGCGATGGCCGCGGCCCGCCTCGACTTGCGCGCGCGCACGAGGCTGAGCGCCGCGGTGGCGACGGTCGGCAGAAGCCACGGCGATGCTCCGCGCGCGAGGCGTACGCCCGGGAGGCTGTCGCGGTGTGCAGAGGTTTGGCTGTGGGGCATGGATGACCTTCGTAGCGGATGATGCCGCACTGGCAAGGGGGACGGCGGCTTTCCCGCGATGCTATCGGTTGCGGGGCGCAACTGGGTAAGCCAGGAACCGAGTCGACGGCCGGAAGACGAACACAGGGTGTGATCTTCTTCGCGGCCGAATCGACTCAAAGCCGACAATCACCCCTGGAATCGGTACTCCTCGAGGAGCCGGCGACCAATGATCATTTTCTGGATCTCGGCGGTACCTTCACCGATGAGCAGCATCGGCGCCTCGCGGTAGAGGCGCTCGATCTCGTACTCCTTCGAGAACCCGTACCCGCCGTGGATGCGGAAGGCGTCCTCCACGACCTCCTTGCAGTATTCGGAGGCGAGGTACTTCGCCATCCCTGCTTCAAGGTCGTTTCGTTCCCCGGAGTCCTTTTTGCGTGCTGCGTTCACCATCATGGCATGCGCGGCCTCGACCTTGGTAGCCATCTCGGCGAGCTTGAACTGAATCGCCTGGTGCTGGGCGATCGGCTTGCCGAAAGTGTGACGCTGCTGGGCATACGAGACGCCCAGCTCGAAGGCACGCTGAGCGACGCCGCAGCCACGCGCGGCCACGTTCACCCGGCCGACCTCCACGCCGTCCATCATTTGGTAAAACCCTCGGCCGGTGGCCCCGCCGAGCACCCGATTGGCCGGAATGCGCAGTCCGTCCATGATGAGTTCGGTGGTGTCGACGCCCTTGTAACCCATCTTGTCGATCTTCCCGGGGATGGTGAGGCCAGGGCGGACCTCTCCGAAGCCGGCCTCCTTCTCGACGAGGAAGGTCGTCATCGACTTGTGGGGGGCGGTGCCCTCCGGGTGTCCTTCGTCACTTCGGACGAGAACGGCGACCAACGTGGACGTTCCGCCGTTCGTCAGCCACATCTTCTGGCCGTTCAGGACGTACTCGTCACCGTCCTTGACCGCCTTGGACGTGATGGCCGACACGTCCGAGCCGAGGGCGGGCTCCGACATCGAGAACGCGCCACGCGTCTCGCCGGCCGCCATCCGCGGCAGGAAGTAGTCCTTCTGCTCCTGCGTGCCGTGCTGCTTCAGCATGTACGCCACGATGAAGTGCGTGTTGATGATGCCGGAGACCGACATCCAGCCGCGGGCGATCTCCTCCACGCACAGCGCGTAGGTGAGCAGCGACTCACCCAGGCCCCCGTACTCCTCGGGGATCATCAGACCGAAGACACCGAGCTCCTTGAGCCCGTCGACGATCTGCTGCGGGTACTCGTCGCGGTGCTCCAGCTCCGTCGCGACCGGGATGATCTCCTTGTCGACGAAGTCCCGGACGGTCTTGAGGATCTCCTGCTGGACGTCGGTGAGCCCGGCGGTCTGGGCGAGTCGGGCCATGGCTACTTCCCCTGTTCCTTGAGCTGGGGGCGGCCGGGCTGCTCGCCGCCGCGCTCCTTGATGTACGTCTCGGTCGGGACCATCACCTTGCGCCGGAAGACGCAGACGAGGGTGCCGTCCTGCTTGTAGCCCTTGGTCTCGACGTAGACGATGCCGCGGTCGTTCTTCGACTTCGACGGGGTCTTGTCGAGGACCGTGGTCTCGCCGTAGAGGGTGTCGCCGTGGAAGGTCGGCGCCACGTGCCGCAGCGACTCGATCTCCAGGTTGGCGATGGCCTTCCCGGAGACGTCGGGGACGGACATGCCGAGCAGCAGCGAGTAGATGTAGTTGCCGACGACGACGTTCTTGCCGAAGTCCGTCGTGTTCTCGGCGTAGTTCACATCCATGTGCAGCGGATGGTGGTTCATCGTCAGCAGGCAGAAGAGGTGGTCGTCGTACTCGGTGACCGTCTTCCCGGGCCAGTGCTTGTACACGGCGCCGACTTCGAACTCCTCATAGGTGCGTCCGAACTGCATGGCCCTACGCCTCCGGGATCTCGAACTTGCTGGTGCGCTGCATGCCGGCGGCACGGCCCTTGCCGGAGATGACCAGGGCCATCTTGCGGGAGGCCTCGTCGATCATCTCGTCGCCGAGCATCGCGGAGCCCTTCTTCCCGCCGGCCTCGGACGTGTAGTAGTCGTACGCGTCGAGGATCAGCTCGGCGTGGTCGAAGTCCTCCTGCGAGGGCGAGAAGATCTCGTTCGCGGCGGCGACCTGGTCCGGGTGCAGCACCCATTTGCCGTCGAAGCCCAGGGCGGCGGCGCGCTGCGCGACGGCCTTGTAGCCCTCCTGGTTGCGGATCTGCAGGTAGGGGCCGTCGATCGCCTGGAGGTTGTTGGCGCGGGCGGCCATCAGGATGGCCATCAGGATGTAGTGGTACGCGTCGGCGCCGTAGCCGGGCGGCTGCTCGCCGACGACCAGCGACTTCATGTTGATGGAGGCCATGAAGTCGGCCGGGCCGAAGATGATCGTCTCGACGCGCTGGGAGGCCTGCGCGATCGCGTTGACGTTGTTCAGGCCCTGGGCGTTCTCGATCTGCGCCTCGATGCCGATCTTGCCGACCTCGAAGCCCATCGTCTTCTCGATCTGCGTGAGCAGCAGGTCGAGCGCGACGATCTGCTGGGCGTCCTGGACCTTCGGCAGCATGATGCAGTCGAGGTTCTGGCCGGCGCCCTCGACGACGGTGACGACGTCACGGTACGTCCAGTGGGTCGTCCAGTCGTTGACGCGGACGACGCGGGTCTTGCCGGTCCAGTCGCCCTCGTTCAGGAACTTCACGATGGTGTGCCGGGCCTCGGGCTTGGCCAGCGGGGCGCACGCGTCCTCCAGGTCCAGGAAGACCTGGTCGGCGGCGAGGCCCTGGGCCTTCTCGAGGAAGCGCGGGTTGGAGCCGGGGACCGCCAGGCAGGAGCGGCGGGGGCGGAGCCGGTTCACGGGGCTGGTCATGCGGGGACCTCCGTACGTTCAAGGGGGCTGAGCTTGTTAGCTGTCCGGATCTCGTCGACGATACGGCCGATGATCTCCGTGATACCGAAGTCCTTCGGTGTGAAGACGGCGGCCACACCCGCGCGCTTCAGTTCTGCGGCGTCGGCGTTCGGGATGATCCCCCCGACGATGACCGGCACGTCGGTCGCGCCCGCCTCGCGCAGGCGGTCCAGGACGTCGGGGACCAGCTCGGCGTGCGAACCGGAGAGGATCGACAGACCGACGCAGTGCACATCCTCGGCGAGGGCCGCGTTCACGATCTGTTCGGGGGTCAGCCGGATGCCCTGGTAGACCACCTCGAAACCGGCGTCACGCGCGCGTACGGCGATCTGCTCGGCCCCGTTGGAGTGCCCGTCCAGGCCCGGCTTGCCGACGAGCAGCCGCAGCCGCCCGCAGCCGAGCTCCTCGGCGGTCCGCGCCACCTTCTCCCGTACGAGAGCCAGCGGCGTGCCCGCCTCGGCCGTCACCGCGACCGGGGCCGAGGACACGCCCGTCGGGGCGCGGAACTCGCCGAAGACGTCCCGCAGCGCCCAGGACCACTCCCCGGTCGTGACGCCCGCACGCGCGCACTCCAGGGTGGCGGCGAAGAGGTTGCCGTCACCGGCAGCCGTCGCCTTCAGCTTCGCCAGGGATTCCTGGGCGCGGGTCTCGTCGCGGTCGTCGCGCCACTCGTGGAGGGCCGCGACGACCCGCGCCTCGTTCGCCGGGTCCACCGTCATGATCGCGGTGTCCAGGTCGGCGGTGAGGGGGTTCTCCTCGGTCGCCTGGAAGATGTTGACGCCGATGATCTTCTCGTCGCCGGCCTCGATCCGGGCGCGCCGCTCGGCGTGCGAGGAGACGAGCTGCGACTTGAGGTAGCCGGACTCGACTGCGGCCATCGCGCCGCCCATCTCCTGGATCCGCCCGATCTCGGCCAGGCACTCCTCGACGAGCGACTCGACCTTGGCCTCGATCACGTGCGAGCCGGCGAAGATGTCCTCGTACTCCAGGAGGTCGGACTCATGGGCGAGGACCTGCTGGATGCGGAGCGACCACTGCTGGTCCCACGGCCGGGGCAGGCCGAGGGCCTCGTTCCAGGCGGGCAGCTGCACGGCCCGCGCGCGGGCGTCCTTGGAGAGGGTGACGGCCAGCATCTCCAGGACGATCCGCTGGACGTTGTTCTCCGGCTGAGCCTCGGTCAGACCGAGCGAGTTGACCTGCACGCCGTAGCGGAACCGGCGCTGCTTCTCGTTCTCGATGCCGTACCGCTCGCGGGTGACCTGGTCCCAGATGCGGCCGAAGGCGCGCATCTTGCACATCTCCTCGATGAAGCGGACGCCCGCGTTCACGAAGAACGAGATACGGGCGACCACCTCGCCGAAGCGGTCCGCCGGGACCTGCCCGGAGTCCCGTACCGCGTCGAGCACCGCGATCGCGGTGGACATCGCGTACGAGATCTCCTGGACCGGAGTGGCCCCCGCCTCCTGCAGGTGGTAGCTGCAGATGTTGATCGGGTTCCACTTCGGGATGTTGTTCACCGTGTAGGTGATCATGTCCGTCGTGAGGCGGAGCGAGGGGCCGGGCGGGAAGACGTGCGTCCCGCGCGACAGGTACTCCTTCACGATGTCGTTCTGGGTGGTGCCCTGGAGCCGGGTGACGTCCGCACCCTGCTCCTCCGCGACCACCTGGTAGAGCGCCAGGAGCCACATCGCCGTGGCGTTGATGGTCATCGAGGTGTTCATCTGGTCCAGGGGGATGTCCTGGAACAGCCGCCGCATGTCACCGAGGTGCGAGACGGGGACCCCGACCCGGCCGACCTCGCCGCGGGCGAGGATGTGGTCGGGGTCGTACCCGGTCTGCGTCGGCAGGTCGAACGCGACCGAGAGGCCGGTCTGGCCCTTGGCGAGGTTGCGCCGGTACAGCTCGTTGGACGCCTCGGCGGTCGAGTGACCGGCGTACGTCCGCATGAGCCACGGCCGGTCCTTCTGACGCTCAGTCATGTGTCGCCCCGGGCTCAGATGTTGCGGAAGCGGTTGATGGCGTCGATGTGCTTCTCGCGCATCTCCGGGTCGCGCACGCCGAGGCCCTCCTCGGGGGCGAGCGCGAGGACGCCGACCTTGCCCTGGTGCAGGTTGCGGTGCACGTCGTAGGCGGCCTGGCCGGTCTCCTCCAGGGAGTAGACCTTCGACAGGGTCGGGTGGATCTTGCCCTTGGCGATCAGGCGGTTGGCCTCCCACGCCTCGCGGTAGTTGGCGAAGTGCGAGCCGATGATCCGCTTGAGCGACATCCACAGGTAGCGGTTGTCGTACTCGTGCATGTAGCCCGAGGTGGAGGCACACGTGGTGATGGTGCCGCCCTTGCGGGTGACGTAGACGCTCGCGCCGAAGGTCTCGCGGCCGGGGTGCTCGAAGACGATGTCGATGTCCTCGCCGCCGGTGAGCTCGCGGATGCGCTTGCCGAAGCGCTTCCACTCCTTCGGGTCCTGGGTGTGCTCGTCCTTCCAGAACTTGTAGCCCTCGGCGTTGCGGTCGATGACCGCGTCCGCGCCCATGGCCCGGCAGATGTCGGCCTTCTCGGGGGAGGAGACGACACAGATCGGGTTGGCGCCGCCGGCCAGCGCGAACTGGGTGGCGTACGAACCGAGCCCGCCGCTCGCGCCCCAGATCAGGACGTTGTCGCCCTGCTTCATGCCGGCGCCGTTGCGGGAGACCAGCTGGCGGTACGCGGTGGAGTTGACGAGGCCGGGGGAGGCGGCCTCCTCCCAGCTCAGGTGGCCGGGCTTCGGCATCAGCTGGTTCGACTTGACGAGGGCGATCTCCGCCAGGCCGCCGAAGTTGGTCTCGAAGCCCCAGATGCGCTGCTCGGGGTCGAGCATCGTGTCGTTGTGGCCGTCCGAGGACTCCAGCTCGACGGAGAGGCAGTGGGCGACGACCTCGTCGCCGGGCTTCCACGAGTTCACGCCGGGGCCGGTGCGCAGCACGACGCCCGCGAGGTCGGAGCCGATGACGTGGTACGGCAGGTCGTGGCGCTTGCTGAGGTCGCTGAGCCGGCCGTAGCGCTCCAGGAAGCCGAAGGTCGACACCGGCTCGAAGATCGAGGTCCAGACCGAGTTGTAGTTGACCGAGCTGGCCATGACGGCGACAAGGGCCTCGCCCGGGCCGAGCTCGGGCAGCGGCACGTCGTCGAGGTGCAGCGACTTGCGCGGGTCCTTGTCGCGGCTGGCGAGCCCGGCGAACATCTCGGCCTCGTCCTTGTGGACGGTGACCCCTCGGTACGACTCGGGGAGCGGGATGTTCGCGAAGTCGGCGGACGTGACCGCGGCGGAGCCGCTCGATGTCACAGTCTGGGACTGGATCGCGTCCAGGATGTCCTTCACGGGGATGCCTCCGGCGGTGCGGCGTCCGAGGGGGACGCGCTGGGGGTTACGTCTGGGAGCTGCTGTGGAGGTGTGCCGTCGGTTCGGCGGGTCGAGCGGTGGCGGCGCCTGGTGGGCGCGAGGGGTGCCTGTGACGCAGGCGTCCGGGCGCACAATCACGATCGCTTGTGGGGACAGCCGGCGCACGAGGAGACCTCTGCGCGCCGGCCGCCCGGACAACATCAACGTATGGCACGCCGTGTCACCTGACAAGGCACTGCGTGCCAACAATTTCACTCATATGCAATCTGCCGGTCACATCTGAGCGATGATCGATCGAAGGGCTCCTCAAAACGGACGAAAGCCGCCCCGATGGGGCGGCTTTCACGGCGTGTGGAACGGGAAGCGGTCAGGCCTTCCGGAGAGCCTGCTGGATCGTGCGCATGACCTCGTCCAGGGGCGCGTCCGTACGGGCCACGGCGACCACGACGTCGCCCTCGGTGGACGCCATGGCGGCGGGGGCCGGGGAAGCCGGCTGCGGAGAGGTGGTGGGCCGCGCGCCTATGCCCGAGCCGAAGGTCTCCCGGACGATGGCGAAGGCGTGGTCCAGCTGGGCCTCCACGTCGCCCTGGCCGCCCGCCCGCAGCCAGCGGCGCAGGACGTGGTTGTGGGCCGTGACGACCGCCGACGCGGCCACCTCCGCGAGCAGCGGGTCGTCGTTGCCGTCGTGGTGGTCGCGCTCGTCGAAGTGTCCGAGGAGATAGCGGGTGAACAGGCGCTCGTAGCGGGCCACCGAGGCGATCTCCCGCTCCCGCAGCGTCGGCACCTCGCGGGTGAGCCGGTACCGCTCCACGGAGACCGCCGGGGACCCCGCGTACATCTTCATGACTTCCTTGATGCCCCGGCACACCGTGTCGAGCGGGTGCTCGTGCGGCGGGGCCGCGTTCAGCACGGCCTCGGCCCGCACCAGCGTGTCGTCGTGGTCGGGGAAGATCGCCTCTTCCTTGGAGCGGAAGTGGCGGAAGAAGGTCCGCCGCGCGACCCCGGCCGTGGCCGCGATCTCGTCGACCGTCGTGGCCTCGTACCCCTTGGTCGCGAAGAGCTCCATCGCGGCGGCGGCGAGCTCCCGGCGCATCTTGAGCCGCTGCGCGGCGGCACGGGTACCCGCCGCGCTCTCCGGAGCGTCGGACGAGGAGGTGGCACGGGGTGTCTTCGCGGCCTTGGGCATGGTCCGAACGTACTGCATCGGTGGGAGAGTGTGCCCAGGTGGGGGCGGGGAGCCCCCCGGGACACCGGTGGTGCCCGGGAGGCTCAGGAGACCGCCCCAGCCGGCCGCTCCGGGCTCAGCGTCGGGCATATTCGCGGAAGCCGCGCCCCGTCTTGCGGCCCAGGCAGCCCGCCGCCACCAGGTGCTCCAGGAGCGGCGCCGGGGCCAGGCCCGGGTCGCGGAACTCGCGGTGCAGCACCTGCTCGATCGCGAGCGAGACGTCCAGGCCGACCACGTCGAGGAGCTCGAACGGGCCCATCGGGTAGCCGCCGCCCAGCTTCATCGCCGCGTCGATGTCGTCCAGGGTCGCGTAGTGCTCCTGGACCATCTTGATCGCGTTGTTCAGGTACGGGAAGAGCAGCGCGTTCACGATGAAGCCGGCCCGGTCGCCGCAGTCCACCGGGTGCTTGCGGATCTTCGTGGTGACCTCGCGCACGGTCGCGTGGACGTCGTCGCCGGTCAGGACCGTACGGACGATCTCGACCAGCTTCATCGCGGGCGCCGGGTTGAAGAAGTGCATCCCGATGACGTCCTGCGGGCGCGAGGTGGCGCGGGCGCAAGCCACGACAGGCAGCGAGGAGGTCGTGGTGGCAAGCACCGCGCCCGGCTTGCAGATCTTGTCGAGCCGCGCGAACAGCTCCTGCTTGACCGCCAGGTCCTCGGCGACCGCCTCGACGGCCAGGTCGACCTCGGCGAAGGCGTCGAGCGTGCCCGCCGCGGTGATCAGGGCCAGCGTCGTGTCACGGGCCTCGCCCGTCATCCGCCCCTTCTCGACCGAGCGGGCCAGGGACTTGGCGATCCGGGCCTTGGCCGTGTCCGCCTTCTCCTGGGAGCGGGCGGCGAGCACGACCTCGTAACCGGCCTTGGCGAAGACCTCGGCGATGCCCGAGGCCATGGTGCCCGAGCCCGCGACACCCACGGAGCGGACCTTGCGGCCCGCCGCGGCCTCCGCGGAGCCGAGCGGGGTCAGCGCGTCCCGCACCACCTCGCCGGAGCCCGGCGCCTCGTACGTGTAGAAGCCGCGGCCCGACTTGCGGCCGGTCAGACCGGCCTCGCTGAGCTGCTTGAGGATCGGGGCCGGGGCGTGCAGCCGGTCGTGCGAGTCCGCGTACATGGCTTCCAGGACCGTACGGGCGGTGTCGACGCCGATCAGGTCGAGCAGCGCGAGCGGGCCCATCGGAAGGCCGCAGCCGAGCCGCATCGCCGCGTCGATGTCCTCACGGGAGGCGTACTTGGCCTCGTACATGGCGGCGGCCTGGTTCAGGTAGCCGAAGAGCAGCCCGTCCGCGATGAAACCGGCCCGGTCGCCGACCGCCACCGGTTCCTTGCCGAGGTCGAGGGCCAGTCGGGTGACGGCGTCGACGGCCCGCGGGTCGGTAAGGACGGAGGAGACCACCTCGACCAGCTTCATCGCCTGGACCGGGGTGAAGAAGTGCAGCCCGATGACCCGCTCGGGGTGCGCCGAGTCGGCCGCGAGCCGGGTGACGGAGAGCGCGTTGGTCCCGGTGGCCAGGATGGCGTCGGGCCGCACGATGCCGTCGAGGGCCCGGAAGACCTCGTGCTTCGCCTCGTACGACTCGGGCACGACCTCGATCACCAGGTCGGCCCCGGCGGCCGCCTGGAGGTCGGAGAAGGTACGGAAGCGGGCCAGGACGTCCTGCCGCTCCTCCTCGGTGATCCGCTCGCGGGCCACCGCACGGGCGGTGGAGGCCTCCAGGGCGGCGACGGCCTGGGCGGCGGCGGTGTCGCTGATGTCGATGCCGATGACCTCGCGGCCGGCGCGGGCCAGGACATCGGCGATACCGGTGCCCATGGTGCCGAGACCGACGACGGCGATGGTGGAGAGAGGGGTGTCCATCAGGGGACTCCTGAGAGGAAGAGTGACGACTGAGGGCAGTGCGTGCCAGGCGGTACGTGAGGGGAGTGCCGCTGAAATCGCACGAGGAGAAGTCGTGCGGGCGAAGTCGAGCGGGAGAAGTCGCGGGGGTCACGCGGGCAAAGGCCCGAAGAAAGGGCGTGCCCGGTGAAAGGGGCGACGGACTCTGTCCCGGAGCCACGTCGAAACTGCCGAACCGACGAAACGCTCACCGCGGCTGCGTCACCAGGCCGTGGCGAGAAGTGCGGGTGGTGCCCGCTCACCTGAGACTAACCGGCGGGTAACGAGCGCGCCAGTCCCGGGAAGTTGGGGAAAGTGTGATCTGGATCGCGGATAGGCTCGGATTCATGGAATACGCCGAGGATCCGGAATTCTGCTCGATGATCGATCGATTGCGGGACGAGATCCGGAATGACACCGGAAAGATCCCCACGGCATTCGAACATCTCGCGCGAACCGCCGATTCCGAAGAGCTGCTCGGCGTCCTCACCGCGCCCGCGCAGCCCCTCTGGGCCCGCGAGATCGCCGCCTACACCCTCGGCGTCGCCGGTGACCCCCGCGCCTTCGAGGCGCTCGTACTCCTCCTCAACCACCGCGACCCCGAGCGCTGCGTCACCGCCGCCCACGCCCTGACCCGGCTCGGTGATCCGCGCACCGCCCGCGCGGCCGCCGCCCTCGCCACCAACGAACTCCGGGTCGCCTACGCCCTGCTGCCGGTGCGGCTGCTCGCCGAGCTCCGTGCCCCCGAGTCCGTCCCGGCCCTGATCACCGTCCTCGAACGGCGCCTTCCCGCCGACGACCCCCACTGGCGGGTCGGCCTCGCCTGCGTCGAGGCCCTCGGAGCGCTCGGGGATCCCCGGGCCCGTCCCGCCCTGGAGGCCGCGCTTCCGCACCCGCGGCTGGGCGCGGCGGCCGAGCGGTCACTGGGCCGACTCGGCACCGCCCACTGACCGAAGACGCGGACGGGAGGCGCCGAGCGCGTCGAACTCTGGCGACTGATCCGACGGCCGTTCCGTCCTCCGCTCCGGAACCAGGGCGAACGCCTCTATCTCCATGAGCAGTTCCGGGCGGACCAGCGCCGACACCTGCACCGCCGAACTCGCCGGCAGCGGCGCCCCCGCGAAATGCGCGTCCCGTGCCTCCCGCACCGCCGGGAGGTGCGCCACGTCCGTCACGAAGTACGTGAGCTTCACCACGTCCCCGAACCCGGCGCCCGCCGCGGCGAGACAGCGGTCCAGGTTCGCGAAGACCTGCCGGGCCTGCGCCACCGCGTCCCCCTCCCCGACCACCGCGCCCGAGGCGTCGAGGGCGCACTGGCCGGATATCGCGACGAAGCGGCCCGTCCCCCACACGACATGGCTGTACTGCGGGCTGGCGGCGATGCCGTCGGGTGCGGGGACATGGGTGAGGTGGCTCGTCATGTCGGACATCCTCGCGCACGCCACTGACAATGCCCGCGTCCCAGGGGCGCGGGCATGGTCAGCAGGTGTACGGCGACGTCAGCGCACGTGGCCGAGGAACCCGTGCAGGGTGGCGCCGGCCGACTCGGCGCTCGGGGCGGCGGCCCGGCCGCCGGACTTCTGCCCGGTCGCGCTGCCCGGCTTCTGGCCGTCCTTCGCGCCGGCCGGGGCGGCGGGCTCAGGTTCCGGCTCCGGCAGCGCGGCGCATACCGCGTCCACCTCGGCGTCGCCCTCGGCGCGCGGGACCTTCCCCGTGGCGAGATAGGTCGCCAGGTGCTCGTCCATGCAGTCGTTGCCGCCGAGCGTCACCCCGTGGTTGCCGCCGCCCGCCTCGACCACCAGGCTGGAGCCGCGGATCAGCCGGTGCAGGGCGACCCCGCCCTCGTACGGCGTGGCCGCGTCGTCCGTCGCCTGGAGGATGAGGACCGGCGGCACCTGGTCGTTGGTCACGTCCGGCGGGGTCAGGGACTCCACCGGCCAGAACGCGCACGGCGCGTTGTACCAGGCGTTGTTCCAGGTGGAGAAGGGCGCCTTGGCGTGCACGTCCCAGTTGTCCTTGCGCCAGACGCTCCAGTCGCGGGGCCAGGCCGCGTCCCGGCACTGCACGCTCGTGTACACCGAGTACCCGTTGTCGGCGGCGGCGTCGGCCTCTCCGTACCGCTCGTACGCCTCCGTCAGCGGCACCGCGTCGGCGTCGTTGACGTAGGCGGAGAACGCGCTCGCGAGGCGCGGCCAGTAGCCGTTGTAGTACCCGCCGGGCAGGAAGGTGTCCTCCAGCTCGCCCGGGCCGACCTTCCCGCCGGCCGGGGCCTCGCGCAGCGCGTCGCGCATCCGGTACCAGGCCGCCTCGACCGCCGCCGGGTCGGTGCCCAGCTTGTACACGGCGTCCTGCCGGGCCACCCAGGCCATGAAGTCCTTGTGGCGGGTGTCGAAGGCGTAGTCCTGCGCGATGTTGTCCTCGTACCAGACGCCGTGCGGGTTCACGACGGAGTCGAGCGCCATGCGCCGTACCCGGTCCGGGTACAGCCGCGCGTACACGGTGCCGAGGTAGGTCCCGTAGGAGTAGCCGAGGTAGTTGATCTTCGGGGCGCCGAGCGCGCGGCGGATGGCGTCCAGGTCCCGTGCGGTGCTCACGGTGTCGATGAACGGCAGCACGTCCGCGTACTTCTTGCCGCATGCCTTCGCGAAGTCCTGGGCGCGCTCGACCGCGACCCGCTCGCTGTCGGCTCCGCTCGGCACCGAGTCCGGGCGGACCGGGTCGAAGTGGCCGGGCCGGCAGTCGAGCGCGGGCTCGCTCTTGCCGACCCCGCGCGGGTCGAAGCCGATGACGTCGTACTCGGCGGCCACCTTCGGGGGCAGCGAGGCCGCCACGTACCCGGCCATCATCCGCCCGCTGCCGCCGGGCCCGCCCGGGTTCACGAGCAGCGGCCCCTGGAAGGTCTTCGCGGTGTGCGGGACCCGGGTGAGGGCGAGGGTGACGGTCCGGCCTGCCGGGTCGTCGTGGTCGAGCGGCACCTTCAGGGTGCCGCACTGGAGCTTCGGATACGCCTTGGTGGCGCAGCCGGTCCAGGCGAGCGGGGGGAGCGGTCGGGGGGCCGGTTCACCGGCGCCCGCGGGGGCGGCCGGCAGGACGGTGACCGTCCCGGCGACCAGCGCTCCCGCGGCGATCAGCATTCCTGCGCGTGGGGTCATAGGGCGTTTGTGTCCCGAACCGGGCACGGAAGGACCTGTTTCGGCGAGAGTTGACCCGAAAGGAGGGGATTCCGACGGCGCGTCAGGTGACCGGTCCGATGATCGGACGGTCGTGGCCGTGATCAGGGCGGTGGTCAGAGGAGGGTGAGCTGCTCCGGTGCCGCCGCCGTCTCCGGTTCCTCCGGTACGGGGGTCCGGCGCGCCGCTCCCCGGTGCGCGGGACCGATCCCGAACTCGGCGGCGAGCTCGTGCACCTGACGGGTGATCCGGCGCTGGTACCAGGTCGGCGCGTAGGCCCCGTCCGCGTACATCCGCTCGTACCGCCCCACCAGGCCGGGGTGGTGGCGCCGCAGCCACTGCATGAACCACTCGCGGGCGCCCGGCCGCAGATGCAGTACGAGCGGGGTGACCGAACTCGCCCCGGCCTCGGCTATCGCGCGGACCGTGTCGCGCAGCTGCTCGGGCCGGTCGCCGAGGAAGGGGACGACGGGGGCCATCAGGACCCCGCAGTCGATGCCGTGCCCGCCGAGCGTCCGGACCACGTCGAGGCGGCGCTGCGGGGAGGGGGTGCCGGGTTCGATCGTGCGCCACAGCTCCTCGTCGGTGAAGCCGACGGAGACGGAGATGCCGACCTCGGTGACCTGGGCCGCCTGGGTGAGGAGCTCCAGGTCGCGCAGGATCAGCGTGCCCTTGGTGAGGATCGAGAACGGGTTCGCGTGGTCCCGCAGCGCCGTGAGGATGCCCGGCATCAGGCGGTACCGGCCCTCCGCCCGCTGGTAGCAGTCCACGTTGGTGCCCATCGCGACGTGCGCGCCCTGCCAGCGGGCGGAGGCGAGCTGGCGGGCCAGCACCTCCGGGGCGTTGATCTTGACGACGATCTGGGAGTCGAAGCCGAGTCCGGTGTCGAGGTCGAGATAGCTGTGGGTCTTGCGGGCGAAGCAGTACACACACGCGTGCGTGCAACCCCGGTACGGGTTGACCGTCCACTCGAACGGCATCCGCGAGGCGCCCGGCACCCGGTTGAGGATCGAGCGGGCCCGCACCTCGTGGAAGGTGATGCCCCGAAACTCAGGGGTGTCGAAGGTGCGGGTGGTGACCGCGTCCGTGCCGAACAGGGCGATGTCGGCGGGAGCGGCAGGGGTGTCGCCCAGATTGTCCCAGCGCATGGACGCCTCCTCGATGGCTCTGCTTCGACCGTTCGCTCAGAATAGAACACATGTTCCCTTGATCGCCGCAACCCGGATTTCGCGCCCCGGAGCCCACGTGGTTCTCTTGGCCCACACCCCTGAGGAACCACGAGCTGGAGGAAGTCAATGGCGCAGGTCGAGGCCACCACGGAACGGATCATCGCCGCGGACGCGGAGACGGTGTTCGACGCGCTGGCCGACTACAGCGGCACGCGCGCGAAGGTGCTCCCCGAGCACTTCAGCGAGTACGAGGTGCGCGAGGGCGGCGACGGCGAGGGCACCCTCGTCCACTGGAAGCTCCAGGCCACCAGCAAGCGCGTCCGCGACTGCCTCCTGGAGGTCACCGAGCCCACCGACGGGCAGCTCGTCGAGAAGGACCGCAACTCCTCCATGGTCACCACCTGGCTCGTGACCCCTGCCGGCGAGGGCAAGTCCCGCGCCGTCGTCACCACCGTCTGGGACGGCGCCACCGGCGTCGGCGGCTTCTTCGAGCGGACCTTCGCGCCCAAGGGTCTCGCCCGGATCTACGACGCTCTTCTCGCCAAGTTGGCGGACGAGGTCGAGAAGTAACGCCCGGAGCGTTCACCGATTCGAGTGGATCGCCCGCACCCCCGTCAGGGCGCCCCCTGTGCGCCGGGGGCGCGGGCCCCCTCGTAAACGCGCTGATGAGCGACCCAAGTGCGCCGTACCGCAGGGCCGTTCAGGTCTCCGGACGCCACTGACCTCCCGTACCGCCCGACTTGCTCCCCCTTCGTGCCCAATGCGAAGAATGGCGCGGCGCAGACGCCGTGACGAGGGGAGCAGTACGTGGGTGCGATCACGATGGCGAAGGCCGCCGAAGGCGCGGCGGGCGGGGCGGCCGCGGCGGGCGCCGACCCCCTCGTCCCGGCCGGCCCACCCGGCGGCCTCGCGCCACCGGCCGACCCCTCGCCGGCCGCCCTCGACCCCCGCCGCGTCCGGCTCGTCTTCTGCGGCCTCATGCTCGCGCTGCTCCTCGCCGCCCTCGAGCAGATGATCGTCGCCACCGCCCTGCCGAAGATCGTCGGCGAGCTCCAGGGCCTCGACCGGATGTCCTGGGCGATCACCGCGTACCTGCTGACCTCCACCATCGGCCTGCCGATCTACGGAAAGCTCGGCGACCTCCTCGGCCGCAAGAGCGTCTTCCTCTTCGCCATCGTCGTCTTCGTCATCGGCTCGGGACTCGCGGGCTGGTCCCGCAGCATGGACGAGCTCATCGCCTTCCGCGCCATCCAGGGCATCGGCGCCGGCGGCCTCATGATCGGCGTCCAGGCGATCATCGCCGACATCGTCCCCGCCAGGGAACGCGGCCGGTACATGGGCCTGATCGGCGCCGCCTTCGGCCTCGCCTCCGTCGCGGGGCCCCTGCTCGGCGGGTTCTTCACCGACCACGTCTCCTGGCGCTGGTGCTTCTACTTCAACGTGCCCTTCGGGCTCGTCACCCTCGCCGTCGTCGCCGTCGTCCTCAAGCTCCCCAAGCCCACGGCACGCGGCCGCTTCGACGTCCTCGGCGCGCTGCTCCTCGCCGCCGCCTCCACCTGCGTGGTGCTCCTGACCAGCTGGGGAGGCACCGAGTACGCCTGGGACTCCCGGGTCGTCCTCGCCCTCGCCTGCGGCGCCGCCGGAACGACCCTGCTCTTCCTGGTCGTCGAGCACTTCGCGCCCGAACCCCTCATCCCGCTGCGGCTCTTCCGCGACTCCGTCTTCACCGTCACCGCCCTCGTCGGAGCCGTCGTCGGCATCGCGCTCTTCGGCGCCGCCAGCTACCTCCCCAGCTTCCTGCAGATGGTCGAGGGAGCCACCGCCACCGAGTCCGGCCTCCTGATGCTGCCCCTCATGGGCGGCATCGTCGTCGCCTCCATCGTCTCCGGCCAGCTCATCAGCCGCACCGGCCACTACAAGATCTACCCGGTGGCCGGCGGCGCCGTCTCCGTCCTCGGCATGTGGCTGCTCTCCCGGATGGACACCGACACCCCGCGCCTCCAGCACAGCCTCTGGCAGGCCGTCCTCGGCACCGGGATCGGCCTCGTCATGCCGGTCCTCATCCTCGCCGTGCAGAACTCCGTACGCCCCGCCGACCTCGGCACCGCCACCAGCGCCCACAACTACTTCCGGCAGATCGGCGGCAGCGTCGGCGCCGCCGTCTTCGGCACCCTCTTCGCCTCCCGGCTCGACGACGCCCTCGGCGACCGGCTCGCCGGCGTCCTCGCGGGCGGCCCGACGGCCGTCCCGCCGGCCGAGTCGATCACCCCGCAGACGGTGCACACCCTGCCGCCCGCCGTCCGGGACGCCTACATCCAGGCGTACGCGGACGCGATGCCGCGGATCTTCCTCTACCTCGTGCCGGTCCTCGTGCTCGGCCTCGTCCTCGCCTTCTTCCTCAAGGAGAAACCGCTGGTGACCCACCACAGCCCCACCACCGAGGCCACCGGGGCCGACGACCTCGGCGGCGTCCAGGCCGTCCCGCACGCCCGGCACGCCGCCCCCGCTTCCGCGCCCGCCGCCCCGCCCCACTCCGGGCTCCCCGTCTGCGGCACCGTCCAGCACCACGACGGCAGCCGGGTCCCCCGGGCCGCCCTCACCCTCATCGACGTCCAGGGCCGGCAGGTCGGCCGCGGCGCCAGCGGCGAGGACGGCCGATACGTCCTGAGCGTCCCCGGCGGCGGCGCGTACGTCCTCATCGCCGCGGCCGGCGGACACCAGCCCCAGGCCGTCTCGGTCACCGTCGGCGACCGGCCGATCGAGCTCGACGTCGTCCTCGGCGGCGCGGGGCGGCTCGCGGGCAGCGTCGTCACCGCCGACGGGACACCCGTACGGGACGCGGCCGTCACCCTCACCGACGTCCGCGGCGAGGTCGTCGCCTCCACCCGCAGCGGACGCGAGGGCGGATACGTCATCACCGAACTGGTCGCCGGCGAGTACACCCTCGCCGCCAGCGCCCCCGCCTTCCGGCCCGCCGCGCTCCCGGTGAGCGTCCAGTCCTCCCGCGAGACCCGCCAGGACATCGAGCTGGCCGGCGGCGCCGTGCTGCGCGGCACGGTACGGGCCGGCGGCGGCCGCCCCGTCGAGGACGCCCGGGTCACCCTGCTCGACGCGGCGGGCAACGTCGTCGACACCCTCACCACGGGCGCCGACGGCACCTTCCGCTTCGTGGACCTGTCCTCCGGCGAGTACACGGTCATCGCCGCCGGCTACCCGCCCGTCGCGACCGTCCTCCAGATGGCCGGCGGCGGCCGCACCGAACGCGACCTCCAGCTCGGCCACCAGGACTGACCGGCCGTACTGCTGTACTCAGGGGGTGGTCGTCGCCTTGCGCAGCGCGCTGATGCAGGTGCCGATCGCCTCCTGGAGGGCTTCGAGGCGCTGGAGCATGTCGGCCTCGTAGATGTCCTCCTCCATCACCTCGTCGAGCGTCAGCTCCTCGAAGACCTTCGTCGCCTTCTGCAGGCTGTTGTAGAACTTCGTCCGCCGCTCCTGCACGCGCAGCGCCGGGTCCTCCTCGACCGCCTTGGCGACCAGGCCCTTCACCGTGTCGTACGCCTCACCGGCCCACTCGCCCGCCTCCTCCGAGTCGTCGAGCTCGTCGAGGAGGGACAGATGCCGCTCCGCCTCCGCCCGCAGCTCGGCCGGCGCTTCCACGGTCTGCCCGGCGGGGGTCTTGATCTGGCCGTTCTCGACGATCTGGCGCACGTACCCGATGCGGTCGGCCGCCTTCGCCTCGCTCGCCACCGCCTTCTTCAGATCGTCGGTACGCGCGATGGCGCGGGCCATCTCGGTCTGGAGGGCCGGGTCCTCCTTCATCCGGTCGAGCAGCGCGCCGCGCGCGGCCTCCGCCGTCCCCGGGTCGGCGAGGATCGCGGCCCGCAGCGCCGTCGGGTTCTCGGCGACCTCCAGGGCCTTCGTCGGCCGGATGCCCTCCGCCTCGGCCGCCGCGCTGATCGCCTGGCCGCGCACCGAGGAGGCGCTGTTGCGGGAGGTGTAGTACGAGAGCCAGACGTCCGCGTCGGGCAGCTCGATGTCCTCACCCGGGACGAGCACCTCGAACTGCGGGACCAGACCGTCGTCGGCCGCCATGTCCCAGGCCTTGTAGTGGCGCATGACCCGCTCCGGCGAGCACCCCGCGAGCTCCGCGAAGGCCTTCGCGGAGACCTTCTTCAGGGCCGTCCCCTCGGCGGCCTGACCGCCGGGCCGGACGCTCCGCGCCACCTTGAGCGCGAACGCCCAGCCGCCGGTACGCGCGTACACCCCGAATTCCCGAGCGTCACGGACGACGACGGGGTCGAGGTCGGCGGCGGCTGGGGTCTCGTCGGGCTCGGGGTCGGGGTCGGGCTCGGGTGCCGTGGTGGCTTCCGGCTGCTGTACCCAGAAGTCCTCCCCGGAGGGCTCGGGGCCGGCGGGGGCGGGGATGGTGGAGGAGGTGTCGGACGGGTCGAGGGCGATGGTCACCGAGAGCACTCCGGAAGGTCGGGTACGACAACTGCGGCCGACAGCCTATACGCACCCCTTGGCGACGTTTCGCCCGTTTCCATGCCTCCGGGCCTCCGGGCCTCCGGGCTCCGGGCCTCCGAAAATGGATGGCGCGGTGAGCGGCTGACGTACAGGATGCTGCCATGACCTACGGAATCGAGTCCCACCGCGCGCGATGAGCGCACCGTACGAGCGCCCGACGCTCGCACCTTCCCTGTACGCGTACGCCAAGGGCCTGCGCGACCGCGACCCCGACGGGCTGCCGCCCCGGGGCGGACACCCCCTCCCCGACACGGCACGGCCCCCGAGCCGCAGGAACACCGCCTTCCGCCACCGCGAGGCCCGCGCCGCCGTCACCGACACACTGCTCCCGTTCCTCGACGCCCCGGACCCCGCACGCGCCGCCGCCGAGGCGGAATGCGCGCTCGCCGCGACGGGTGTCGTCCGCGAACAGGGCACCTTCCTCGCCGCCATGGCCGTCGAACCGCCCGACGAACCGGCCGCCCGAGCACGCGCCCGATCGTTCGCCCGGCACCTCGTCCGGACCGGGACGACCGTTCTCGGAGTAGCGGCCGGGCTCGGGCTCCTGAGCCGGCTCGGCGAACCCGAGGACGTCCCGTACCTGCGCGTCCTCGGCCTCCTCGACGGTCTCGGCAACTCCGTCGACGGGGCTCTCGCCCCCCTGGACCGGTCGGCCGCCGCCGCGGTGTGGCTGATCGGCCGGATCAGGGGCGACGAACTCCGCGGCCTTGTCGACGCCCTGGCCGCCGACGACCGCGCGGCCGTGCGCGACCGGCTCACAAGCCTCCCCACGCGGGCGCGGGGCATGGGCCCCGAGATCGCCCGGCGGACCGCCGAGGCTGTCGGCCTCGCCGGCCTCCTCCGGGCGGACCCGGACCACCCCGGGCTCCTCGCGTCGGCCGTGCACCTCCTCGCCCGGATGACCAGCAGCCGGGACTACCACGCCGAGATCACGCGGTACGCGGACGCCGTCGACCTGTACGGGACGGTGGCCGCCCACGCCCATCGACTGCCCCGCGACGTGGACCAGCGGGCCCGGCTGCTCACCCTCGCCCTCGACCTGCACAGCGGCCCCTCGTACCTCCTGCCCTGGCCGCCGGGCCGACGTGAGGCGCTCCACCGCACCCTCCTGGACACGGCGGCGTGGTCCGGGAAAGCTCCCACCGACCCGGACGGACGGCGCCGCGCCGAGTGGATCCGCCGTACGGCACGCCAGCTGCGGGCCGCTCCGGCGGACCCGCACCGGTTCCGGATCGAGGTGGCCGTCGCCGACCCCGGCGACCCGGACGTCGTCGAGACCCGCATCCTGATCGACGGGCGCCCACTCGTGCCGGAGGCCTTCGGCCCGGGGCCGGGGGACTCCCCCGAGCGGCTCCTCGACAGCGGCGCGCTCCGGGCCGCTCCCGAGCCCCGGGAGGTGCGTCTCGCCGAGGCGTACTGCACCGAGGGCTGCTGCGGCGCGCTGTACGTGACGGTGCGCCGCGAGGGCGGGCACGTCGTGTGGAGCGACTGGCGGCGGCCGAGTGGTGCGGCCGGGCGGCCGGACCTCCCGACGTACCGCTTCGACGCCGCCGCGTACGACGCGGAGGTCGCGCGCGCCGAGCACGACCACGGCTGGGCCTGGCCGGCCCGGCGCACCGCCCGGCTGATCGCTGCGGGGCTGCGCGACCAGCCGGACCTCGTCACCCGTTGGGGCCTCCAGGAGGGCTGGATCAGCACCGACTTCCACGAACCGGACACGACCCTGGTCACCTTCACCGGGCCGCCGCTCGGCAGACCGGGCCGGAACACGGCGGAGGGGGAGACCCGCCAGTTCCTGTGGCGGCTGCCGGACGACGGCACCCCGCCGGAGGTCCGCGCGGCGGAGACGTTGCGCCTGCTGGCCGAAGGGGACCCCAGGGCCTACGTGGAGCGCTCGTAGCGGCCCGTACCGCCGTCCCGGTGACTGCCAATGGTCCACTCCAACGACGGTTATCCACAGGGGTGGTGGGGCTGCCGGGCGGCGCGTACGGTGCCAGACATGAAGATCCTCATCAGCGCCGACATGGAGGGCGCGACCGGTGTGACCTGGCCCGCCGACGTGCTGCCCGGCACGCCCCAGTGGGAGCGGTGCCGGGCGATGTTCACCTCCGATGTGAACGCCGCCGTGCTCGGCTTCTTCGACGGAGGCGCGGACGAGGTCGTCATCAACGAGGCGCACTGGTCCATGCGGAACCTGCTCCTGGAGCGGCTCGACGAGCGGGCCGAGATGCTGACCGGCCGGCACAAGGCGCTCTCGATGGTGGAGGGCGTGCAGCACGGCGACGTCGACGGCATCGCCTTCGTCGGCTACCACACGGGCGCGGGCGCCGAGGGCGTCCTCGCCCACACCTATCTCGCGAACTCCATCACGGGCGTCTGGCTCGACGGCGAGCGGGCGAGCGAGGGCCTGCTCAACGCCCGGGTGGTCGCGGAGTACGGCGTCCCCGTCGTCCTCGTCACCGGCGACGACCTCACCTGCGAGGACGCCCTCGGCTATGCGCCCGAGGCCCCGAAGGTCGCCGTCAAGGACCATGTCTCGCGGTACGCGGCGGTGTGCAGGACCCCGGCCAGAACCGCCGCCGACATCCGGGCGGCGGCGAAGAGCGGCGCCGCGCTCGCCGTGCGCCACGAGCCCGTCCGGGGCGGCCCCTTCACTGTGGAGCTGGAGTTCGACGCCGACCACCTGGGCGCCGCCGCCACGGTGGTTCCCGGCGTGGCGCGGAGCGGCGAGCGGCGCGTCGCGTACACCAGCGGGACGATGTACGAGGCAATTCGCACGTTCAAGGCGGTCACGACCATCGTCTCGGCCGCGGTGGAGGAGCAGTATGGCTGAGGAGCTCCGGGGCCCGGACACGACAGCGCTCGACGAGGTGGTCGCCTTCACCTCCGAGCTCATCCGTATCGACACCACCAACCGGGGCGGCGGCGACTGCCGTGAGCGGCCCGCCGCCGAGTACGTCGCCGAACGGCTCGCCGGCGCCGGGATCGAGCCCACCCTCCTGGAGCGGACCCCCGGCCGTACCAACGTGGTGGCACGCATCCCCGGCACCGACCCCTCGGCCGAGGCCCTCCTCGTCCACGGCCATCTGGACGTCGTGCCCGCCGACCCCGCCGAGTGGAGCGTCCATCCCTTCTCCGGGGAGGTCCGCGACGGGATCGTGTGGGGGCGCGGCGCCGTCGACATGAAGAACATGGACGCGATGGTCCTGGCCGTCGTCCGCTCCTGGGCCCGGCAGGGCGTCCGGCCCCGCCGCGACATCGTCCTCGCCTACACCGCGGACGAGGAGGCCAGCGCCGACGACGGCTCCGGTTTCCTCGCCGACCGGCACGCCGCGCTCTTCGACGGCTGTACGGAGGGGATCAGCGAATCCGGGGCGTTCAGCTTCCATCCGCAGCCCGGCACCACCCTCTACCCGATCGCCGCGGGGGAGCGGGGCACCGCCTGGCTCAAGCTGACCGCCCACGGCCGCGCGGGCCACGGCTCCAAGGTGAACACGGCCAACGCCGTCACCCGCCTCGCCGACGCCGTCGCCCGGATCGGCTCCCACACCTGGCCGGTCCGCCTCACCGCGACCGTCCGGGCCGCCCTCACCGAACTCGCCGCGCTGTACGCCATCGACATGGACACCCGCGCACCCGACCTCGACGTGGACCTGCTCCTCGACAAGCTCGGGCCTGCCGCCGCCCTCGTCGAGCCGACCGTCCGCAACAGCACCAACCCGACGATCCTGGACGCCGGTTACAAGGTCAACGTCATCCCGGGCCAGGCCGTCGCCTACATCGACGGGCGGACACTGCCGGGCACCGAGGAGGAGTTCGCCGCGACCATGGACCGGCTCACCGGCCCGGACGTGGAGTGGGAGTTCCACCACCGCGAGGTCGCCCTCGAGGCCCCCGTGGACTCACCGACCTTCGCCAAGCTGCGGGCCGCCGTCGAGCGCTTCGACCCGACCGGGCACGTCGTGCCGTTCACGATGTCCGGCGGCACCGACGCCAAGCAGTTCTCCCGGCTCGGCATCACCGGCTACGGCTTCTCGCCGCTGCGGCTGCCGCCGGGCCTCGACTACGGGGCCCTCTTCCACGGCGTCGACGAACGTGTCCCCGTGGACGCCCTCCACTTCGGCGTCCAGGTGCTCGACCACTATCTGAAGTCGGCGTAGGACGTGACAGGTCCGCGCGACACCACGACAGGGGGAGTTCGGATGACCACGACCACGGCGCCCTACGGCAGCTGGCCGTCACCCGTCGACGCGACGCTCGCAGCCGCCCACGACGGACGGCCCGAGTACCCCGGCGCCGTCGGCGGCGAACTGTGGTGGACGGCGCCCCGCCCCGCCGAGGGCGGCAGGCGCGCCCTCGTCAGGCGGCGCGCCGACGGCACCGAGGAGAGCGTGCTGCCGGCGCCGTGGAACGTCCGCAGCCGGGTGATCGAGTACGGCGGCCGGCCCTGGGCTGCGGTCGCACGCCCGGAAGGCGGACCGCTCGCCGTGTTCTGCAACCTGCCGGACCAGCGGCTGTACGCGTACGAGCCCGATGCCCCGGCGGGCGCCGGGCCGCGGCCCCTCACGCCCGTCTTCGAAGTCGGCGGCGGACTGCGCTGGGTCGACCCCGTGATCCACCCGGACCGGGGCGAGGTGTGGTGCGTCCTGGAGGAGTTCACCGGACCCGCGCCGACCGACGTGCGCCGGGTCCTCGCGGCCGTACCCCTGGACGGATCGGCCGCGGAGGACCGTGCGGCGGTACGCGAACTCTCCGACGGGCGCCACCGGTTCGTGACCGGGCCACGGCTCTCCCCGGACGGGCGGCGGGCGGCCTGGATCGCCTGGGACCACCCCCGGATGCCCTGGGACGGAACCGAGGTCCAGCTCGCTGAGGTCACCCCCGACGGCACCTTCCGAGGGGCCAGGACCGTCGCGGGCGGCCCCGCCGAGTCCATCCCGCAGATCGACTGGGACGCGGAGGGACGGCTGCTCCTCGTCAGCGACCGCACCGGCTGGTGGAACCTCTACCGGGCCGAGATCGGAACCGGCGAAACCGATGGCGACACCGATGGCGACACCGACACCGGCGACGGCACCGATGTCCACCTGGCCGAACCGGTCGCGCTCTGCCCGCGCGCCGAGGAGTTCGGCGGACCCCTCTGGAAGATCGGGCTGAACTGGTTCACCCCCCTGGAGAACGGACTGATCGCCGTCGTCCACGGCCGGGGGACCACCACCCTCGGCATCCTCGACCCGGCGCGCGGCACCCTCGTCGACGTCACGGGACCCTGGACCGAGTGGGCCTCGGCGCTCGCCGCGCACGGCACCCGTGTGGTCGGCGTCGCCGCCGGACCGCACACCTCGTACGAACTCGTCGAACTCGACACCCGCACCGGCCGCACCCGTGTGGTCGGCGCCGACCACACCGACGCCGTCGATCCCGCCCACCACCCCGAGCCGCGGGTCCGCACCTTCACCGGCCCCGGCGGGCGGGAGATCCACGCACAGGTCTACCCGCCCCACCACCCCGGCTTCACCGGGCCCGAGGGCGAGCGGCCGCCCTACGTCATCTGGGCACACGGCGGTCCCACCGGGCACGCGCCGCTGGTCCTCGACCTGGAGATCACCTACTTCACCTCGCGGGGCATCGGGGTCGCCGAGGTCAACTACGGCGGCTCGACCGGGTACGGCCGGGAGTACCGCGAGCGGCTGCGCGAACAGTGGGGCGTCGTCGACGTCGAGGACTGCGCCGCGGTCGCCGAGGCGCTCGCGGCCGAGGGCACCGCCGACCCGGCCCGGCTCGCCGTGCGCGGCGGCAGCGCGGGCGGCTGGACGACCGCCGCCTCCCTCGTCTCCACCGACGTGTACGCCTGCGGCACGATCATCTACCCCATCCTCGACCTGAGGGGCTGGGCGACCGACGAGACCCACGACTTCGAGTCCCAGTACCTGTACGGCCTCATCGGCGACCTCGACGAGGTGCCCGCCCGGTACAAGGAGCGCTCGCCGATCGAACACGTCGACCGGGTCACGGCCCCCTTCCTGCTGCTCCAGGGGCTCGACGACGTCATCTGCCCACCCGCGCAGGCCGAGCGGTTCCTGACGGCCACGGCCGGCCGGGGCGTCCCGCACGCCTACCTCGCCTTCGAGGGCGAGGGCCACGGCTTCCGCAGGGCCGACACCCTGGTGCGCGCCCTGGAGGCCGAACTCTCCCTGTACGCGCGGGTCTTCGGGCTCGACCGGCAGGACGTCCCCGATCTGGACTACCGCACATGACCGGGACCGCTGCCGGGCACTCGGCCGGGGGCGGGGTGGAACCGCACGTCAGGCCGCTCACCCGGCCCGACCGGCTCGCCCCCGGGGCGCGGGTCGCCGTCGTCGCGCCCAGCGGGCCCGTCCCCGAGGACCGTCTCCTCGCGGGGCTCGACATCCTGCGCGGCTGGGGCCTCGACCCCGTGGTCGCCCCGCACGTCCTGGACACCCACCCCGCCCTCGGCTACCTCGCGGGCGGGGACCGCGCACGCGCCCGGGACCTGACGGAGGCCTGGTGCGACCCGTCGGTCTCCGGCGTCATCTGCGCGCGCGGCGGATTCGGGGCCCAGCGGATGGTGGACCTCGTCGACTGGCGGGCGATCAGAGAGGCCGGACCCAAGGCGTTCGTCGGCTACAGCGACGTCACCGCCCTGCACGAGGCCTTCGCCGTCCGGACCGGATACGCGACCCTGCACGGCCCGATGGTCGCCGCCGGCACCTTCCTCTCGGACCCGCGCACCCAGGAGTCCCTGCGGGCGACCCTGTTCGAGCCCGAATCGGTGCGGACCCTGGGCCTCGGGACGGCGAGGGTCCTGGTGCCGGGCCGGGCCCGGGGGGTGACGCTCGGCGGCTGCGTCAGCCTCCTCGCCGCCGACCTGGGCACCCCGCACCAACGGCCCTCGGCCCGCGGGGGGCTGCTGCTCCTGGAGGACGTGGGGGAGGAGCCGTACCGCATCGACCGCGTCCTCACCCAGCTGCTGCGCTCCGGCTGGCTCGACGGGGTCGCCGGCGTCGGCCTCGGCTCCTGGGCGGAGTGCGGCCCCTACGAGGAGGTACGGGCGGTGCTCGCCGACCGGCTCGGCGGGCTCGGGGTGCCGGTCGTGGAGGAGATGGGGTTCGGGCACGGTGCCACGGCCCTGACCATGCCGCTCGGGGTGCCCGGGACGCTCGACGCGGAGCAGGGCACGCTCACCCTCGACGTAGCGGCCCTGCGCTGAGCCGCGCGCCGGGGCCCCGGCCCGGCACGGCCTTCACTGAATCTCCGTCAACAACCTTCGTCCGGAGCGTTGACGGGGTCTGACACGTGTCACAGCATGGGCGCTGCCCCAGTACCTACCAGTCGGTAGGTACGCCGGGCCTCTCGGCGTCGTCCTCAGCGTGGAGGTCTCTGTGTCCCGTGCCGTGCCCCGCCCCCGCAAGACCCTCGCGCTCGTGGCCGGTGCGGCCGCGCTCGCCGCACCCCTGGCCCTCGCCGCACCTCAGGCTCTGGCCGTCCCCGCTGACGGGGTGGAGGCGGAGAGCGGCACCGGCTCGTACACCGTCACCCCGCTCCGCTTCACCGTCGAGGCAGGTGGCCGGAGTTGCGCCGTCGACGCCGACCTCTACCGGCCGGCGGGCGTGGACGCCGCGCACCCCGCGCCCGCCGTGCTCGCGACCAACGGCTTCGGCGGCAGCAAGAACGACGGCTCCACCGACGCCATCGGCAAGGCCTTCGCCGCCCGCGGGTACGTCGGCCTCGTCTACTCGGGCCTCGGCTTCGGGAAGTCCGGCTGCCTGATCTCCCTCGACGCCCCGGAGACCGACGGCAGGGCCGCCGCCAGGCTGGTCGACTTCCTCGCCGGCGGCCTGGCCGCCGACGACGGCACCCGCGTCGACTTCGTCACCCGGGACGGCGCAGGCGACCCGCGCGTCGGCATGATCGGCGGATCCTACGGCGGGGCCGTCCAGCTCGCCGCCGCCTCCGTCGACCGCCGTATCGACGCCCTCGTCCCCCTCATCACCTGGAACGACCTCGCGTACTCCCTCGCACCCAACGCCGCCGACCGCGCCACGCCCGGCGTCTTCAAATGGCAGTGGGCCAACGGCTTCTACCTGATGGGTGAAGGGCAGCCGCTGCTCGTCCCCTCCCTCGACCCCAGCCGGATCAACTCGCTCGGCTGTCTGCACTTCGTCACCGACGCCTGCGACACCGTGCGGCTCCTCAACTCCGGCCGCTACCCGAAGGCCGAGACCGCCAAGATGCTCGCCTACGCCCGGAGCGTCTCCCCGGTCTCGTACGTGGACCGGATCACCGCCCCCACCCTCATCGTCCAGGGCCAGGCCGATACCCTCTTCAACCTCAACGAGGCACGGGCCACCTACGACCGGCTGCGCGAGCGCGGCGTCGACACCCGGATGATCTGGCAGTCCTGGGGCCACAGCGGCGGCCAGAAGCCCGGGGAACTCGACCTCGGGCAGGGCAACCTGGAGAGCAGTTACGTCGGGCAGCGCGTCCTCGGCTGGTTCGACCGCCATCTGCGGAAGAACCCGACCGCGGACACCGGCCCCGCCTTCGCCTGGTACCGCGACTGGCAGAGCGGCTACGGCACGGCGGCCCGGGTCCCGGCGCTCAGCCAGCGGCTGTACCTCTCTGGTGACGGCAAGCTCGTCGACAACCGCTCGAAGGTCGCCGAGGGCGCCCGCCGCTACAGCAACTGGCTGGTCCCGACGAGCCACTCGGAGTCCTCGCTCGCCGGGATGATCGGACTGCCCGACCCGCGGCCGTACGACACCCCGGGCACCCACCTCGGCTGGACCAGCGCCCCGCTCACCGAGCCCGTCGACCTCGTCGGCGCGCCGAAGGCCACCCTGAAGGTGGACTCCCCGGCGACCGAGCGCGTGCAGGGTTCCGGCGACGCCGCCGACAAGCTCGTGCTCTTCGCCAAGCTCTACGACGTCGCACCCGACGGCACCAAGACCCTGGTCAACCGCCTGGTCGCACCGGTGCGGGTGCCGGACGTCACCCGCCCGTTCACGGTCGAACTGCCCGCCGTCGTCCACCGCTACGAGACCGGCCACCGCCTCGAGCTGGTGATCGCGGCGAGCGACACGGCGTACTTCGGCAACCGGGGCATCAAGCCGGTCACCGTCGTCAGCTCCTCCGAGGACACGGGGGCGCTCGAACTCCCCCTGGTCCAGGGCCGGGTGGGCTGAGGCGTCTCCGCCGGGGTACGGGTCAGAGCGCCGCGTACCCCGGGCGGACCACCTCGTCGATCAGCCGCCGCCGCTCCGGCAGCGGCAGGAAGGCGGCCTCCAGGGCGGCGACCGTGAACTCCTCGAAGACCTCGGGGCCGTACCCGAAGGCGTCCACCATGTGCTGGAACTCCTCGCTCATGGTGGTGCCGGAGACCAGTCGGTTGTCCGTGTTGAGCGTGATCCGGAAGCCGAGGCGGCGCAGCTCGTCGATCGGGTGCGAGGCGTAGTCCTTCGCGGCGCCCGTCTGGAGGTTGGAGGTCGGGCAGACCTCCAGGGCGATGCGGTTGTCCCGGACGTACGAGGCCAGCCGGCCCAGGGTGCCGTCCTCCGCGATGTCGTCCGTGATCCGCACGCCGTGCCCGATCCGCTCGGAGCCGCAGACCTGCACGGCCTCGTGGATCGACTCGGCGCCGACGGCCTCGCCCGCGTGGATCGTGAAGTGGCAGTTCTCCCGCTTCAGGTGCTGGAAGGCGGGGAGGTGGCGGGCCGGCGGGTTGCCGATCTCGCCGCCGGCGATGTCGAAGCCGGCCACGCCGTTGTCCCGGTGCGCGACGGTGAGCTGCGCGATCTCGAGCGAGCGGTCGGTGTGGCGCATGCCGGTGAGCAGCGCCCGGACGGTGATACGGCCACCGGCCCTGCGCTCGCCCTCGCGGAAGCCGTCGTTGACCGCCTCGACGACCTCGTCGAGGGTCAGCCCGGCCTCCAGGTGCTGCTCGGGGGCGTAACGGATCTCCGCGTAGACGACACCGTCCGCCGCCAGGTCCTCGGCGCACTCGGCCGCGACGCGCGTGAGCGCCTCACGGGTCTGCATCACCGCGCAGGTGTGGGCGAAGGTCTCCAGGTAGCGCTCCAGCGAACCGGAGTCGGCGGCGTCCCGGAACCAGACCGCGAGCGCGGCGGGGTCCTCGGTCGGCAGCGCGGTGTAGCCGCACTCCCGCGCCAGCTCGACGATGGTCGCGGGGCGCAGCCCACCGTCGAGGTGGTCGTGGAGGACGGCCTTAGGGGCCTGGCGGATCCACTCGGAGACGGTGGCGGCGGCAGGCGTGGCAGAGTTGTCAGACAAGTGCATGGCGGGGAAGTGTACGCCACGGGGGAGGGGCGCGCTGTGACGAGCCCGACGGGGCCGCGACCCGCGGCCTGTGACCGGCCGGGCCGCGGGTGCTCGGTGCTCAGTGCGACTGCAGCACCGGCAGGGCGGGCGCGCCCGTCGGGAGCATGTGCTTGGCCGCGAGGACCGGGACCTCGCCCACCCGCACCACCTGGGTGACCAGCACGGCGGGAGTGTCCGCCGGGCGGCCCAGCTGCTCCCCGCGCCGGCGCCCCAAGAGCGTCGCCGTGATCCCGCTGTGCGCGCTCAGAGCCGTATCGCGCGAGGCCCCGACCAGGACCGACAGCATGGAGGCCGAGGTTCCGCGCCCGGCGCCCCCGGCCTTGGCCGCGGCTCCCGTCTCCGTCGCCCGCAGCGCCCGCGCGAACTCCGGGTGCACCCGGTCGAGCAGCTCGTCGGCCGCCGCCCACTCGTGGCTCAGCGCCGCCGCCGTACCCTCTCCGGTCAGCACGGACTCCCAGAACCGCAGCTCGGCGCGGGCCGGAGCGAGCAGATGCTGGGTGGTGAAGTCCGTCGGCTCCTCGACCGTCCGCAGCAGCGCCCGCACCCGCAGCGGCGTCCCCGCGCCGATCAGCTCCTCGAGCGGCTGGACGTGCTCGAAACCGCGCCGGGGCGGGCGGTCGTTGACGGTCCGCCCCACCCCTCGCCGTACGGTCAGCAGACCGTCCTCCTGGAGCAGTAGCAGTGCCTCGCGCAGGGCGGGTCGGCTCACCCCCAGCTCGGTCGCGAGCTTGGGCTCGGAGGGGAGCGTCGAACCCGGCGGATAGGTGCCGTCGTGCACGGCGTCCGCGATCCGCTCGTAGAGCGCGACGACCGGTCGCCGCCGCTGTCCGCTGACCGCCACGGCCGCTCCTCGTCTCGTTCCCGCCGGTGTCCGGCACCACGGTAGTCGGCCGACGTTGTCTGACAAGTCACCCGTACGGCGCTCCTCACCGTCACGGTGAGGAGCCGCCCACCCCATTCTGGTCCCACGGCGGTGGCCGCGTACGACCGACGGCACGACGGAGGAGAGGGCCGCGTATGAGTCCCAAGGAGACGTCACGGGCACCGGCCGGGGGCAGGTCCCGGTTCACCGAAGCGCTCACCCCGGGCCGGATCGCGATGATCGCGCTCGCCGTCATCACCCTGGTCTTCATCTTCCAGAACACCGGTCAGGTCAAGATCCGGCTCTTGATCCCCGAAGTGACCATGCCGCTCTACCTGGCCCTCCTCGCGACCGCCCTCATCGGCGTCGCCTGCGGCTTCTACTTCGCCGCCCGGAGGCGCAAGTGAGGCGGCGTGCCGTCGTGGGCGCGGGCGCTGTCCTCGCGCTCGCCGCCGTTGCCGTCACCTCGACCGAGGAGACGGCGAGGGTGGCGGCGGACGGTGACGCCGGGACCCGCCCGATGCCGGACCTCCTCGGTCGCGGGCTCTGGCGCGTCTTCACCGGTCTCGACCGCCGCACCAGGCTCGACGTCCACGACGTGAGCGGACGCGACCGGCGGGTGCTCTGGCCGCCGAGGTGGCAGGTCTGCACCCAGTACCCGGCGGCGGGCGCGGGCCTCGACCGCCGGGCCACCGTCATGATCGGAGTCGTACGGAAGGGCGAGACCTGCCCGCCCCGGGTGCGGACGGCCCGCCGCTGAGGGCGGTGGCCAGCGCCTGCGCCTGGTCCGGCGTGATGCCGAGGGCGAGCGGTACCTGACGGGGACTGTACGGGGACGAGCACACGGCGATCGGGCTGTCTCCGGCCGAGGCCCACCGAGGACCGCCGTCCGGGTCCTGCCGCGCCAGGAGCTTCGCGGCCAGCTCGCCGGCGGCTCCCGCCCGGATCCCGCAGTGGGCGAGCGCGCGGGGCCACGGTGTCGGGCGCGTCGCCCGAGGTGTCGGCGTCGCCGAGCAGGGGCAGCAGGAGCAGGAGCAGGAGTCATGGCAGCAGGTCAGAGAGCACCGGAGAGGCGGCCGCGGGCGGGGACGTGCTCCCGAAGGGGGCGGAGCGGGACGTCCTCGCCTCGGCGTACCGGGCGGAACCCGGCTCAGCGCTTGTAGTTGATCTTCATCGTGTCCAGGTCGGTCACGGTCGAGCGCAGCGACCCGTACCCGTGGCCGAGCTCCTTCAGTGCCGTCTCCACCCGGTCCTCCGCGAGCGCGCCCGCCATCTCCTCGCCGTCCTCGGCGTCGGAGACGACGACCAGCCGGTACGAGAAGTGCTTCAGCGTCCGGTCGTAGGACAGCGAACCCTCCTCCGTGAACTGCATCGCCGTCAGCCCGTGCGCGTCCACCTCGGCGAGCAACCGCGTCCGGCTCTCCTCCGACAGACCGTCGAACGTGCCGCGCACGATGACCCGGTAGGTGTGCTGCGTGCCCATTCCCCGTACTCCCCGCACCATGGTTCCCCCGGCCGCCGGTCGGCGTGCCGACCGTCCACCCTACGGCGGGGCCGCCGAGCGCCGCCGAGAATATCCGGCCGGCCGCGGACGGTGCCGGCTTCGGCACCGGCTTCGAGGTCGCGGGGCCTGCGCGAGCGGGGGGCCGGTCGCTACCCTGGGGGCGGGGACGGCGACGGGACGGGGGGTCCGGAGATGGCGGCCTGGGCGACACAGGAGTGCCGGTGCGGACATCCGCGTTTCCGGCACGGCGCACCCCGGTTCTCGGGCGTCTGCGACGCCTGCCTCTGCGACACCTTCGCGATGCCGCCGGCGCCGGCCGTCAAGGAGCCGCCCCCGCCCCCCGAACCCGACCGGACACCCCATCCGAGCTGCCCGAACCAGGATCCGGACTGCCTCGGCGTACACCACTTCTACTGAGCCGCACCGGGCCGTCAGGCCACCCGGCACAGGATCTCGCCGTGCGGGACCATGAACCAGGCGTCGTCCCGGCTGCCCCACTCCCGCCAGGCCTCCGCGATCGACGCCAGTTCGGCGGCCGTCGCGTGGCCTCCGGAGACGGCGAGGTCCGCGTAACCCGAGTCGGTCGTACGGTCGGCCCACAGGCCGCTCCACCAGGCCCGCTCGTCGGGGGTGGCGAAGCACCAGGTGCCGGCCGTCGTCGCGATCTCGGTGAAGCCGGCCTGCCGGGCCCAGGAGAACAGGCGCCGCCCCGCGTCCGGTTCGCCGCCGTTGGCGCGGGCGACGCGGTGGTACAGGTCCAGCCAGCCGTCGAGCGCGGGCCGTTCGGGGAACCAGGCGAAGGCCCCGTAGTCGCTGTCGCGGGCCGCGACGACCCCGCCGGGGCGGCACACCCGCCGCATCTCGCGCAGCGCCCGCACCGGGTCGCCGACGTGCTGGAGCACCTGGTGGGCGTGGACGACGTCGAAGGAGTCGTCGGGGAAGTCCAGGGCGTGCACGTCGGCGACGGCGAACTCGACGTTGTCCAGACCCCGTTCCGCCGCCACGGCACGGGCCTTCGCCAGGACCCCCTCGGCCGAGTCCACCGCGGTCACCCGGCCGGGCGCGACCAGGGCGGCCAGGTCGGCGGTGATGGTGCCGGGCCCGCAGCCCACGTCCAGGACGTCCAGGCCGGACCGCAGTTCGGGCAGCAGATAGGCCGCCGAGTTGGCGGCGGTCCGCCAGCTGTGCGAGCGCAGGACGGACTCGTGGTGGCCGTGCGTGTAGACGGCGGTCTCGTGGGCCGCGTCGGGGGTGGACGGGGCGGAGGCATGCGTCATTGCGGCGACTCCTTCGATACGGGTGCGAGTCACCACCGTACGCACGGATGCCGAATAATGAGACCCACGTCTTGATATATGGACACCAGCTCAGGTGAACAGCTGCCGCCGGTACCGGAGTTCGTCGAGGACTCGTCCTCCCGTCTCCTCCCGGACCACCTCGCCGTCCGGCCGCCAGCCCGCCGCCTCGTAGAACCGGCGCCCCCGCGCGTTCCCCGCGAACACCCACAGCGCCGCCGTACGGAACCCGGCCGCCGCGAGCGCCTCCGTGGACGCCGTGAGGAGCGCCCGCCCGACGCCGGTGCCCCACGCCTCCGGCAGGGCGTAGAGCGCCGCGAGTTCGGCCGTGGGTCCGGGCTCGAACCCCTCGCCCCGCCAGGCCCGGAAACAGGAGAAGGCGAGCACCCGCCCGGCGGCGTCCGTCGCGACCAGGACCGTCGGCCGGTCGGCGGCGGTCAGCCGGACCCGCCACGCGGCGGCGCGCTCCTCCACGTCCAGCGCGGCCAGATAGGGGGCGGGGAGCAGGTCGCGGTAGGCGGCCCGCCAGGACAGCACATGCACGGAGGCGACGGCCGCCGCGTCCTCCGGAAGCGCTTCACGTATCGGCATCCCGCATTGTCGACCGGCGGGCGCCGTGGCCGCCCCTGAATTCCCTCTGCGCCTCCCCTCGCCCAGTGCCTCCCCCTCACCCGTACGGCCCTGCGCGGCCGCGGCGGAAACCGCCGCGGCCGTCTCCGCCGACCGCCCTCCGGCCCTTCGCCTGAAGCGACGCCTGGAGCGGCGGAATCGTCCGAACCTTCGTATAAAGGGCACGGGGGTGCCGTGCCGGCGCCCCCGTGCCCTCAGGAGGTACGGGACATGCCGCAGACGGCTCCGGACGGCCGTGGCCCGGTGCGTTACGGCCCACCCGTCCCCGACACCGGGCTGCCCGTCCTGCCGGGACTCGCCGGACTCCTCACCGCGGCCGCCGAACGGACCGCCCCCGAGCCGCCCGGCGGCGGACCCGTCCTGCGCGAGGCGGCCTCCGGCTACTGGTGGCGCCGCGGCCTGCGCACCCACCCCGAGGACGTGGTGGCAGGACCCGGCGCCCCCGCCCTGCTCCTCGCCCTGATCGCCGCCCACGGCGGCGACCTCCTGATGCCCCGGCCCTGCCCCGCCCGATGGACCCCGCAGGCCCGCCTCCTCGGCCACCCGGCCTACCACGTACCGACCCCCGCCGAGTGCGGCGGCGTCCCCGACCCGTACGCCTTCCTGGAGACGGTCCGGCGGGTCCGCGCCGAGGGCGGCGCGCCCCGCCTCCTGCTGCTCTCCGTCGCCGACGACCCCACCGGCACCGTCGCCCCGCCCGAACTCGTCCGCGAGGCCTGCGAGGCCGCCGTCGCCGAGGGCCTCCACATCATCAGCGACGAGACCTGGCGCGACACCCTCCAACAGCCCCAGGACACCGTGTTCCTCAGCCCCGCCGAGATGTGCCCGGACGACGTGACCGTCCTCAGCGACCTCGGCGGCGCGCTCACCCCCGCCGCCTGGCCCTGTGCCGTCGCCCGCTTCCCGCCCACCGATCCGTCCCGCGCCGACCGCTGGACCGACCGCAGGTCCCGCGTCCTCGACGTGCTCACCGCCCTCGGTGCCGTCGTCCCCGGCCCCCTCGGCCCCGCCGCCGCCCACGCCCTCGACGAACCCGAGGACGTGACCGTACGGGCCCGGCTCGCGGCCACCGTCCACGGCCGCCTCGCCGGAGCCGCGCACCACGCCGTCCTCGCCGCCGGCGCCCTCGCCCTGCCCCCCGCCGCCGGCCGCCACCTCTACGCCGATCTCGGGCCGCTGCGGGCCGGGCTCGCCGTCCGGGGCGTCACCGACTCCCTCGAGCTGGAGAGCCACCTCACCGAGCGGCTCGGCGCCCCGGTCACCGGCGGCCATCGCTTCGGCGACGAACTCGGCGCGCTGCGCGTCCGGATCGACACGGGAATGTTCCTGGGAACCACGGGGGAGGAGAGGGCCGAGACGCTGCGGTTCCGGGACCCGCTGGACCTGGCCCATGTGGCCCGCGCTCTCGCGGAGTTCGGAGGAGCCCTGGAGGAACTTCGATGACATGCCGAGCACAGCCCGTACGAGCCGACCGACCCGCGCAGAACGGAGTCCGCAGATGACCGAACGGACGGCACCGCCCGCGCGCGCCGCACAGACCCCGGCCACGGCTCCCACGTCGGCGACGCCCGGGCTCACGCCCGCCCTCGCGAACGCGCCCGCCACCGCGTCGGGCCCCGCGCCCGGGCCGGCGGCCGCGTGGGGCCCCGCCACGGCGTCCGCGCCCGCATCCCCGCCCGCCGCCCCGTCGGGCCCCGCCCCCGCCCCCGTCTCCCCGCCCGTGTCCCCGCCCGTCACCGCGAACGCCCCCGCGTCCGGGCCCGCATCCGCGACCGCCGATGCGCCCGCGCCCGCTCCCGCCCCCGTCCTCCAGCCCGTCGGGCGGTTGCGGGCGGACTGGCCGCGTACCTTCGCCGACCGGCTCACCGCGCCCCTCCCCGGCCTCCGGGCCCTGGCCAGGTTCGCCCGCGAGGGCGCCGTACGCCCCCGCCCCGAAGGCCTCCGTGACGTCCCCCTGCTGCCCTTCGAGCCGGGCCCGCTCCCGCACGCCGGTCCCGACACCCTGGCCGTCACCTGGGCGGGGCACGCCAGTTGGGTGGTGCGGCTCGGCGGGCTCACCGTCCTCACCGACCCGGTCTGGTCCCGCCGCATCTTCGGCACCCCCGCCCGCCTCACCCCGGTCGGGGTCCGCTGGGCGGACCTGCCGCGCGTCGACGCCGTCGTCATCAGCCACAACCACTTCGACCACCTCGACGCCCCCACCCTGAAGCGGCTGCCCCGGCACACCCCGGTCTTCGTCCCGGCCGGCCTCGGCCGCTGGTTCACCCGCCGCCGGTTCAGCCGCGTGACCGAGCTCGACTGGTGGGAGGCGGCCGAACTCGACGGCGTGCGCTTCGACTTCGTCCCCGCCCACCACTGGTCCAAGCGCACCCTCCTGGACACCTGCCGTTCGCTGTGGGGAGGCTGGGTGCTGACCGACCGGTCCGGGCGCCGGGTCCACTTCGCGGGGGACACCGGATACGGCCACTGGTTCGCCGAGATCGGCCGCCGCTACCCCGGAATCGACCTGTCGCTGCTCCCGATCGGGGCCTACGACCCCCGCTGGTGGCTCAGCGACGTCCACACCGACCCGGAGGAGGCGGTCCGCGCCCACCAGGACCTGGGGGCGCGCCGGATGGCACCGATGCACTGGGCCACCTTCGTGCTGTCCTCCGAACCCGTCCTCGAACCCCTCGCCCGGGTCAGGGCCGCCTGGGAGAAGGCCGGGTTGCCCCGGGAGGACCTGTGGGACCTGCCGGTCGGCGGCTCACGGGTGCTCGTGCCCTGAGTGCCCCGAGTGCCCCGAGTTGCCTGGGTGCCCTGAGTTCTTCGGGTTCCCCGCGTGGGCGGCCTCGCCGGCCGTCGTCCCCCGGACCCGCCGCCACAGGGCAGGGACCGCGCTGACGAGGACCGTGAGACCGACCGCCGCGACGACACCCTGCCACGGCTCCGGGAAGAGCGAACCGCCCAGGATCCCGATCAGCTGGTACGTCGCCGCCCACGCCAGGCAGGCCGCGACGTCCCCCCGGACGAAGCGCCGCAGCGGCATCTCCGAGAGCAGGCACGCCAGCATCACCGGGATCCGCCCCGCCGGTACGAGCCGGGACAGCACGAGCACCGACACCTGATGGGTGTCGAGCCGCTCCTGCGCGTGGGCGAGCCGCTCCGGGGTCGCCCGGCCCCGCAGCGCGGCGAGCCACCGCGAACCGTTGCGGGAACGGACCCCGCGCTGCCCGAGCCAGTAGAGGGCGGCGTCGCCGAGGCACGCGGCGAACGCCGCCACCAGGAAGACGAAGAGCAGCGCGAGCGGCGCGGTCTGGTGGAAGGCGACCACTGCCGCCGAGCTGACGATCGCGCCCGTCGGCACGATCGGCACGAGCGCGCCGAGCGCGACCAACAGGAACAGGGAGGGATAGCCGACCGCCTGCTGGGTCGACTCGGGCGGCAGTTCCCGAACCGCCTCCACGATCCGGGTGATCCCGTCGATCACCGCGCGACCGCCGACCACCCAGCCGCCGCTGGCCGCGCCTCCGCCCCGGGCCGTCCGGCGCCCGCCCCCGGCCACCCAGCCGCGCCCAGCCGTCCGGCGCCCGCACCCGGCCGCCCCTGCGCCCCCGGCCTCACCGCGCGACCTCCGGCCGTACCCGTTCGCCGTGGCCGAGGAGATGGACCACGACCTTCGGAGCGAGCCGGGCCGCGTGCCGTACGAACTCGTCGCCCGGCGCGTGGAACTCGTGCGGCCGGATCCCGTCCAGACCGATCGGCCAGTACGTGCCGTAGTGCACCGGGACCGCCGCCGCCGGCGACAGCGCGGCCAGCGCCTCGGCGGCCCGGCCCGCGTCGAGATGGCCGTGGCCGAGGTACGGGCCCCAGCCGCCGACCGGCAGCAGTGCCACGTCCACCGGCCCCACCGCCTCCGCCATCCCGTCGAACAGGCCGGTGTCCCCGGCGAAGTACGTACGTGCCTCGCCCTCGACGACGTATCCGAGCGCGGGCGCGCGATGTGCACCGACCGGCAGTCGCCGCCCGTCGTGGAGCGCCGGGACGGCCCGTACCGTCACGCCCTCCACCGTCACCGTGTCACCCGGCTCCACCTCCGTCAGCCGCACCCCGTTCCCGTCGAGCCTGCGCAGCCCCGGTACGGCGTCGGGGGCGCCGCGCGGCACGACGAGCCGCGTCCCGGGCGCGAGCCGGGCGAGCGAGGGCAGATGCAGATGGTCGGCGTGCAGGTGCGAGACGAGGGCGGCCTCGGCGACCGCGGCCTCGGGCGGCGGCAGGGCTCCGCGCCGCCGCCGCAGATGGGCGAGCCGCCGCGCGAACAGCGGATCGGTGAGGAAGCGGACCCCGGAGTCCTCGACCGTGCAGGTCGCGTGACCCCACCAGGTGACCTCCACCGGCATGCCGCCTTCCGTTCTCGCTGGCGTCGGCCGCCGTTCACGATGTCCGCGGCCGTCCCGTACCTCCGTATCGAGGGTAATTGCCCGGGGCGGCCGCCGGAGGATGTTCGGCCGTGCCGTCCGGCAGTAGGGTCGGGCCATGGACGACGTTCGGGTGGCGGCGATCGCCAGCCTCACCCCGCTCGAAGAGCTGGACAACGAGCCTTTCCTTGTGGACACACGCGGCCAGCACGCGGTCTGTGCCCGCTGGGCCGACGACAAGGGGTACGTGGTCGCCCGCCAGTTGCTGTTCTACGGCATCCGGCCCGATCACGCGGCCCTGTGGGCGGACGTGGAGGCGGGGGCGGTCGACCTGTTCGTCGCCGCCAACGAGCGGGTCCTCGCACGCGCGTTGACCTCCGTGCCCGGCTTCCGCGCCGAGTGCGCGCGGCGCGGGGTGCGGGTGGAGACCGTCTGCCCCGACGAGCCCGCGTACGACGCGGCGGCGAAGGCGGGGGTGCATCGTCGGCTCTCCATGCCGACGGCGGGGTACGACGGTTCCTGAAACCCGCCTGCCCCGACCCCGAGCTGCCCCCTACCTGACCCCCCCGCTTGCCCCCACCTGATCCCGACCTGACCCCGACCTGACACACCCGGGCCGATCGCCGTCACCCGTTTACCCCGCCGACCGTGGGCGTTGTGCCACGCTTGTGGCAGGAAACGGGCGAAAGGTGAAGCGGGCGTGGGTGACGGGCGATGGGGTGGCGCCGAGCGCTGGCGATCCGCGGGCCGGGCGCTGGGGCGGGTCGCGGTGGTCTGGGCAGTGTCCACGCTCACCCTGCTGATCCTCGCCGGGCTGCTGCCCGACTTCCAGCTCCAGTCCCCGGACGGCGACACCTTCACGCGGACGGCGCTCACCGCCGCCGCGGCGGCCGGCGCGTTCGGTCTGCTGGGCGCCCTCGTGTGGCCGCTGATCGTGCGGGCCCTGCTGCTCGTCCCGGCCCTCGTGCTCGGCCTCCTCGTCTTCTTCCTCAACGGCTCGCTGCTGCTCGTCGCGCTCTGGCTGGTCCCCGACGGGCGCGGCGCCGCCGACCCCGAGACCGCCGTCGCCGTCGCCGCCGTCATGTCCGCCGTCGCCTCCGCCACCTCCACCGCCCTCGCCGTCCGCGACGACGACGCCTACCGGAGCCGCCTCTACCGGCTCACCGGACGCACTCGGCCCCGCGCGCCGGGCGACGCCCCCGAGCAGGTCCCCGGCACGGTCTTCCTCCAGCTCGACGGCGTCGGCCACCACGTGCTGCGCGGAGCCGTCGCCGACGGGCACATGCCGACCGTCGCGGGCCTGATCGACGCCGGCCACCGGCTCACCCCCTGGCGCACCGACTGGTCGAGCCAGACCGGCGCGAGCCAGCTCGGCATCCTGCACGGCTCCAACGAGGACGTGCCCGCCTTCCGCTGGTACGAGAAGGACACCGGCCGGCTCATGGTGTCGAACCGCCCGGCCAGTGCCGTGGAACTCCAGCGCCGGGCCGTGCGCCGCACCGGGGACGGCGGCCTCCTCACCTTCGACGGGGCCTCCCGGGGCAACCTCTTCAGCGGCGGCGCCGACCAGGTCGCCCTGGTCCTCTCGGTGGCCGCTCGGCGCGGCCGCCGCAACCGCTCACGAGCCGGCTACTTCGCGTACTTCTCCGACCCGGCCAACGCCGTCCGTACCGCCGGATCGTTCACCGCCGAGTGCGTCCGCGAGATGGTCCAGTCGACCCGGGCGCTGCTGCGCCGCGACACCCCGAGGGTCTCGCGCGGCGGCACGTACCCTTTCGTCCGCGCCTTCGCGACGGTCCTGGAGCGGGACGTCGTGGTCTCCGCCGTGATGGGGGACATGCTGGCGGGCCGCACCGCCGTCTACGCCGACCTCGTCGCCTACGACGAGGTGGCGCACCACTCGGGACCGCACGGCCGGGACACCGACCAGGTCCTGCGGCGCCTCGACCGCTCGATCGCGCTCATCGCCACCGTCGCCGAGCACGCCCCGCGTCCGTACCGGATCGTGCTGCTCTCCGACCACGGGCAGAGCCCCGGCGCCACCTTCGAGGGGGTGTACGGGCTGACCCTCAAGGACCTCGTCAGGGCCGGGTGCGGACTGCCGGTGCCGCGTCGGGTACGCAGGACCCGCAGCGGTTCGGAGGCGCGGGACGCGGCGAGGGACGCGCTGCGCCTCGCGCTGCACCGGCCGGTGGACGAGACCGACGAGACGGCGCGGGAACTGCCCGCCCGGCCCTCCGAGCCGGTCGTCCTCGCCTCGGGCAACCTCGGCCTCGTCTCCTTCCCCGACGTGCCGCACCGGATGACCCGGGAGGAGATCGACCGGCGCCACCCGGCGCTGCTCCGCACGCTCGCGAACCATCCGGGCGTCGGCTTCGTGCTGGTGGCGAGCACCGAGCACGGTTCGGTGGTGCTCGCCCGTGACGGGGTGGAGGTCCCGGTCGCCGAGCTCGACGACGGGGGACCGCTGGCCGTCTTCGGCCGGGGCGCGGCGGAAGTCGTGCGGCGTACGGACGGCTTCCCGCACGTCGCGGACATCATGGTCAACTCCATGTACGACCCGGCGACCGGCACCGTGCACGCCTTCGAGGAACAGATCGGTTCGCACGGCGGCCTCGGCGGCGAGCAGTCGCATCCCTTCCTCCTCTCGCCGCCCGAGCTGTCGCCGCCCGTGGCCGAGGGGGAGGAACTGGTCGGCGCGGAGCAGGTGCACCGGGTGCTGCGGCGCTGGCTGCGGGAGTGCTCGGGTCCGCAGGTGCCGCTGCCGCCGCGTCCTCCGCTGCCGTCGCTGGAGATCTCGCCGTCCACGGACGGATCGGAATCACCGTCGTCCTCACCTCGCTCCTGACCCGGCCCGGGGAGCCGTCCCCGGCCGAGACGGTGGTAACTGCCGTGGCGGTGAATCAGGTGAATCAGGGGCCCCGCCCGTAGGCCGCTCGGGCGGATCTAGCGCCCGGGGCGCCGCGCCGGGACCCCGACGGGGCAGTACGGATCTCCATGAGCCCCGCACCCGAGCCGCCCGCCGGGCCCGCCACCACGGTGGGCCGCCGGATCCGGCGACGGCGTCCCTGGATCACGCTGCTCCTGGTCCTCGCCGCCCTGCTCGGTACCGGGGCCGCGGCCACCCTCACCGGTGGCGCCGAACTCCGGCCCGCCACCGCCGCCCCGGCGCCCGATCCGAGCGGTGAGACCCAGGACCCGGCCGCCACCGAGGCCGGACTCGCAGGCCGCTCCCGACGGCATCGGACCGGCCTCCGGCCCGTTCGGCCCCGACACGCGCCCCACGGCGCCCGAAGGCACCGGCGGACCCCCGCCCCCGCCCCCGTACCCGCCCCGCGCGGCGACGCGCTCCGGTGCGTGGTGATGCGCTGCTGAGGAGGAGGCCCACGCCCCCGGCAGCCCCGACATCACACCCCCCCGCACCAACGAGGAGTTCCGTCATGCCCGTCGACCCCTTCGCCGTCCTCCAGGCCCTGCTGCGCGCCGAGGCCTCCCGCTCCCTGCGTACGGAGGCCTCCGGCTCCCCGCGCGCCGACCGCCGACCGCCCGAACCCGCCGGCGCACCGGCCGCCGAGCCCGCCCCGGCCGCCGAGCCGTCCGCGGACCGGGACGACCGCGTCCGCTGACACCGGACCCGACATGACCCGGCGTCACCCGGCATGAGACCGGGCGGCCGGTGCGCGAAGCACGGCTCCCGGCCGCCCGGTCCCCCGCATTACCTCCGGGGCACCCGCGCATTACCTCCCGGGTAATCGACCCCCCGCGGGCCGCGCGGCATGCTCATGGCTACCGGAACCCGGGCGGCGCACTCCGCTCGGGCTCCGGGCCCACCACCCGCGCGAACGTCCCCCTGGAGGGTGATCCGCCATGTCCCAGGCTCTGCTCACCGGTCTTGCCCGCACCACCCGGCCGCACACCGCGCTCCGCCGGTTCCTCGCCCTCGACGCCGTCGTCACCGGCACCAACGGCATCGCCTACGCCGCCGCCTCCGGGCCGCTCGGGGAGTTCCTCGGCGTCGACTCGGCAGTTCTGCTCGAACTCGGCATCTTCCTGATCGTGTTCGCCGGCGCCGTCGGCTGGCTCGCCTCCCGCACGCAGCCCCCGGCGACCGCCGTGAAGATCGTCGTCGACATCAACATCCTCTGGGCCGTCCTGAGCATCGTCGCCCTCGTCGTCTGGCTGGAGCCGACCACCGCGGGCCTCCTCTGGACGCCGATGCAGGCGGCCACCGTCGGCGGGTTCGCCGTACTCCAGTGGACCGCGCTGAAGGCCGTCGCGGCTAGTCGCTGAACGGCGGCAGTGACCGCAGGTACGCGACCGTCGCCGGGTCGGCCGGGAGGAACGTCTCGATGGCCAGCTCGGCGACGGTCACGTCCAGCGGCGTGTTGAACGTCGAGATCGACGACACGAACGACAGCACCTGCCCGTCGTGCTCGATCCGGAGCGGCAGCGCGAAGTACGGATACGCCTCCGGCCCCGGGTCACCCGGGGCACGTTCGTCGTCCGTGCCCGGCGGCAGCGGATACGCCGCCACCTCCGCGTACAGCTCGCGCAGCGGCTCCGAGCGGGCCAGCCCGATCTGACGCTCCATCTGGTGCAGCAGATGCCCCCGCCACTCCCGCAGGTTCCGGATCCGGGGCGCGATCCCCTCCGGGTGCAGCGTGATCCGCATCGCGTTCAGCGGCGGAGTCAGCAGATGCTCCGGAAGGCCGTCGAGCAGCAGCCCGATGCCCCGGTTGGCCGCCACCACCGTGTACGAGCCGTCCACCACCAGCGCCGGATACGGCTCGTACCCCCGCAACAGGATCTCGATGCCCTCCCGGAGCGTCTCCAGGCGCGGGGCGCCGAGCGGCGACTCCGTGTACCGCGGCGCGTACCCGGCCGCGAGCAGCAGCGCGTTCCGCTCACGGACCGGCACCTCCAGGTGCTCGGCCAGCCTCAGCACCATCTCCTCGCTCGGCCGGGAACGGCCCGTCTCCACGAACGAGATGTGCCGCGCCGAGGAGTCCGCGCGCAACGCCAGCTCCAGCTGGCTCAGCCGCCGCTGCTCACGCCAGCCGCGCAGCAGTGGTCCTACCCCCGTGTCGCTCACGACAGTTGTCATGGTCAGACGGTATCCCAGAGGTGGGACCCGGGTACGTTCCTCCCCGGGACCCCTGTCCGTCATCCGCGCCACCCGACCGGAGGGAGCACCGCGTGCCCACACAGCCGCTGTCGCAGAAGGAGATCGAGGACCGCCTGCGGGAGCTCCCCGGCTGGTCCGTCGAGGACGACCGCCTCACCCGTGTCTACCGGCTCGGCGACCACTTCGCGGCGACCGCGCTCGTCGTCCACGTGGCCCGGATCCAGCAGGAGCTCGACCACCACTCGGACCTGACCCTCGGCTACAACACGGTCACCCTGTCCGTGAACACCCACTCCGCCGGCGGAGCCGTCACCGAGAAGGACTTCGAACTCGCCGAACGCGTCGAAGGGATCGCCCCGGGCCACGGGGCCAACTGACCCTGCGTCACGGGCTCGGCCGACCCGCGCGCCACGGGCCGACCCTTTTCCGCAGGGCGCCGGCGCCGCCTCGTAGGATCATCGGCATGGCGGAGACCCTGCTCGACTACGAGGCCGAGGCGGCGCACTACGACCGGACCCGGGGCGGAGTGCCCCGGGCGGCTGCGGCGGCCGAGGCCGTCCTGCGGCTCGTTCCGCCCGGCGCCCGCACCGTCCTCGACCTGGCCTGCGGCACCGGCCTCGTCACCGAACGGCTCAGCCGGCCCGGACTGCGCGTCCACGGCGCCGACGCCGCCCACGCCATGCTGCGGGTCGCCGCCGCACGCGTACCCGACGGGGTCGTACGCGCCGACGCCCGGCGGCTGCCGCTGCCCGACGCCTCCCTCGACGCGGTCTGCGCCGTCTGGCTGCTGCACCTCGTGCCGTTCACCGCGGAGATCGTCGCCGAGGCGGCCCGTGTCCTGCGCCCCGGCGGAGTCCTGATCGCCACCGTCGACAAGGACGCGGCCCACGACGTCGGCAGCGACATCGACGCGATCCTCCGCCCGCACCGGTCCGCCGAGACTGCCTCCGACCGTGCCGACCTGATCACCCGTCACGCCGCGGCCCACGGCCTCGAACCCGCCCCCGGCGCCCGCTTCACCGGACACGGCCAGGGCAGCACCCCGCGTGACACCGTACGCAAGCTGCGCGCCGGTTACTTCGCCTCCTGGTTCGACGGCGACACCGAGTCCGCCGACACGATCGCCGCCGCGCTCGCAGCCCTCCCGGACCAGGACCGCCCCCGCGCCGACCCCCGCTACCGACTGGCCCGCTTCGTCAGACGCGGCTGAACCGCCTCAGGCCCCCCGCCCGCCCCAGGCCTCCGTCGCGAACGTGGTGAACGAGCGCGGATCGCGGCCCAGGACCCGCTTCACCCCGTCCGTCACCGAGGCGTTGTGGCCGTCGAGGAGGGTCGCGAACAGGGCCGCGAGCCACCCGGCCTCGTCCGCCGGGAGCCCGAACCCGGTGAGGAGTTCCGCGTACTCGGCCTGCGACGCCGCCCGGTAGGCCACCGGGCGTCCCGAAGCCCGCGAGATCTCCGCCGCCACCTCCGCGAAGCCCACCGGCCGGGGCCCCGTCACCTCGTGCACCCGCCCCGCGTGCCCGTCCACCAACAGGGTCTCCACGACCACGTCCGCCAGGTCGTCCACGTCGATGAACGGCTCGGCCGTGTCACCCGCCGGGAAGACGAGCACCCCCTCCCCGACACCCTCCGCGAGCATCCCCTCGGAGAAATTCTGCGCGAAGAACGAAGCCCGTACGACGGTCAGTTGCACCCCTTCGGCCGCCGCCCGCAGGGCCTCCTCCGTCACGACCCCCTCGGGCTCCCCACGCCCGGACAGCACGGTCAGCCGCCGTACGCCGCTCTCGGAGGCCAGTCGGCCGAACTCCCGCATCGCCTCGACCGCGCCGGGCGCCGCGAGGTCCGGGTAGTAGGCCACGTACGCGGCGTCCGCGCCCCGCAGCGCCGGGGCCCAGGTCTCCGGGGCCTCCCAGTCGAAGGGGGTCGCGCCGTTGCGGGACCCGGCGCGGACACTCACCCCGCGCGCCGAGAGCCGCTCGGCCACGCGCCGCCCGGTCTTGCCGGTGGCGCTCGTCACCAGGACCGTCCGCGGCGCGCCGGCGGTGTCGTTCGCGCCAGCCGTATCGGCGGTGTCCACCGTGTCCGCCGTGTCGTTCGTGCCGGTCGTGCGCGTCGTCCCGGTCGTCTTGTTCGTGTGCGTCGTCATGCCCCAAGACTCCCGCCCACGGGCCCCGCCGCCCATGCTCCGCAGTCTCACACCCCTACGTCTGCGTCTCACCCGTTCGCCTAGGCTTGCCGACCATGGACGCACTCGCCGGACTCCTCGAAGGCCCCCGCGCCCGGGGCGCCTTCCTGCTCCGCATGGTCATGGAGCCGCCGTGGTCGGTACGCATCGAGGACGGCGCGCCGATCTGCGTGATGTGTGTGACCGAGGGCGAGGCCTGGCTCGTGCCCGACACCGGCGAGCCCGTCCTCCTGAAGCCCGGGGCCATCGCCATCGCCCGCGGCCCCGAGCCGTACACCGTCGGCGACGTCCCCGACGCCCCGCCGCGCGCCCGGATCGGCCCGGACGGCGCGTGCACCACCCTCTCCGGCGAGCCGCTCGCCGAGGCCATGCGGCTCGGCGTCCGCACCTGGGGCAACAGCCCTGACGGCGGCACCACGCTCCTCGTCGGCACCTACCGGATGGACGGCGAGGTCGGCCGCCGGCTGCTCGACGCCCTGCCGGGGCTGCTGCACCTGCCCGCAGAGGCGTGGAACTGCCCCCTGATGCCCTTCCTCGGCGAGGAGATCTCACGCGACGAACCCGGCCAGGCCGTCGTCCTCGACCGGGTCCTCGACCTGATGCTCATCACCGGTGTCCGGGCCTGGTTCTCCCGGCCCGGTGCCGAGGCCCCCGCCTGGTACCGGGCCATGGGCGACCCGGTGGTCGGCCGGGCGCTCCGGCTGCTCCAGAACGACCCCGCCCACCCCTGGACGGTTGCCTCGCTCGCCGCGAAGACGGGCGTGTCCCGCGCCGCGCTCGCCCGCCGCTTCACCGCCCTCGTCGGCGAACCCCCGATGGCGTACCTCACCGGCTGGCGGCTCGCGCACGCCGCCGACCTGCTGCGCGAGACGGACGCCACGGTCGAGTCCGTCGCCCGGCAGGTGGGGTACGGCGGAGCGTTCGCGCTGAGCGCCGCATTCAAACGGGTCCGTGGCGTCAGCCCGCAGGAGTACCGGGCAGGCACGTGACGCCCCGCCGCCCGGTAGGAATTTTGCCGGACCGGCAACATTTCTCGCACTCCGCGTCGACCCGTCGCACGCTGGACCCATGAGTCAGCACAGCGAACCCCACGGCGGTCCCGGCAGTCACGGCGGTCACGGACAGGGCGGGGCCCACGCCCATGCCCCGGGCCACAGCCACAGCCACAGCCACGACAGCCCCCACCCGGACTGGAACGAGCTCGCCCCCCTCCTGGAGCGGCAGGCCGAGATCGCGAGCCCCGCCTACGCGGACGCCGCCGCCTGGCTCGGCACCCTCGCGCCCGCGCAGGGCGTCCGCCGGATCCTCGACGTCGGCAGCGGCCCCGGCGTGGTCACCGGCGTCCTCGCCGAGGCCTTCCCCGCCGCCGAGGCGGTCGCCGTCGACGGCACCCCCGAACTCCTCGCCCGCGCCCTCGCCCGCGCCGAGGCGCGCGGCCTGGGCGCCCGGGTCTCCACCCTCCACGCCGAACTCCCCGCGGGCATCGCGGGACTTGGCCAGGCCGACCTGATCTGGGCGGGCAACTCCGTGCACCACATCGGGGACCAGCGGGCCGCGCTGGTGGAGTTCGCCGGTCTGCTGAACCCCGGCGGCCTGATGGTCCTCGTCGAAGGCGGCCTGCCCACCCGGCACCTGCCCTCGCACATCGGGATCGGCCGACCGGGCCTCGAGGCGCGGCTCGACGCCGTCAACGCGGAGTGGTTCGGCGAGATGCGCGCCGAACTCCCCGGCGCCAAGGACGAACCGGACGACTGGCGGGCGCTCCTCGCCGGCGCCGGCCTCACCCCCGCGGGCACCCGTACGTTCCTCACCGACGTCCCCGCGCCGGTGTCCCCGGCCGTACGGGAGCTGGCGCTGGCCCATTTCGGGCGGCTCCGGGAAGGCTGCGGCACCCGGCTCGACGCGGACGACCGGGCGACGCTCGACCGGCTCCTCGACCCGGCCGACGAGCTGTCCCTGCACCACCGCACGGACCTGTTCCACCTCACGGCCCGCACCGTCCACACCGCCCGCAAGGGCTGACGACGGGGGAGAGGGCGACCCGCCCGGGTCAGGACACCGGCTCCAACCGCCACCACTGGAACGGGGAGTCGGTGTCCTCCCACTGCCGTACGTTCCCCCCGTCGGCCGTCGAGCTGTCGGCGACCTCCAGGAACAGCCCGCTGATGAAGCTCACCAGCGCGACCGTCCCCGGCGACTGGAGGTCCCGCTCGATGATCCACTCCTGCGCGCCGAAGTTGTTCGCCTTCCACTGCTGGACGTTGGCGCCGTTCTCCGTGGACGCGCCCGCCACGTCGAGCCGCTTCCCGCTGGCCGCGTTGACCAGGTGGTAGAGCCCGCCGCCGTTCGGAACGGACGTGATGTGCCAGTGCTGCCCCGGCGTTCCGTTGCCCGTGCCCTGCTGCACGTTCGCCCCGCTGCGGCCCGACCCCTCGTACACCTCGAGGAGCAGCCCGCTGGCCACGTTCCGCACCCGGTACAGCCCCTCCTCGACGGGTCCCGGAGAACCACTCACCGTACCGACTCCTTCTGTTCGCACCACTGTCGGACGTCACGGAACGACACCGCGACAGGGCCCCCCACGGGCCGTCACCGACCCTACGTCCCGGGTACGACAGTGCCGCGCCGCACCACAGCGGCGGCGCGGCACCACAGCGTCCTCCGCCTTCAGGCGCCGGCGCTGAACTCCGCCGGGTCCGGGCCCAGACGGCGGTTCTCGTCGAGGGCGGCGATCGCCGCCAGGTCCTCGGCGTCCAGCTCGAAGCCGAAGACGTCGATGTTCTCCCGGATACGGGACGGGGTGACCGACTTCGGGATCACCACGTTCCCCAGCTGGAGGTGCCAGCGCAGCACGACCTGGGCCGGGGTCCGGCCGTGCTTGCGGCCGATCGCGACGATCGCCGGCACGTCCAGGAGCCCCTTGCCGGAGCCGAGCGGCGACCACGCCTCGGTCGCGATGTCATGCAGGGTGTGCGCGTCACGGGCGGCCTGCTGGGGGAGCTGCGGGTGGAGCTCGATCTGGTTGACCGCGGGCACCACCGAGGTCTCCTCGATCAGCCGCTCCAGGTGCTCCGGGAGGAAGTTCGACACGCCGATCGCCTTGGCGCGCCCGTCCGCGTAGATCTTCTCGAACGCCCGGTACGTGTCGACGTACGCGTCCTTCGAGGGCACCGGCCAGTGGATCAGGTACAGGTCGACGTAGTCGAGTCCCAGCTTGTCGAGCGAGGTGTCGAAGGCCTTCAGCGTCGAGTCGTAGCCCTGCTCGGAGTTCCACAGCTTGGTGGTGACGAACAGGTCCTCGCGGGCGATCCCGGAAGCGGCGACGGCACGGCCCGTGCCCTCCTCGTTCCCGTAGATCGCGGCGGTGTCGATCGAGCGGTAGCCGGCCTCCAGGGCCGTCGTCACGGCCGTCGCCGCCTCGTCGTCCGGCACCTGCCAGACACCGAAGCCCAGCTGCGGCATCCGGACGCCGTTGTTGAGGGTGACCGAGGGGACCGTGCCGACGGTGTTGTCCGTGCTGTCCTTGCTGTCCGTGCTCACGTGGGAGGGATCCTTACGTTGTCGCGGGTCGTGATGGCCGTACGACCCCTGGAGGCCGTACGGAATACTCACAGCGTCAACGATCACGGGCCGCCACGCATTCCTCCCAGCCCGCCACAGCGACCCGGCTCAGCCGTACAGCGCCGCGACCTCCGCCGCGTACGCCCGCTCGATCGCCTTCCGCTTCAGCTTCAGGGACGGGGTGAGCAGCCCGTGCTCCTCGCTGAACGGATGCGCCAGGATCCGGAAGGTGCGGATCGACTCGGCCTGCGAGACCAGCGTGTTCGCCGCCACCACGCCCCGCCGGATCTCCGTCTCCAGGGACGGATCGCGTACGAGCTCCGCCGGCGCGAGCGGCGCCCGCCCCTGCATCGCCAGCCAGTGCTCCACCGCCTCCTGGTCGATGGTCACGAGCGCCGCGATGTACGGCCGGTCGTTGCCGACGACGATGCACTGGGCGATCAGCGGATGCGCCCGCACCCGCTCCTCGAGACCCGCGGGGGCGACGCTCTTGCCGCCCGAGGTCACCAGGATTTCCTTCTTGCGGCCGGTGATCGTCAGATAGCCGTCCTCGTCGAGGGAGCCGAGGTCCCCGGTGGCCAGCCAGCCGTCGCTGAGGACGGCGGCGGTCGCCTCGGGGTCGTTGAGGTACCCGGAGAAGACCTGGCCGCCGTGCAGCCACACCTCGCCGTCCTCCGCGATGTGCACCGTCGTACCCGGGACCGGCTGCCCGACCGTGCCGTACCTGGTGCGCTCGGGCGGGTTCGCGGTGGCGGCGGCCGAGGACTCGGTGAGCCCGTACCCCTCGAACACCGTGACCCCCGCGCCCGCGAAGAACAGGCCGGTCCTGCGGTCCATCGCCGAACCGCCCGACATCGCGTGCCGGAGCCGCCCGCCCAGGGCCGCCCGTACCTTCCCGTACACCGTCCTCTCGAAGAACTGGTGCTGTACGCGCAGCGCCGCCGAAGGGCCGGGACCGGTCCCGAACGCCTTCTGTTCGAGGGCCTCCGCGTAGGCGACCGCCACCTCGACCGCCTTGTCGAAGGGCCCCGCCTTCCCCTCCCGCTCCGCCTTGCGCCGCGCCGCGTCGAAGACCTTCTCGAAGACGTACGGCACAGCGAGTACGAAACTCGGCCGGAACGCGGCCAGGTCCGGAAGCAGCTCACCGGCCGCCATCACCGGCTGGTGCCCCAGCTTCACCCCGCTGCGGACCGCCGCGACCTCCACCATCCGCCCGAAGACGTGCGCGAGCGGCAGGAACAGCAGCGTCGACGCCTGTTCCCCCGGCCGCGAACGGAACACCGGCTCCCAGCGGCCCACCAGCATGTCCGTCTCGAACATGAAGTTGGCGTGGGTGATCACACAGCCCTTGGGGCGGCCGGTCGTCCCCGACGTGTAGATGACCGTCGCCACTGTCTCCGGGGTCACCGCCCGCCGGTGCCGGTGCACGACCTCCTCGTCGATGTCCGCCCCCGCCGCCGTCACCTCGGCCACCGCGCCCGCGTCCAGCTGCCACAGGCGCCGCAGCAGGGGCAGCCGGTCGACCACCGAGCCGATCGTCATCGCGTGGTCCTCGTGCTCCACCACGCACGCCGTGACCTCGGAGTCGTGCAGCATCCAGAAGACCTGCTCGGCGGAGGACGTCGGATAGACCGGCACGGGCTGCGCGCCGAGCGACCACAGCGCGAAGTCGAAGAGCGTCCACTCGTAGCGGGTACGGGCCATGATCGCGACCCGGTCGCCGAACCGCACACCCTCTGCGATCAGGCCCTTCGCGAGGCCGAGGACCTCGTCCCTGAACCGCGCGGCCGACACGTCCCGCCACTCCCCGTCCGGGCCCTTCCGGCCGAACGCGACCCGGTCCGGCTCCGCGAGTGCGCGCTCGAACACGGCGTCCGCCAGACCGCCGACCTGAGGCGCCGCCTCGACGGGCGGCACGGTGAACTCGCGCACTGACCTGCTCCTCGACGGCTCGGTGGCTGGAAAAGCCCGTTGTCGCGCTCCGTACGGCGCGGGTGACGGTACCCCACACGACTGCCCGGCGGCAGGGCCTTCACCAAGCCGGGACATTCCCTGTTCGCACAGGTCAGGATGGGTGGAGGAGCCAAGTCACGTGCACCCCCGGGCCGTTACCGACCACTCGGTACGTCCCCCGGGCGGGAATCTCCACGGAATCTGTACCGACCGCTCACCGCAGCGCTGCTCGGAGGCCGTGCCGCGCCTGTCCACCCGGGCCGGTGCGGCGGGTCGCTCATGGTCGGAGCGGAGCCACCACGGCCTCGTCACCCCGGCCGGTGCAGCCGGTCGCCGCCCGCCAGGATCGCCTCCGCCAGCGCGTCCGCCGCCTCCTGCACCGCCCCGCCCCGACGGCCCCCGCGCAGCACGAAACCGACCTCACCCAACTCCGGAAGCCCCGCGCGGGCCGGCACCGGTACGAGGCCCGGCGGCACCAGGCCCCTCGTGTGCGCCATCACCCCGAGCCCCGCGCGGGCCGCCGCCACGTTCGCGCTCAGGCTGGAACTCGTACACGCGATCCGCCACGCCCGGCCCTGCGCCTCCAACGCCTCCAGAGCACGCGCCCGCGTGATCCCCGGCGGCGGGTACACGATGAGCGGCACCGGCCGCTCCGGATCGAGCCGCAGCCCGGGCGCCCCGATCCAGATCAGCGTGTCCTCCCACACGAGCCGGCCCTCGCTCTCCGCGCCACGCCGTTTCGCCAGGATCAGATCGAGCCGGCCGGCCGACAGCCGGGCCTGGAGCGTGCCCGACAGCTCGACCGTCAGCTCCAGGTCGACCTCCGGGTGCTCACGCCGGAACGACTCCAGGATCTCCGGCAGCCGGGTCGCCACGAAGTCCTCCGACGCGCCGAACCGCAGCCGCCCCCGCAGCCGGGTCCCGCCGAAGAACGCCGCCGCCCGCTCGTGCGCCTGAAGGATCGTGCGCGCGAAACCGAGCATCGCCTCCCCGTCCTCCGTCAACGCCACCCGGTGCGTGTCCCGGGTGAACAGCGGCCGGCCGGTCGCCTCCTCAAGGCGCCGTACGTGCTGGCTGACGGTCGACTGACGCAGGCCGAGGCGGTCGGCGGCCCGGGTGAAGCTCAGCGTCTGGGCCACGGCGAGGAAGGTACGCAGGTGCGTGGGCTCGTACACGGGACGACCGTACGCTCAACGCGTTCATCACACTTCATGATGACAGTCAGAGGGCTGTACGGGATTCCCGATCACCGGCCCGTGGAGCAGGATAGGAACGCGCTACTCCGCATCCCGTCCCCCCGTTCCCAGCGCCCCGACAGTCCTCGTGCCCAGAGCAGTGGAGCCATGACCGCCCCGACACCCGGCCACACCCCCCACGCCCCCCGCCGCACCCGTGTCCGCACCCGCGTCCACTCCCGACTCCGCACTCTCCGCCCGCCGTCCTGGCTGCCCGTCGACGGATACGTCCTCGCCCTGCTCGGCACGGTCGCCCTCGCCGCGCTGCTCCCCGCGTCCGGAGCCGCCGCCGACGTCGCGGGAGGCGCGTCGACGGGGGCGGTGGCCCTCCTCTTCTTCCTCTACGGCGCCAGACTCTCCACCCGTGAGGCGCTCGACGGCCTCACGCACTGGCGGCTCCACCTCACCGTCCTCGGCAGCACCTTCCTCCTCTTCCCCCTCCTCGGACTCGCCGCACGCGGCCTCGTGCCCACCGTGCTCACCCCTCAGCTCTACAGCGGCTTCCTCTTCCTCTGCCTGGTGCCGTCCACCATCCAGTCCTCCATCGCCTTCACCTCGATCGCCCGCGGCAACGTCCCCGCCGCGATCTGCGCCGGATCCTTCTCCTCGCTCGCCGGCATCGTCCTGACCCCGCTCCTCGCGGCGCTGCTCCTCGCCGAAAGCGCCGGCGGCCTCTCCGCCGACGCGCTCCTGAAGATCGTGCTGCAACTCCTCGTGCCGTTCCTGGCCGGGCAGCTCCTGCGCCGCTGGGTCGGCGGTTTCCTGGCCCGGAACAAGAAGGTCCTCGGGTACGTCGACAGGGGCTCGATCCTCCTCGTCGTCTACACCGCTTTCAGCCAGGGCATGGTCGCCGGGATCTGGCAGCTGGTGACCCCGGCCCGGCTCGGTCTGCTGCTCGCCGCCGAGGCGGTCCTCCTCGCCGTGATGCTCGCCCTGACCTGGTACGGGGCCCGTCGCCTCGGCTTCGACCGGGCCGACCGGATCGCGATCCAGTTCGCCGGCTCGAAGAAGAGCCTGGCGGCCGGACTGCCGATGGCCAGCGTCCTCTTCGGCGCCCAGGCCGCGCTCGCCGTACTCCCGCTGATGCTCTTCCACCAGATGCAGCTCATGGTCTGCGCGGTCATCGCGAAACGCCGCTCCCACGACCCGGAGGCCGTGCGGTCACCGGAACCCGATCCCGGGGCCGCCGCACCGAAGCAGCTCGGTCCCACCCCGGAAACCCGCGCCGGAACGCCCCGCGCCTGAACCGCCCCGCGCATGAACCCGCCCCGCGCACGAGCGACCCGCGCCTGAACCGCCCCGCTCGTGCCCCCGTACGCCCCCTCCGTCGGCCGGATCACACCCCCGCCCGGCCCGCGATGATCATCCGGGCCGCTACGGTGCTCCCATGCCCGCACTCGATCCCGGCCGCACCGCGCTCGTCCTCGTCGACCTCATGGAACGCATCGTCGCGCTGCCCCTCGCTCCCAGGCCCGGCACCGACGTCCTCGCCGCGGCCGCCCGGCTCGCCGACACCTTCCGGGCCGCCGGCGCCCCCGTCGTCCACATCCGGGTCGAGCGGCCGAACGTCGACCGCCAGCCGCCCGGCAGCGACCTCGTCCCCGACCTCGTCGAGGACGGCGACCCCGTCGTCGTCAAGCGCACCATCGGCGGCTTCCAGGACACCGGACTCCACGAGCTGCTCAGCACACTCGGCGCCACCACCCTCGTCCTCGGCGGCATCGCCACCAACCTCGGCGTCGAGTCCACCGCCCGCGCCGCCTCCGACCACGGCTACGAGCTCGTCTTCGCCGAGGACGCCATGAGCGCGCTCACCGCCGACGAGCACCACGCGTCCGTCGCCCTCGACTTCCCCCGCCTCGGCACGGTCGCCCCCGTCTCCGCGATCACCCTGGACGGCCCCGCATGACACCGGTGCCGATACGGTACGGGGCCCGCCCCTGCTCACTCGTCGTCTGCCGCGGCTGCTGCTGCGGCGACGCCCGCAAGAACCCCGGCACCGACCACACCGGCCAGCTCGCCCGCCTCCGGGCCGCCGCCGCGGCCTCCGGCGGTCGGCTCGCCGTCCGTACCAGCGACTGCCTCGGGCCCTGCGCCCAGGCCAACATCGTCGTCGTCCAGCCCTCCACCGAAGGCCGCAGGCGCGGCGGACGGGCCGCCTGGGTCGCGTTCACGCTGGACGAGGACTCCCTCGACGACATCCTCGCCTGGACGGCGGCCGGCGGCCCCGGCATCGCCCCGCCCCCGGCCACGCTCGCCCTCCAGATGATCGACCCGCCGAAGAACTGATTCCGGCAGGCGGCACCCGCCCGACGCCGCGGAAGCCGTGCCGCGCCCGGGGCCTTGTCATGGTCGGCCAAGGGGTACGGGTGAATCTTGGTGGTTTACGTCACCGGTTACCCATCAGTCGCTGGCAAGACTGGGTAGCTCCTGCCGACGATCGAACCACCGAAGGGGTCCTGGATGACGGGCACTCGCATTGCCGCGCTCGGGCACTACCAGCCCGCCAAGGTGCTCACCAACCACGACCTCGCGGAACTGGTCGACACCGACGACGCGTGGATCACCAGCCGGGTCGGCATCCGCACCCGGCACGTCGCCGGTCCCGACGAGCCCGTCGACGAGCTCGCCGCGCACGCGGCGGGCAAGGCCCTGGCCGCGGCCGGGCTCGACCCCGACGACATCGACCTCGTCCTCGTCGCCACCTCCACGGCCATCGACCGCTCGCCCAACATGGCCGCCCGCGTCGCCGCCCGCCTCGGCATGACCTCGCCCGCGACCATGGACCTCAACGTGGTGTGCGCCGGGTTCACGCACGCCCTGGCCACCGCCGACCACGCCGTACGGGCCGGCGGTGCGCGCCGCGTCCTGGTGATCGGCGCCGACAAGATGACCGAGGTGGTCGACTGGACGGACCGCACCACCTGCGTCCTCGTCGGCGACGGCGCGGGCGCCGCGATCGTCGAGGCCACGGAGTCGGACACCGGTGCCATCGGGCCGGTCCTGTGGGGCTCCGTCCCGGGGATGGGCCACGCCGTCCGGATCGAGGGCACCCCGCCCCGCTTCGCGCAGGAGGGCCAGAGCGTCTACCGCTGGGCCACGCAGCAGCTGCCCGCCCTCGCCCGGCAGGCGTGCGAGCGGTCCGGCATCGCTCCCGAGGATCTCGCCGGTGTGGTCCTGCACCAGGCCAACCTGCGGATCATCGAACCCCTCGCCGCGAAGATCGGCGCCGTCAACGCGATCGTCGCCCGCGATGTCGTCGACTCCGGCAACACCTCGGCCGCCTCGATCCCGCTCGCCCTCGCCAAGCTGGTCGAACGCGGCGAACTGCCCTCCGGCGCCCCCGTCCTGCTGTTCGGCTTCGGCGGCAACCTCTCGTACGCGGGCCAGGTCGTCCGGATTCCCTGACGGCGACCCCGCGCACGTCCCCGAAGCGGCCGCCCGGCCGCCACGCGCGCGCGTGACCCGGCACGGGCCGTCACGCGCGGTCATGACCCGTTCGGCGGAGCCCGGTGGCGGCGCCCCGGGGGCGGACCTAGCTTCGATCGCGGTGAGGGTCGTCGCCTTCCGGCACGGAAACGCTCCGCGGCCGGGCCCTCGCGTGATACGGAGGACACCGCCATGCGCGCGATACGTGCCGCTTCCGCCGCCCTGCTGAGCGCCGCCGCCGTGGCCGTGATCGCGCCGACGGCCCTGGCGGGGGAGGAAGACCCCGACATCACGTCGTTCGGTTTCTCCGTCACCCCCGAGAAGGTGGCCCCCGGCGGCACTGTCGCCCTCACCTCCGACGGCTGCGAGGTGCCGTCGGTGACCGTCACCTCCGGCGTCTTCGACACGGTCACCCTCGAAGAGGGCCGTCCGGGCCGGGCGACCGTCGACCTCGACGCCAAGGCCGGCGCCCAGTACGAGATCACCTTCGACTGCAAGGGCGAGCGCGGCACCACCACCCTCACCATCGCCCAGGGCGGCACCGGCGGGAAGACGACCGGCCACGACAACGGCATGCAGCCAGGAGCGCACAAGGGCGTCAAGGCCGGCTACGGAACCGCCGCCGCCTCCGGCACGGAGTCCGAGGGGCTCGGCGTCACCGAGGTGGTCACCGGCGTCCTCCTCATCGCGGGGGCGCTCGGCGCCGCCGTCGTCCTGACCCGCCGCCGCGGCGCCGGCGGCCGCGCCTGACGGCAGGGAACCGGGGGGCCTGAAACGGCCCCTCCGTCCCGGTGTGACGAGGTCCGGGACGGAGGGGCGCCATGACCCGCGGGGATCCACGGGGTGGGGGCGCGAGGAGAGGGCGGACGTGGGACGGTCGGAGAACGCGGGGCGGACGCCGGGCACCGGACCATCGGCGGGCCTGGGCAGGTCGGACGCCACGGGCAGGCCGGACCCGACGGGCCGGTCGGACGCCACGAGCAGGACGGACCCGACGGGCCGGCACGGCGCCTGGGGCGTCATCGCCGTCGTCCTCCTCATCGGCGTACACCTCGTGCGCGGCGGTGCGGCAGAGCTCGAAGCCGCCGGTCCGCCGCAGCCCCTCTCCGCCGCCGCGCCCGACGGCACCCGGGCGACGGCCGTACTCGCCCCCGTGGCCGTACCCCGTCCGCTGCCCCCGTCCACGCCGCTCCGGGTCCGCGTGCCGGCCGTCCGGATCGACGCCCCCGTCACGAGGGTCGGGCTCGACGCGGACGGCTGGATCGAGGCCCCGCCCCCCGAGGACGACCGGCTCGCGGGCTGGTTCACCGGTGCCGTCACCCCCGGCGAGCGCGGCACCGCCGTCGTCGTCGGACACGTCGACACCCCGGGCGGACGAGCCGTCTTCTACGACCTCGGCGCTCTCGCCAAAGGACACCGCGTGGAGATCGCGCGCCGCGACGGACGGACCGCCGTCTTCGCCGTGTACGGGGTCGAGGTCGTCCCCAAGGACGGCTTCCCCGCCCAGCGGGTCTACGCCGACGCCGGCGTCCCCGAACTCCGCCTGATCACCTGCGGCGGCACCTTCACCGAGAAGAACGGCTACGCCGGCAACGTGGTGGTCTCGGCCCGCCTGGTCGAGATCCGCTGAGCGACACCCGACACCCGACACCACGACGTACCCCTGACTTTGTCCCCACTCGGGAAGAAGTCAGCGTCGATTCCTGCGCAACTTCTTCCCACTCCGGTACGCCGCTGCTACGTTCCCCTCGAAAGCCCGCAGACGAGCGTGTGCGAGAGGGAGGGGCGCGTGAGACGCATGACGGCACGACCTGCCAACCGGCATCAGGCGCGGCTCCTCAGGCTGTTGCGCGACGGAGGACCCAACTCCCGCGCCCAGCTGGGAGATCAGATCGATCTCTCCCGCTCCAAGCTCGCCGTCGAGGTCGACCGGCTCCTGGAGACCGGTCTCGTGGTCGCCGACGGACTCGCCGCCTCCCGGGGCGGCCGTCGCTCCCACAACATCCGACTCGCCCCCGAACTCCGCTTCCTCGGCATCGACATCGGCGCCACCTCCATCGACGTCGCCGTCACCAACGCCGAGTTGGAGGTGCTCGGGCACCTCAACCACCCGATGGACGTCCGCGAGGGCCCCGTCGCCGTCTTCGAGCAGGCCCTGTCGATGGCGGCGAAACTCCGCTCCACCGGACTCGCGGAAGGATTCGACGGCGCCGGCATCGGCGTCCCCGGACCCGTCCGCTTCCCCGAGGGCGTCCCCGTCGCGCCGCCGATCATGCCCGGCTGGGACGGCTTCCCCGTACGGGAGGCACTCAGCCAGGAACTCGGCTGCCCGGTCATGGTCGACAACGACGTGAACCTCATGGCCATGGGGGAGCAGCACGCGGGTGTCGCCCGCTCCGTCGGCGACTTCCTCTGCGTCAAGATCGGCACCGGCATCGGCTGCGGCATCGTCGTCGGCGGAGAGGTCTACCGCGGTACGACGGGCAGCGCGGGCGACATCGGGCACATCCAGGTCGAACCCGACGGGCGCCCCTGCGCCTGCGGCAACAACGGCTGCCTGGAAGCCCACTTCAGCGGTGCCGCCCTCGCCCGCGACGCCGAGGACGCGGCGCGCGGCGGCGCGTCGGAGGAGCTCGCCGCCCGGCTCGCGGCGGCCGGGCACCTCACCGCCGTCGACGTCGCCGCCGCTGCGGCCGCCGGCGACGCCACCTCACTCGCCCTCATCCGAGCGGGCGGAAACCGGGTCGGGCAGGTCATCGCCGGACTCGTCAGCTTCTTCAACCCCGGTCTGGTGGTGATCGGCGGCGGCGTCACCGGCCTCGGCCACAACCTCCTCGCCAGCATCCGCACCCAGGTCTACCGGCAGTCGCTGCCCCTGGCCACCGGCAACCTGCCCATCGTCCTCGGAGAACTGGGCCAGACCGCCGGCGTCACCGGCGCGGCCCGCCTCATCAGCGACCACCTCTTCTCCCCGGCGTAACCCCGCCGACGCAGCTCGCCGGCCCGCCCGTGGTGCGTGGGCAGTCGTTCCGCAGGCCGGAACGACTGGGCACACACCACCCACCGGCCCGCACCGCCGGGCCCACCTTGTCCACCGGCCCGCACCGCCGGGCCCACCCCGTCCACCCGCTCCGGCGCCACCCGCACCCGCCGAGGGGACCTCCACCATGCCTCAGGAACAACCGCCCCGAGCACCCCTGCTCACCATGCACGGCATCACCAAGTCCTTCCCCGGCGTCCGCGCCCTCGACGGCGTCGACCTCGAAGTCGCCCCCGGCGAGGTCCACTGCCTCCTCGGCCAGAACGGTGCCGGCAAGTCCACCCTCATCAAGGTCCTCGCCGGCGCCCACCAGCCCGACGACGGCCGCATCACCTGGAACGGCGAACCCGTACGGCTCCGCTCCCCGAGCGCCGCCGTCCGGCTCGGCATCGCCACCATCTACCAGGAACTCGACCTCGTCGAAGGCCTCTCCGTCGCCGAGAACGTCCACCTCGGCCACGAACCCACCACCGCCGGATTCGTCCGCACCCGCGCCGCGCGGGCGACCACCACAGCCCTCCTGAAACGCCTCGGCCACCCCGAGATCGACCCGGACCGGCGCGTCGGCGCGCTCTCCGCCGCCCAGCAGCAGATCGTCTCCATGGCCCGCGCCCTCTCCCACGACGTACGCCTGATCGTCATGGACGAACCCTCCGCCGCCCTCGACCCCGACGAGGTCGCCAACCTCTTCCGGATCGTCGCCGACCTCACCGCGGACGGCGTCGCCGTCGTCTACATCTCCCACCGCCTGGAGGAGATCCGCCGCATCGGCGACCGCGTCACCGTCCTCAAGGACGGTCGGGCCGTCGCCCGCGGACTGCCCGCCGCGACCACCCCGACCCGCGAGGTCGTCGCCCTCATGACCGGCCGGGACGTCCCCTACGTGTTCCCCGAACGCCCCGCCGGACCACCCGCCGCCGCACCCGTCCTCCAGGTCCAAGGCCTCGCAAGGCAAGGCGAGTTCGAGGCGTTCGACCTCGAACTGCGCCCCGGCGAGATCGTCGGCCTCGCCGGGCTCGTCGGCTCCGGCCGCTCCGAGATCCTGGAGACCGTCTACGGGGCACGGAAACCCACCGCCGGCCGGGTGCTCGTCGACGGACGGCCCCTGCGCCCCGGCAGCGTCCCCGCCGCCGTGGCCGCCGGACTCGGCCTCGCCCCCGAGGAACGCAAGGCGCAGGGCCTGCTGCTCCTCGAATCCGTCACCCGCAACGTCTCCGTCTCCTCCCTCGCCCGCTTCTCCCGGGCCGGCTGGATCGACCGCGCCGCCGAACGCGAGACCGCGAGGACCGCCACCCGCACCCTCTCGCTCCGCCCCGACCTCCCCGACGCCCCCGTCCGCACCCTCTCCGGCGGCAACCAGCAGAAGGCCGTCCTCGCCCGCTGGCTGCTCCGCGGCTGCCGCGTCCTCCTCCTCGACGAACCCACCCGAGGCGTCGACGTCGGAGCCCGCGCCGAGCTGTACGCCGTCATCCGGGGCCTCGCCGACGAAGGCCTCGCCGTCCTCCTCGTCTCCAGCGAGGTACCCGAGGTCCTCGGCCTCGCCGACCGCGTCCTGGTGCTCCGCGAAGGCCGCGTCGTCCACCAGGCGCCCGCCCGTGACCTCGACGAACACCGCGTACTCGACCTCGTGATGGAAGGGAGCCCGGCCGCATGACCCTCACCACCCCCGCCAAGTCGCCGCCGACTGAAGGACGGTGGAGCGCGCTCGGCCTCCGGGCCGACATCCGCAACCTGTCCCTGCTCGGCGTACTCGTCGCCCTGATCGCCGTCGGAGGCCTCACCCGGCCCGCCGAGTTCCTCGCCACCTCCAACCTGCAACTCGTCCTGACCCAGGCCTCCGTGATCGGGGTCGTCACCGTCGGCATGACCTTCGTCATCACCAGCGGCGGCATCGACCTCTCCGTCGGCGCGATCGTCGCCCTCGCCTCCGTCTGGGCCACCACCGTCGCCACCCAGGAGTTCGGCTTCGCCGGCATCCTCTTCACGGCGGTCGCCGTCGGAGTCGGCTGCGGCCTCGTGAACGGCGTCCTCGTCGCGTACGGCGGCATGGTCCCCTTCATCGCGACCCTGGCCATGCTCGCCTCGGCCCGCGGCCTCGCCCTCCAGATCACCGACGGCAGGACCCAGATCGTCACCGTCCCGTCCGTCCTCGACCTCGGCATCCCCGACGCCTACGTCCTCGGCATCCCGCCGCTCGTCCTCGTCTTCGCCGCCGTCACCGTCGCCGGATGGCTGCTGCTCAACCGCACCACCTTCGGCCGCCGTACCATCGCCGTCGGCGGCAACCCGGAGGCCGCGCGCCTCGCCGGCATCGACGTACGCCGCCAGCGGCTCTTCCTCTACCTGCTCTCCGGACTGTGCTGCGGCATCGCCGCCTTCCTGCTCGTCGTGCTCTCCGGCTCGGGCCAGAACACCAACGGCAACCTGTACGAGCTCGACGCCATCGCCGCCGCCATCATCGGCGGCACCCTCCTCAGCGGCGGCCGCGGCACCATCGTCGGCTCCGTCCTCGGGGTGCTCGTCTTCACCACCATCACCAACATCTTCGCCCTCAACAACCTGCAGAGCGACGTCCAGCAGATCGCCAAGGGCGCGATCATCGTCGCCGCCGTCCTGGTCCAGCGCCGCACGGCCCGCGACGGCGCGACCTGACGGCGACGCCCGACGGCGCCCCTGTCCCGAAAACCGCCCCCCTTTCCCCACCACCCCTCGGAAGGGATCCACCGCCATGCCCGAAACCAGCCGCAGACACCTCCTCCTCGGCGGCGCGGCCGTCTCCGCCGGCGCCCTGCTGACCGCCTGTACCAGCAACGAGCCGAAGAACTCGGGGAACACCGCCCCCGCCGCGAGCGCCGCCCCCGCCGCCGACGACAAGCCCGGCACCCCCGTCACCATCGGCTTCGCCGGCCCGCAGGCCGACCACGGCTGGCTCAACGCCATCAACCAGAACGCCAAGGCCCGGGCGAAGAAGTACGCCGAGGTCACCCTGGAGATCACCGAGGGCTCCAACGACACCGCCATCCAGATCGGCCAGGTCCAGACCCTCATCAACAAGAAGGTCGACGTCCTCGTCATCCTCCCCGCCGACGGCAAGGCCCTCACCCAGGTCGGCCTCCAGGCCATGAAGGCCGGCATCCCCGTCATCAACCTCGACCGGATCTTCGCCTCCCCGCAGGCCTACCGCTGCTGGATCGGCGGCGACAACTACGGCATGGGTCTCAACGCCGGCAACTTCATCGGCGAACAGCTCAAGGACAAGCCGAACGCCACCGTGATCGAACTCGCTGGCATGGACAGCCTGGAACTCACCAAGCAGCGCACCCAGGGCTTCGACGACGCCCTCAAGAACTACCCCAACATCCGCAAGGTCGCCCGCCAGGCCGCCGACTTCACCGTCGAGTCCGGCCAGGCCAAAATGGCCCAACTCCTCCAGGCGCAACCGAAGTTCGACGCCCTCTGGAACCACGACGACGACCAGGGCGTCGGCGCGCTCCGGGCCATCGCCCAGGCCGGCCGCAAGGACTTCCTCATGGTCGGCGGCGCCGGCGCCAGGTCCGCCATGGACGCCATCAAGGCCGACAGCAGCGTCCTCAAGGCCACCGTCCTCTACCCGCCGACCATGGCCGCCTCCGCGATCGACCTCGCCCGCGCCCTCGGCCAGAAGAAGGGGATCGGCGGCATGGCCGAACTGGAGATCCCCGCCTCGCTCACCCTCTACTCGGCCGTCGTCACCAAGGAGAACGTCGACGAGTACCTGCCCACCGGCTTCAACTGACCGACCCCGGACCGGCAGCCCCAGGCGGCCCGACCGCCCCCCCGGGAGCAGTACCTCGCCGCACCACGAAACGGAGGAACCGTATGGAACAGACGGAGAGCGGGGCCGCACCGCCGACGCTCGGCGTCGGCATGGTCGGCTACGCGTTCATGGGAGCCGCCCACTCACAGGGCTGGCGCACCGCGGGCCATGTCTTCGACCTGCCGCTGCGACCCGTCCTCGCCGCCGTCGCCGGCCGTGACGCCACCGCCGTCCGGGCCGCCGCCCGTCGGCACGGCTGGGCCGCCGCCGAGACCGACTGGCGTGCCCTGATCGCCCGCGACGACGTCCAGCTCGTCGACGTCTGCACCCCGGGCGACAGCCATGCGGAGATCGCCGTCGCCGCCCTGGAGGCCGGCAAGCACGTCCTGTGCGAGAAGCCGCTCGCCAACTCGGTCGCCGAGGCCGAGACGATGGCCGCGGCCGCCGAAGCGGCCGCGGCCCGGGGCCAGATCTCCATGGTCGGCTTCAACTACCGCCGCATGCCCGCCCTCGCGTACGCCCGCCGGCTCGTCGCGGACGGACGCCTCGGCAGCCTGCGGCACGTCCGGGTCACCTACCTCCAGGACTGGCTGGTCGACCCCGCCTTCCCGTTGACCTGGCGCCTGGAACGCGAACACGCCGGCTCCGGAGCCCTGGGCGACCTCGGGGCGCACGCCGTCGACCTCGCCCAGTACCTGACGGGGGAACTCCTCGTCGGCGTGTCGGCGCTCACCGAGACCTTCGTACGGAAGCGGCCGCGGCTCGCGGGCGTCGGCGCGGGCGGTCTCGGCGGGGGAGCGGGATCGGAGGCGTACGGGCAGGTCACGGTCGACGACGCGGCCCTGTTCACCGGGCGGCTCGCCTCCGGCGCCCTCGCCTCCTTCGAGGCCACCCGGATGGCCGCCGGGCGCAAGAACGCGCTGCGCCTGGAGCTCAACGGGGAACACGGCTCGCTCGCCTTCGACCTGGAGCGGCTCAACGAACTGTCCTTCCACGACCACACCGAACCGGCCGTGACGGCGGGCTTCCGCCGCATCCTCGTGACCGAACCCGACCACCCGTACCTGGAGGGCTGGTGGCCGCCCGGCCACGGACTCGGCTACGAGCACAGCTTCGTCCACCAGGCCCGCGACCTGGTCCACGCCGTCGCGACCGGCGCCGCCCCCGCGCCCTCCTTTGCCGACGGCCTCCAGGTCCAGCGGGTCCTGGCGGCCGTGGAGGACAGCGCCAGGAACGACGCCCTGTACACCGCCGTCCCCACCCCCGTACCGAGCTAGGAGGCGCCCGACCGTGCCCCGACCCTTCACGCTCTTCACCGGCCAGTGGGCCGACCTGCCCCTGGAGGAGGTCTGCCGGCTCGCCCGCGACTTCGGCTACGACGGACTCGAACTCGCCTGCTGGGGCGACCACTTCGAGGTGGACAAGGCCCTCGCCGACCCCGCGTACGTCAAGGGTAGGAGGGAACTGCTCGACGCGTACGGCCTGAAGTGCTGGGCGATCTCCAACCACCTGGTGGGGCAGGCCGTCTGCGACCATCCGATCGACGAGCGCCACCAGGCGATCGTGCCCGCCCGCATCTGGGGCGACGGCGACGCCGAGGGCGTACGGCGGCGGGCCGCCCGTGAGCTCGCGGACACCGCGCGGGCCGCGGCGGCGCTCGGTGTCGACACCGTCGTCGGCTTCACCGGCTCGTCGATCTGGCATCTGGTCGCCATGTTCCCGCCGGTCCCCGAGCGTATGGTCGAGCGCGGCTTCGAGGACTTCGCGGAGCGGTGGAACCCGATCCTCGACGTCTTCGACGCCGAAGGCGTGCGCTTCGCCCACGAGGTGCACCCCAGCGAGATCGCGTACGACTACTGGACCACCCAGCGGGCCCTGGACGCGGTGGACCGGCGCCCCGCGTTCGGGCTCAACTTCGACCCCAGCCACTTCGTGTGGCAGGACCTCGACCCGGTCGGCTTCCTGTGGGACTTCCGCGACCGGATCTACCACGTGGACTGCAAGGAGGCCCGCAAGCGGCTCGACGGCCGCAACGGGCGGCTCGGCTCCCATCTGCCCTGGGGCGACCCGAGGCGCGGCTGGGACTTCGTCTCCGCCGGTCACGGGGACGTGCCCTGGGAGGACGTCTTCCGGATGCTGCGGTCGATCGGGTACGCCGGGCCCGTCTCGGTGGAGTGGGAGGACGCCGGCATGGACCGGTTGACCGGCGCGCCCGAGGCGCTGTCGTTCCTCAAGCGGTACGACTTCGACCCGCCGACGGCCTCCTTCGACGCGGCCTTCGGCGGCGGCGACTGACGAGCTCTCCGCTTCCACCGCGCGGGGCTTTGTCCTCTCGCGGTGGAAAGTTCGACGGAAGTGTGCACAAGGGCTTCACGGCGTGGACGAACCTCGCTACGGTCCCTGATGTGTACATGACGTAACACTGTGATGCGACCAGCGTGACGGCGCACGCCGGTCCCCGGACACCCCGCACCCACGGCCCCACTCCGGAGGACACCTGTGCAGAGAAAACGCCCCCGAGCCAGGAAGACACTCGCCCTCCTCACCGTCGGACTGCTCGCCCTCGGCGCCCCCCAGGCCCTCGCGGCCGAAACCGACCCCGCCGCTCCCACCGCCGAGCAGTTCCAGCAGGTCACCCTCGCCAAAGGCGGCGAAGAAGTCGGCGAACCCATGTCCCTCGCCGTACTCCCCGACCGCAGCGTCCTGCACACCGACCGCGGCGGCGAACTCCGCCGCACCGACGCCGCCGGCAACACCACCGTCATCGGCACCGTCCCCGTCTACTCCCACGACGAGGAAGGCCTCCAGGGCATCGGCCTCGACCCCGACTTCGCCCGCAACAGGGCCCTCTACCTCTACTACGCCCCACCCCTCGACACCCCCGCCGGCGACGCCCCCGAAAACGGCACCCCCGCCGACTTCGCCCCGTACGACGGCGTCAACCGCCTCTCCCGCTTCACGCTGAAGGCCGACGGCACCCTCGACAACGCCAGCGAGAAGAAGGTCATCGACATCCCCGCCACCCGGGGCATCTGCTGCCACGTCGGCGGCGACATCGACTTCGACGCCCAGGGCAACCTCTACCTGTCGACCGGCGACGACTCCAACCCCTTCGCCTCCGACGGCTACACCCCCATCGACGAACGCCCCGGCCGCAACCCCGCCTTCGACGCCCGCCGCACCTCAGGCAACACCAACGACCTCCGCGGCAAGATCCTCCGCATCAAGGTCGCCGACGACGGCACCTACACCGTCCCCGATGGCAACCTCTTCGCCCCCGGCACCGCCAAGACCCGGCCCGAGATCTACGCCATGGGCTTCCGCAACCCCTTCCGCTTCAGCGTCGACAAGCCCACCGGCATCCTCTACGTCGGCGACTACGGCCCCGACGCCGGCGCCGCCGACCCCAAGCGAGGCCCCGCCGGACAGGTCGAGTTCGCCCGCGTCACCAAGCCCGGCAACTTCGGCTGGCCGTTCTGCACCGGCGACAACGAGCCCTACGTCGACTACGACTTCGGCACCAGGACCTCCGGCGCCACCTACGACTGCGGCGCCCTCAAGAACGACTCCCCGCACAACACCGGCCTCGTCGACCTGCCGCCCGCCGAACCCGCCTGGATCCCCTACAACGGCGGCTCCGTACCCGAATTCGGCACCGGCTCCGAATCACCCATGGGCGGACCCGTCTACCGCCACGACCCCGCCAACACCTCCCCGGTGAAGTTCCCGGAGGCGTACGACGGAGACTTCTTCGCCGGCGAGTTCGGCCGCCGCTGGATCAAGCGCGTCGACCAGGACGACAACGGCACCGTCGCCTCCATCAACGCCATGCCCTGGACCGGCACCCAGGTGATGGACATGGCCTTCGGACCCGACGGCGCGCTGTACGTCCTCGACTACGGCACCGCCTGGTTCGGCGGCGACCACAACTCCGGCCTCTACCGCATCGAGAACGCCACCGGCGGCCGCTCCCCGGTCGCCGAAGCGAGCGCGAACAAGACCTCCGGCACGGCCCCCCTGAGGGTCTCCTTCTCCTCGGCCGGCACCACCGACGGCGACGGCGACACCCTCACCTACAGCTGGGACTTCGGCGACGGAGGCACGTCCACGGCCGCCCACCCCACACACACATACCGCAAGAACGGCACGTACACCGCGACCGTGACGGCGAAGGACGCCACCGGCCGCACCGGCTCCGCCTCCGTCCACGTCGTCGTCGGCAACACCGCACCCAAGGTCGCCCTCGAACTCCCCGCCGAAGGAGCCCTCTTCGCCTTCGGCGACGAGATCCCCTTCCGGGTGAAGGTCACCGACCCTGAGGACGGCACGATCGACTGCGCCAAGGTCAAGGTCACCTACGTCCTCGGCCACGACAGCCACGGCCACCCCGTCACCTCGGCCAACGGCTGCACCGGCACCATCAAGACCTCCTCCGACGGCGGCCACGACGACGACGCCAACATCTTCGCCGTCTTCGACGCCGAGTACACCGACGGCGGAGGCGGCGGACAGGCCGCCCTCACCACCCACGACCAGGCCAAACTCCAGCCCCGCCACCGCCAGGCCGAACACTTCGACGCCCAGCACGGCGTCAACGTCTTCGACAAGACCCAGGCGAACGGCGGACGGACCGTCGGCGACATCCACGACGGCGACTGGATCTCCCTCAAGCCCTACCACCTGAGCGGAGCCACCAAGCTCACCGCACGCGTCTCCTCCGGCGGCGTCGGCGGCTTCCTCGAAGTCCGCACCGGCTCACCCACCGGCACCCTGCACGGCTCCGCACCCGTCCCCGTCACCGGAAGCTGGGAGACCTTCCAGGACATCGACGTACCCCTGCGGAACCTACCCCGCAAGACCACCGAGCTCTTCCTCGTCTTCAAGGGCGGAACCGGCGCCCTCTACGACGTCGACGACTTCACCCTCTCCAGCGCCCCCGTCGACCGGAACGCCCCACGCGTCCTCGTCTTCTCCCGTACGGCGGGCTTCCGGCACGACTCGATCGGCACCGGCATCACGGCACTGAAGGAACTCGGCGCCCAGAACGGCATCACCGTCGACGCGACCGAGGAACCCCGCCAGTTCACCACCAACAACCTCGCCCGCTACGACGCCGTCGTCTTCCTCTCCACCACCGGCGACGTCCTCGACGCCACTCAGCAGGCCGCCTTCGAGAACTACGTCTCCACCGGCGGCGGCTACATGGGCGTCCACGCCGCCGCCGACACCGAGTACGACTGGAGCTTCTACGGCGGACTCGTCGGCGCCCACTTCCACTCCCACCCCCACATCCAGCCCGCCACCGTCCGCGTCGAGGACCACGACCACCCCGCCACCGCCCACCTCGACGGACCCTGGCAGCGCACCGACGAGTGGTACAACTACCGCACCAACCCCCGCGGCCAGGCCCGCGTCCTCGCCACCCTCGACGAGACCACCTACCAGGGCGGCACCATGAAGGGCGACCACCCCATCGCCTGGTGCCAGACCTACGGCGGCGGCCGCTCCTTCTACACCGGCGGCGGCCACACCAAGGAGTCGTACGCCGAACCCGCCTTCCGACAGCACCTCCTCGGCGGACTCCAGTACGCCACCGGGCAGGTCAAGGCCGACTGCCGGCCCCGTACCGGCTACCGCGACCTCTTCAACGGCGAGACCAGCGAAGGCTGGAGGCAGGCCGGACCCGGCGCCTTCGACATCACCGACGGCGAACTCCGCTCCACCGGCGGCATGGGCATGCTCTGGTACCAGGCCAAGGAATTCCGGTCCTACTCCCTCACCCTCGACTGGAAACTCACCGGCGACGACAACTCCGGCATCTTCGTCGGCTTCCCCGCCTCCGACGACCCCTGGTCCGCCGTGAACAACGGTTACGAGATCCAGATCGACGCCCCCGACCGCACCACCGGAGCCGTGTACGGCTTCAAGTCGGCCAACCTCAAGGCCCGCGACCAGGCACTCCGACCGCCCGGCCAATGGAACACGTACGAACTCCGCGTCCAGGGCGAACGCCTCCAGGTCTTCCTCAACGGCATCAAGATCAACGACTTCACGAACACCGACCCGGCCCGCAGCCTCGCCAGTGGCCACATCGGCATCCAGAACCACGGAGCCGACGACCAGGCCGCCTTCCGCGACATCCGGATCAAGGAACTCCCCTCCTGACGGGAGCCCACCCAGCCGACGGTGGGCGGGGCGGCGCCGTACCCCCCGCCCACCGTCACCCCACCCCTCCAAGCCACAGGGAGGCCGCACGTGACCCCCAGGGAGGCCGACGCCATGACCAACCGCGCACCCCGCACCGGAATCTGGCTCATCGGCGCGAGAGGCTCCGTCGCCACCACCACCGTGGCCGGCTGCGCCGCCCTCGTCGCCGGACTCCACCCGCCCACCGGACTGGCCACCGAGACCCCCGGGCTCGCCGACGCCGGCCTACCCCCACTCGCCTCCCTCGTCTTCGGCGGACACGACACCACCCCATGCCCCCTCCCCAAACGCGCCGAACAGCTCACCACCGCCGGCGTCCTCCCGTACGGCCTCGCCGACGCCGTCCGCACCGAACTCGAAGCCGCCGACCGGGAGATCCGCCCCGGCGGACCCGCCCCCGGCGACACCCGCACCGACGAACAACTGATCACCGCCTTCACCGACGACCTGACGGACTTCCGGCAGAGGATTGGCCTGGACCGCGTCGTGGTCGTCAATGTGGCCTCCACGGAGCCGGCGTCGGGGGGCGCCGGGCTCCCACCCAGCAGCCTCTACGCGGCCGCCGCACTCCACGCGGGCTGCCCGTACGTCAACTTCACCCCGTCCACCGGACTGCGCCACCCCGCCCTCGCCGCACCGCTCGCCGCGAGCGGACTGCCCTACGCCGGCCGCGACGGCAAGACCGGACAGACCCTCCTCCGCGCCGTCCTCGCCCCGATGTTCCGCCAGCGCGCCCTGACCGTACGCGCCTGGTCCGGCAGCAACCTCCTCGGCGGCGGCGACGGAGCCGCCCTCGCCGACCCGGCGGCCGCCGCCGCCAAGAACGCCGGCAAGGAGCGCGTCCTCACCGACATCCTCGGCACCGGCGTCGAAGGCCAGGTCCACATCGACGACGTGCCCGCCCTGGGGGAGTGGAAGACCGCCTGGGACCACATCGCCTTCGACGGCTTCCTCGGCAGCCGCATGATCCTCCAGACCCTCTGGCAGGGCTGCGACTCCGCCCTCGCGGCCCCCCTCGTCCTCGACCTGGCCCGCCTCACGGCCCGCGCCCACGAGGTCGGCCTCACGGGCCCCCTGGAAGACCTCGCCTTCTACTTCAAGGACCCGGAAGGCACCCCACCGGCCTCCCTCGCGGACCAGTACGCCCGCTTGCTGACCTTCGGCCGGACCCTGGGCACGGAGACGACCCGATGACCGGGCCGGCCGGAAGGGCGCGCGCCTGGGCGGAACTCCTCCGCGTGTCGGCACTGTTCTCAGTACCCGGCGACGCACTCGCCGGGGCGGCTGCGGCCGGGGCCCGCCCCGGACGCGGCACGTTCCGCGCGATCGGCGCCTCGCTCTGCCTGTACGAGGCGGGGATGGCCCTCAACGACTGGGCCGACCGAGCAGAGGACGCCGCCGAACGCCCCCACCGCCCACTGCCCTCGGGCCGCATCACCCCCGGGGCCGCCCTCGCCGCCTCGGCGGCCCTGACCGCGACCGGCCTCGGCCTTGCCGCCCAAGCGGGCCGCCCGGCCCTCGCGGTCGCCACCGCCCTCGCCACCACGGTCTGGGCCTACGACCTCGGCCTCAAACACACCCCGGCGGGCCCCGCCACCATGGCCACCGCCCGAGCCCTGGACCTCCTCCTGGGCGCGACGGCCTCGGCCACCACGTGCGCCGCGACCCCGGGGGCCGGCGCGTCCGGCAGGACCACCGGACCCGTCCCGGCCGCGATGCGCGCCGCTCCTTCGGCCGTTCTGCTCGGGGCGCACACCTACGCCGTCACCGCCGTCTCCCGACACGAGACCCGGGGCGGCTCCAGCCGCGCCCCGCTCGCCGCACTCGCCGTGACCCTGGCGGTGGCGGGCCGTCTCAGACCCTCCTTCGCCCTGGCCTATGCCCGTACCCCCGCCACCCTCCTCCTGCACGCCGCGCTCAACCCGTCCGCCGCGCTCACCGAGCGTGCCGTCGCCGGGGGGATCCGGGCCACCATCCCGCTCCAGGCCGCGCTCGCCGCCCGCGCCGGGGCGCCGGGAACCGCGCTCGCGCTGCTCGGTCTCGTCCCGGCCGCCCGGGCCCTCGCCCGGAAGGTGAGCCCCACATGAGCAGCAGCACCACGGGCCACGCCCGCCCCACCTCCCCGCTACGGCTGGGGTACGGAACCAACGGCCTCACCGACCTCCGGCTCGACGACGCCCTAGGGCTCCTTTCCGACCTCGGCTACGACGGCGTCGGGCTGACCCTCGACCACATGCACCTCGACCCCCTGGCCCCCGCCCTCGCCGCCCGCACCGCCCGGGTCGCCCGGCGCCTGGACGAGCTGGGCCTCGGTGTCACCGTCGAGACCGGCGCCCGTTACGTCCTCGACCCCCGCCGCAAGCACGGCCCGTCCCTGCTCGACCCGGACCCCGAGGACCGTGCCGCCCGCGTCAAGCTGCTGCTGCGGGCCGTGCGGGTCGCGGCCGACCTCGGCGCGCACGCCGTGCACTGCTTCAGCGGCACCCTCCCCACCGGCACCCCGCCCGACGAGGCCTGGAAACGGCTCGCCGCCTCCCTCACCCCCGTCCTGGAAGCGGCCCGAGCCGCCCACATCCCCCTGGCCGTCGAACCCGAACCGGGTCACCTCCTCGCCACCCTCGACGACTTCCACCACCTGCGAGGCCTCCTCGGCGACCCCGAACCCGCAGCCCTCGGCCTCACCCTCGACCTCGGCCACTGCCAGTGCCTCGAACCCCTCCCTCCCGCCGACTGCCTCCGCGCCGCCGCCCCCTGGGTGCACCACGTCCAGATCGAGGACATGCGCCGCGGTGTCCACGAACACCTGCCGTTCGGTGACGGAGAGATCGACTTCCCACCGGTACTCGCCGCCCTCGCCGAACTCACCGCCGCCGGCTACCCGGGGCTGACCGTCGTCGAACTGCCCCGGCACTCCCACGCCGGACCCGAACTCGCCCGCACCTCCCTCTCCTTCCTGCGCCGGGAGACCCCGACATGCTGACCGCCGCCGCCCGTGCCTGGCTGGACTCCGCCCTCGCGGAAGCCGCCGCCCGCACCCCCGCCTGGGAGGAGCGCTTCGTCACCGCCGGACGGCACTGCGGCCGGCCGGACGCGGACGAGGCCCGCGTCCTTCTCCTCCGCGCGTCCGGCGCCGGACCCGGCACCCTCACCCGCCTCTACCACCACGGCGCCGCCGCCGAGCGCCGCGCCGTCCTCCTCGCCCTCCCCGACCTCGTCACCGGGCCCGAGGCCCTTCCCCTCGTCGAGGACGCCCTCCGCACCCACGACACCACCCTGCTCGCCGCCGCCCTCGGCCCCTACGCCGCCACCCACCTCACCCCCCACACCTGGCGCCACGCCCTCCTCAAATGCCTGTTCACCGGCGTCCCCGTCAGCGCCGTCGCCGGACTCGCCGAGCGCGCCGCCGGTGATGCCGAACTGGCCCGGATGCTCGCCGACCACGCCGCCGAACGCACCGCCGCCGGACGCGCCCTCCCCGCCGATCTGACCCGCGTCCTCGCCCTCACCGCCGCCGCCGAGGAGTCCTGATGCGCATCTTCGACCCCCACATCCACATGAGCTCGCGCACCACGGACGACTACCGGGCGATGTACGACGCCGGTGTCCGTGCCGTCGTCGAACCGTCCTTCTGGCTCGGCCAGCCCCGCACCTCGCCCGCCTCCTTCCTCGACTACTTCGACTCCCTCCTCGGCTGGGAGCCCTTCCGCGCCGCCCAGTACGGCATCGCCCACCACTGCACCCTCGCCCTCAACCCCAAGGAGGCGAACGACCCCCGCTGCACCCCCGTCCTCGACGCCCTGCCCCGCTACCTCGCCAAGGACGGTGTCGTCGCCGTCGGCGAGATCGGCTACGACTCCCTGACCCCGGCCGAGGACACCGCCCTCGCCGCGCAGCTCCAACTCGCCGCCGACCACGGCCTCCCGGCCCTCGTGCACACCCCCCACCGCGACAAGCTCACCGGCCTGCGCCGCACGATCGACGTCGTGCGCGAGTCCGCGCTCGCCCCGGACCGCGTCCTCCTCGACCACCTCAACGAGACGACCGTCAAGGAGGCCGCCGACAGCGGAGCCTGGCTCGGCTTCTCCGTCTATCCCGACACCAAGATGGACGAGGACCGGACGGTCGCGATCCTCAAGGAGTACGGAACCGGCCGCGTCCTCGTGAACTCCGCCGCCGACTGGGGCAGGAGTGACCCCCTCAAGACCCGCGCGGTCGCCGACGCCATGCTCGCCGCCGGCTTCACGGACGACGACGTCGACCAGGTCCTCTGGCGCAACCCCGTCGCCTTCTACGGGCTCAGCGGACGTCTCCACCTCGACGTCCCCGCCCCGCCCGAGCTCCACGAGGGCAACTCGGTCCGCCGCGGCGGGGAATGAGGTGCCCCCATGCGCTTCCGGCACCCCGACGGCTCCACCGTCCACCTCTCCTACTGCACCAACGTGCACCCGGCCGAGACCCTCGACGGGGTCCTCGCCCAGCTCCGCGACCACTGCGAGCCGATCCGCCGCCGCCTCGGCCGCGACCGCCTCGGCATCGGGCTCTGGCTCGCCCGCGACGCCGCCCGCTCCCTGACCACCGACCCGGCCTCCCTCCGCGCCCTGCGCGCCGAACTCGACCGTCGCGGCCTCGAAGTGGTCACCCTGAACGGCTTCCCGTACGAGGGCTTCGGCGCCGACGAGGTCAAGTACCGCGTCTACCGGCCCGACTGGACCCACCCCGAACGCCTCGCCCACACCACCGACCTCGCCCGGCTCCTCGCCGCGCTGCTCCCCGACGACGTCACCGACGGGTCCGTGTCCACTCTGCCCCTCGCCTGGCGTACCCCCTTCGACGCCGGGGCCGCCGCCCTCGCCCGTACCGCGCTGACCACCCTCGCCGGGCGCCTCGACGCCCTGGAGGAACTCACCGGGAGGAGCATCCGGATCGGCATCGAACCGGAACCCGGCTGCACCGTCGAGACCGTCGCCGACGCCGTCGCCGCGCTCGCGACCGTACCGAGCCCCCGCATCGGCGTCTGCCTCGACACCTGCCACCTCGCGACCTCCTTCGAAGACCCCCGCACCGCGCTCGACGCCCTCGCCACCGCCGGCATCCCGGTCCCGAAGGCCCAGTTGTCCGCCGCGCTCCACGCCGAGCAGCCGCACCTCCCCGAGGTCCGGGCGGCGCTCGCGGCGTTCGCCGAGCCGCGTTTCCTCCACCAGACCCGCACCAGGACCGCCGCCGGCCTGCGCGGCACCGACGACCTCCCGCAAGCCCTCGGCACCCCCGGACCAGCCGGCACCGGTCACGACCCCGGATCCGCCGCCCCCGGCCACCCCACCGGCCCCGGTCTCCCCGACGCCACACCCTGGCGCGCCCACTTCCACGTCCCCCTGCACGCTCCCCCCGCCCCTCCGCTCGACTCCACGCTCCCCGTCCTCCAGGACACCCTCGCCCTCCTCGTCGGCGGCCCCCACCCGCGCACCCATCACCTGGAGGTCGAGACGTACACCTGGCAGGCCCTCCCACCCGACCGCCGGCCCCGCACCCGGGCCCGTCTCGCGGAGGGCATCGCCGCCGAACTCACCCTGGCCCGCGACCTGCTGACCGACCTCGGCCTCAAGGAACTGCCATGAGCGACCCCGCACCCACCCCCGCGCCCACTCCCGCAACCGCAGCCACATCCGGGCCCACCCCCCTCCTGGTCCTCGACGTCGTCGGTCTCACCCCGCGGCTCCTGCCGCACATGCCCCACCTCGCCGCTCTCGCCCGGGACGGCTCCCAGGCACCGCTCTCCACCGTCCTGCCCGCCGTCACCTGCACCGCCCAGACCACCTTCCTCACCGGCACCCTCCCCGCCGAGCACGGCATCGTCGGCAACGGCTGGTACTTCCGGGACCTCGGAGACGTCCTGCTGTGGCGCCAGCACAACGGCCTCGTCACCGGCGACCGCCTCTGGGACGCCGCCCGCCGCACCCACCCCGACTACACCGTCGCCAACATCTGCTGGTGGTACGCCATGGGCGCCGACACCGACATCACGGTCACCCCCCGCCCCGTGTACTACGCCGACGGACGCAAGGAACCCGACTGCTACACCCGGCCGCCCGCCCTCCACGACGAACTCACCGAGAAGTTCGGCACCTTCCCGCTCTTCCACTTCTGGGGCCCCGGCGCCGACCTCGTCTCCAGTCGCTGGATCGTCGACGCCACCCGTCACATCCTCCGCACCCGCCACCCCGACCTCGCCCTCTGCTACGTCCCGCACCTCGACTACGACCTCCAGCGCTACGGCCCCGACGACCCGCGCTCCCTCCGCGCCGCCGCCGAGCTCGACACCGTCCTCGCCCCGCTCCTCGCCGACGCGCGGGCCGAGGGCCGTACGGTCGTCGTCCTCTCCGAGTACGGCATCACGCGGGTCGAGCGCCCCGTCGACATCAACCGAGCCCTGCGCCGGGCCGGCCTCCTGGAGGTCCACACCCAGGACGGCATGGAGTACCTGGACCCCATGACCTCCCGTGCCTTCGCCGTCGCCGACCACCAGATCGCCCACGTCTACGTCCGGCGCCCCGCGGACCTGCCGGCCGTCCGGGAAGCCCTGGCGGACCTGCCCGGTCTGGAACGGCTCCTCGACGACGACGGCAAGAAGGAACACGGCCTCGACCACCCGCGCTCGGGAGAGCTGGTCGCCCTCGCCGAGCCCGACGCCTGGTTCACGTACTACTACTGGCTCGACGACGCCCGCGCCCCCGACTTCGCCCAGCTCGTCGAGATCCACCGCAAGCCCGGCTACGACCCCGCCGAACTCCTCATGGACCCGCTCGACCCCTACGTACGGATCAAGGCCGCCAGGGAGATCGCCCGCAAGAAGCTCGGTATGCGGTACCGGCTCGCGGTCGTCCCCCTCGATCCCTCACCTCTTCGCGGCAGCCACGGCCGCCTTCCCACGAGCGATGACAGTGCTGACGGTCCGCTCATCCTGTGCTCCACCCCCCGCGCCCTGGACGGCCGCGTCGCGGCCACCGATGTGAAGAACCTGCTGCTCAGGCTGGCCGGAGCCGCCTGCTGAATCCAGTGAAGCAGGCCCCGACGACACCCAAGGAGTTATCCACAGATGAATCGCGCCCGCCGTACCGAAGCCGCCGCCGACCCCGAACTCGTCCACAGGCTCAGCAGGCGGAACATGCTGGGTGTCGCCGCCGGCGCGACCGCCGCCGCCCTCCTGGGCACGGCGGCCACCCCCGCCGCCGCCTCCCCGGCCGCCGGCCCCGACACACGGGGCCACGGCCACGGCCGCCCCGTGCTGCCGCCCGGCCGCCTCGGCATCCAGCTCTACTCGCTGCGTGACAAGGTCGCCACCCTCGGCTTCGCCGCCGTCTTCGCCGAACTGCAGAAGTACGGCTACGACGAGGTCGAGTACGCCGGCTACGGCCAGGGAGCCGCCGGCCCCCTCACCCTCGCCGAGCTCAGGCGCCTCACCCGCGACCACGGGCTGCGCCCCATCGGCAGCCACGTCGGCTACTACGCGAACGACCCCACCGCGTACACCTTCGCCCAGAACCTCGACCGCGTCCTCGACGACGCCGCGGCCCTCGGTCTGCCCCACATCGGCACCGCCTCCGGGCCCTGGCGCTACGGGGCCACCGTCGACGGCTGGAAGCGCTGCGCCGAGGAGTTCAACCGGTACGGCGCCGAGGCGAAGAAGCGCGGCATGAAGTTCTACCAGCACAACCACTCGGAGGAGTTCTCCTTCGCCACCGACCGCCCCGACGTGCGCCTCTACGACGTCCTCCTCGCCGAGACCGACCCCGACCTGGTCCACCTGGAGATGGACGTCTTCTGGGCGTACGTCGGCCAGTACCGCTACTCCACCCGCCCGGACGGCACCCCGGCCCCCTTCGACCCCCTCGACTATGTCCTCGCCCAGCCCCACCGGTTCCCCCTCTTCCACGTCAAGGACGGCGACCGGGACGACTCCGCGGTGCCCTACGGCTACCGCATGACGGACGTCGGCGACGGCGACATCGACTACCGGCGCTTCATCTCGGCGGTCAACCGCACCCACCACGGCAGGCACGCCCACCACTGGCAGACCGAACGCGACAACCCCGTCGACTCCCTCAGCTTCGCCCGCCGGTCCAGCGCCCACCTCCACTCCCTGCGCGAGAAGGGCCGCTGAGCCCTCGGAGCCCCACTGACCACGGAAAACGCTGGTGAAAGGCACCTGGAACCCCTGGTAGAGTTACATCTGTCGCCGCGAGGGAAACCCGAAGCGACAGACACCTGGTCCGGGTGGCGGAATGGCAGACGCGCTAGCTTGAGGTGCTAGTGCCCTTTATCGGGCGTGGGGGTTCAAGTCCCCCCTCGGACACCAGCAGAAATGCCGGTCGATCTTCGGATCGACCGGCATTTCGCGTTGGCGTACAGAAGGCCTGATCGGTGCGGTCTGCCAAGGGGGAGCGGTGGGGGCGGCGGGAAGATTCGATCAGAGGGCGGTCGCTCTGATCGAACTGAGGTGTACTCGGCCGGAGGCCGACCTGTTCGAAGCCGCGCTCGAGGAGCGCGGGTGGCCCGTCCTGGAGAGACGCGGCGCAGCACTGTCGGAGAGCTCGGAACGGCCCGTCTGGTATGTGATCGAGGCCCGTTTCCCCGGCAGCCGGGTCAACGCCGCCCGCGGAGCGCGGGAGCGGATCGAGCTCGTCGCTGACGACCTGCTCCTCGATCTCCACGTGGAGGCCGTGGAGAGCGTCGTCCGTGACCCGGCGGACAGGCCGCACTGGTTCGCCTACGAACGGCCCGAGGTACACGCGCGGACAGTTCCCGACCTGCCGCGGCGCACGCGGTGGGCGGAGCGGGTGCGGCTGTGGCTCGCGGAGAACACCGGGATACGCGACACGGGACGGTTGATCACCGCCGCCTCCGCGGGAGCCGCGGAGCACCTTGCGTCGCGCCCTCTCCCCGGTGCGCCCAGGCGGAGCGGTCGCTTGGCCGCACGCCGGCCCATGGGGGCGAGCCCTCGGCCCCGGCCGCCTGCCGGTGGTCGGCGGGAATCGTCGGCCCTGTTCGTCCGGCTGGCGGTACTGCTCTCCATCGGGATGTGGGCCGGGGCCCGCATCACGGACGGCCGGGCCCAGGGCATCGGCGCGTGGGGGTGGGCGGCCCTGGTCGCGATCGGCGTGACCTGGGGGATGGCGCGGGTCGGGCGCCGCCTCCTACCTGAGGGGTCCGACACGGCCGCGTACGGTCTGGGTGTGGTGTTCGGGCTCGCGGCGCTCGGGATCGGTGCGGGGACGGCTCTGACGGCGCCGGACGCGGGGCGTGGCTCCGCTGTGTTGTTCGTTGCCCTCTGTGCGGCCGTCGTGGGCAACGGGCTGCGGCTCCTGGTGCGGCAGTGGACCTGGCAGCGTGCTGCCCCCTGGCTGATCCCCGCCCTGCTGCCGTTGGCTTTCGGATTCCTTCCCGGCCTGGGCCTGAGCGTGCACGTGATGTACCTGGAGCAGTTCGGGGTCGACCTCGAGGACATCGAGATACCCAAGGCGTACCAGTTCCTCGCACTGCTGAAGCTCACCGCGTGTATGAGCCTGTGGTTCATGGCCCCGAGCCTCCTCGGCTACATGAAGCACTTCCACTGGCACGTGAAGGACCGGTGGTTCGGCCATGCGGTACTGCTCGTCGTGAGTGTGGCGCTGCTGGTCAACGGAGTGCTCGGTCTCGGCCTGCTGGCGGCGGGCGAGGCCGGTGCCAAAGCTGTGAGGGATGCGGTTCAGGGGCGTACACCCGCGGCCTATTACGGTGTCGAGCCCGAGTGGGTGTGCGTCCGGCCGGTCGGCAAGACCACGGATATTCCGGTGGACGGAGGAGTGCTCGATCCGTCCCGGTCGTACGTCAGGATCGGCGACGCGGGCGGCACGGTCGTCCTGTGGGCCCCGGACGGGAACGAAGTGCTCAAGGTGCCGCTCAGCCGCCTCGGCATCATCCCCTCGGAGGGGCGTCCGGCGCCGTCGTCCTGTGCGGCCGGCGGTGCCGGGAACCGCTGAGTGCTCCTTCCTAGCCCTTCCGTGCCACCACCAGCCGGCACCGGGGGCTTCCGTCCTCCCTGCGGCCGAGGGTCTCGACCGGGGTGAGGGAGACGTCGAAGCCCGCGTCCCGCAGGCGGGTGCGGACGTCTGCGAGACGGAAGGTGCGGTAGTACATGACGAACGGCGGGCGCCAGACGGCGTTGCGGACGCGCATCGCCGCGTCGAAGCCCCACAGGATCCAGTAGAGGCGGGAGCCGACCGGGGGCGGGGCCGGGAGGGGGAAGGCGAAGGTGCCGCCGGGGCGCAGGGAGGCGTGGACCTGTGCGAACAGGGTGTGCTGGGCGTCCGGGAGGAAGTGGCCGAAGGCGCCGAAGCTGACCGCCAGGTCGAAGACCGGGGCGAAGGGCAGGGCCAGGGCGTCGGCGCGGACCAGGTCGGCGGTGGGGTGGGCGGCGCGGGCCCGGGTCAGCATGCCCGTACTGAAGTCGACGCCGGTGATCCGGCCCGCGCAGACCGCGCGGAGGACGCCGAGGCCGGCGCCGGTGCCGCAGCAGACGTCGAGCCCCGAGTCGAAGGGGCCGAGGGGTTCCAGGGTGCGGGTGACGGCGGTCAGGAGGCGGTCGGAGGTACGGAAGGGGGTCGCGTCGAAGGTGTCGGCGAGCAGGTCGTAGCCGTGCTCGACCGAGGAGAGGGCCTGGGCGGTCAGCTCGCGGAGGCTGGGACCCTGCGGGGTGAACATGCTCCCGACCCTATGCCGTCCGGAGTCGTACGGTCAGGGCGTTCCCCGGCCGCCGCGCAGGACCCGTACGGTCAGGGCGATCCCCGCCTGCCGTTACAGCGAGCTGCTGACCGGCGGCGCCGTCCATGACGGGGCGGTTCCCGTCAGTTGGCAGACCAGTAGGTAGAGGGGGATCGGCGGGGTGTAGGGCGAGGTGCCGTCGGGGTGGTGGATGAGGCGCGGTCGGCGGTTCGGGATCTCGGCGCCCGGGGCGTAGCAGCCGGGCAGGGGCCAGGTCAGGTCGTGGTCGGAGCCGGCCGGGACCAGCCACCACCACCAGTCGGAGTCGGCGTAGACGCAGCCGTTGGCGGGGAGGCGGGAGAGGATCTTGAAGCCGAAGCGGGCGGGGACGCCGACGGCGTCGCGGCCGAGGTCGGTGGGGAGGCCGGCGGGGACGGCGAGGCGGGTGACGCCCAGGTCCCGGGGGCCCGCGGAGCCGCGCGTGCCGGTGAGGAGTTCCGGTGAGCGGCGGGGTTCCGGTACGCGGCCGGAGTCGGGGGACCTGCGGGTCCGCGGAAGCAGCGGGAACATGCGGGTGGTCATCGACCTCAGCACGGTTCCCCCATGCCGTGGGCCAGCTCCGCCCAGACGACCTGTGCCGTGCCGTGTCCGGTGCGGTCGGCGCCCCAGGCGGTGCACAGCGCGTCGACGATGAGGAGTCCGCGGCCGCGTTCCTCCTCGCCGCAGTCGCGTATCCGCGGTCCCGCCGGGCCGCCCTCGTCCCGTACGGCTATCCGCAGGGTCTCCTCGTCCTCGCGGAGTTCGCAGATCACCCGGTCGCTCGCGGTGTGCACCACGGCGTTGGTGATGAGCTCGGAGACGACCAGGGCCACCGTGTCACGTATGTCGGGGCCGCAGCCCCAGAGGATGAGCCGCTCCTCGGCGAGTCTGCGGGCCCGCGCGACGGAGGCGGTGAGGGCCGGGAGTTCGAAGGCGAAGCGGCGGACGGTATCGGTGTGCGGCTGTGGGCGCTGGGCCATGACCCTGGGTGCTCGAGGGCTCATGAGACCTGAAGGCTGCGCGTTACCAGAAGCCACGACCGGTTCCTCACAACAGTGGGCAGGACTGCCGTACGGCGCCGTCGCCGTGGCGCGGCGGCGCACGGCGACAGCGTGTACTGGTTCACCGGATCACTGTCCTCCTGAGTCGGACACTTGGCAAGTGGCACTCTGAAAATTGCAGAGTGCTGTGTTCTCTCTGGCGCGGCTTCGTGTCACACTCGTCGAAACAGTGCGTCGGGGAGGTCTGAGAGTGAGCGAGCCGCGGTCCGCCCCCACGGTGGGACAGGTCGTTCTCGGGAGGCGCCTGCAGGATCTGCGGGAGCGAGCCGGCCTGAAGAGGGAAGAGGCCGCGAAGATCCTCCGGGTGGCCCCGGCCACCGTCCGGCGGATGGAGACCGCCGAGGTCGCGCTGAAGATTCCGTACGTGCAGCTCCTGTTGAAGGAGTACGGGATCACGGACTCCGAGGCGGAGGGTTTCATCGCCCTCACGGAGGAGGCCAACCTCCCCGGCTGGTGGCAGCGGTTCCATGACGTGCTGCCCGGCTGGTTCTCCATGTACGTGAGCCTGGAGGGGGCCGCCAGCCTCATCCGGGCGTACGAACCCCAGTTCATCCCCGGTCTGCTCCAGACCGGCGACTACGCCCGTGCCATTCTGCGCGGCGGGGCGGTCGGTGGCGGCAGCGATGCCGACAAGGACGAGGAGACCGAACGGCATGTAGCCCTGCGGATGGAGCGCCAGTCCCTGCTGACCAGGGAGGACGCCCCGAAGTTCTGGGTGATCATGGACGAGACGGTCTTCCGCCGACCGGTCGGCGCGGGGCCCGAAGTGATGCGCGACCAGCTCGACCGGCTGCTCGAAGCGTCCGAGCTGCCGAACGTCACCCTGCAGATCGCGGAGTTCGCGTCCGGCCACCACCCCGGCACCTACGGACCGTTCGTCCTCTTCCGCTTCGCCATGCCGGAGCTCCCGGACATGGTCTACAGCGAGTACCTGACCGGCGCCGTCTATCTCGACGCGCGCCCCGAGGTGGCATCCCACCTGGAGGTCATGGACCGCATGGCGGCTCAGGCCGCGACTGCACAACGCACGAAGGAGATTCTCCTGAATCTCCGCAAGGAGCTGTGAATGGATCGCATATACAACGGCATGCCCGCCGCTGAGCTCGGTGCCGAAGGCTGGCACAAGCCCTGGAGCGGCGGGAACGGGGGCAACTGCGTGGAGGCCATGAAGCTGGCCGACGGCAGAGTCGCCGTGCGACAGTCCGCAGACCCTGAAGGACCCGCGCTCATCTACACCCACGGGGAGATCGCCGCCTTCATCCAGGGGGCAAAATCCGGTCAGGCTGACTTTCTCCTCACCTGACCCCTTCCGCCCCACCCCTACCGTCGCGTAACTCTTGCTCCAGCGCCACTCGTTCACCCCGACCAGGAGAGCCGATGACCCAGGACCCCGCAGCCCAGCGGAGCGAGATACGCATCGACACCAGCACGCCGCACCCGGCGCGCATGTACGACTGGTTCCTGGGCGGCAAGGACAACTACCCGGTCGACGAGGCGATGGCCCGCCAGCTGCTCACCGTCGACGCCCGGGGCCGGGACATGGCCCGCGTCAACCGGGCCTTCATGCACCGCGCCATCCGCTGGCTCAGCGCCCACGGCGTCCGCCAGTACCTGGACGTCGGTACGGGCATCCCGACCGAGCCCAACCTGCACCAGATCGCGCAGGAGGCCGCGCCGGAGTCCCGCATCGTCTACTGCGACAACGACCCGATCGTGCTCGCGCACGCGGCCGCGCTGCTGCGCTCGACCCCACAGGGGGCCACCGAGTACATCCAGGCGGACGCCCGCGACCCCGAGGTCATCCTCGAAAGGGCCGGAAAGGTCCTTGACTTCGACAAGCCGATCGCGCTGTCGATGCTCGCCCTGCTGCACTTCGTCGGGGACGAGGACGGCGCGTACGAGCTGGTCCGCAAGCTCGTGGACCAGCTGGCACCGGGCAGCTACCTGGTCCTCTCCCATGTCACCGGGGATTTCAACCCCGAGGGCGCGGCGCAGGCGGCGGCGATGTACAAGGCGCGCGGCCTGACCCTGCGGCCCCGCTCGCGCGACGAACTGGCCGCGTTCTTCGACGGCCTGGAATTCGTCGAGCCCGGCGTCTCGCTCACCGCGGAGTGGCACCCGGAGCTGGGCGAGCCGGTCCCGGTCCCGGGCGACGAGCCCATCCCGGGCTGGGCCGGCGTGGCCCGGAAGCCCTGACCCGCTCCGTACGGAGGAGGCCCGCCGACCTGTCGGTGGGCCTCCTCGCGTTCTACGGCTCCACCAGCGTCACCCGGAAGCTCCGTGCCGGGCTCACGTTGCCGGCCGCGTCGATCGTGCGGTACTCGATCGTGTGCGTGCCGTAGTCCGGGGTCGCGTCGTCCCACGGCACCGCCCGGCTCCGGCCCAGCTTCCCGTACACGAGGTCGTCGATCACCGTGCCGCCCGGCGTGAAGCGGAACGGCGCGTCCGCGTCCGTCGGCCAGCCGTAGTACGTGTACCAGCCGTCGCCGTTCACCCGGAACTGGCTCACCACCGCGCCTTCCTGGTCGTCCCGGGCGGTCAGCCGCATCGTGAACGGGCCGTCGTAGACGTACTCCACGGGTCGGCCGGGGCGCCGTTCCGTACGCAGCGGCTCGGACAGTTCGTACGCGGAAGTGGCCGGACGGGCGTCGACCGTCCAGCTCAACTCCTCGTCCCCGCCCGCGAGACGCGCCGTCAGGGTATGGGTCCCGGGAGTCAGGCGGAGCCGACGCAGGTCCAGGTCGCGGTCGTTGGGGCCGGTCGCCACCGGCCGTCCGTCGAGCCGCCACCGTACGGCCGGGGTGCCGTCCACCGGGTGGGTGGTGTCCGCGTGGACGACGGTCCGGGCGCCGACGGGCGAACCGGTGGGGGTGTGGCCGGTGAACGCGGCCCCGGTCCCGTCCCGCTCGGTCGTGAGGGACGGGTCCACCGTCCAGCTCACCGTACGAGTGAGGGCGGCGGAGGCGCGGACCGCCGGGTCGCGGACGAAGGGCGTCGGGTCCGTGACCGTCGCCGTGAGGGTGTGCTGACCGGGGGAGAGCCGCAGTTTCCGTAGGTCGACGGTGCGGGCGCCGTGCGTGGGCAGGGACCGCCCGTCGAGGCGCCAGGTCACGGTCAGGGGGCCGCCGACCGGGTGCAGGGTGTCCACCCACACCGTCCGGTCCGCCCCGAGGGGTGCCCTGTTCGGCGTGTGGTCCTGGACCAGGTCCACCTTCGCGGAGATCGCCTGGACCATGACCTCGCGCTCCACCTGGTCGAAGGAGTAGCCGAGGGTCTTCATGAGCGAGTGCCGGCTCGGGCGCCAGACGCCCTTCGTGCTGTACAGGCCGCCCTCGTAACGTCCGATGACCCCGCCCGACTCGCTCTCCTCACCCAGCCAGCGCCACCACTTGGCCCGCCGCTCCCGCATTTGACCCTCCGTCATGAGGGTGTGGTGGGAGGAGGAGGGCTCGGGGCCGGAGTACGCCTCGCCGGGGACGCCGCGCGCGTAGTAGTCGTACTCGTCCTGGAGGCCGCCGAGCGAATGCCCGATCTCGTGCGGGGTGATGAGCGAGGAGAGCGCGTTGCCGCCGGAGGCGGTGGCGTAACTCCCGCCCGCGCCGCCGTAGGTGGAGCTGTGCGCGAGCGCGACGACCTGCCGGTTGGCTCGGCTCGCGCCGGGGACGAGGTCGGCGAGCGCGGCGGCCTTCCGGCTGTCGACGGTCAGCAGCCGCCGCACGCTGTCCGGATTGCAGCCGCCCCAGAACCCCATGTCGAGCGCGGTGTCACGGGTGGGGGCGTCGAGCTCCGGGTCGCAGTCCACGCCCGACTCGGCCGAAGGCGCCTCCACCGCCCACACGTTGATGTACGAGCGGTACGAGGCGAAGGGCTCGATGCTCCACAGGGTGTTCAGATGCCGTTCGAGGTCCGCCCGGAACGCCGGCATCTCCGCCGCGGTGTAGCCGTCGCCCATGAACACCAGGTTGAACCGCCGGTCCGCGGGCCCGGTGGTCTGGACGGGGACGACGACCGGACCGTCCCCGCGCGTCGGTGTCTCCGCCGCCGCGGGGGCGGTACCCACCAGAGCGGCGGCCAGCAGGCAGGCCGTGACGAGGCGAGCGGTGACCGGGCGGGCGGCGGCGAGGCGGACCACCTCTCGTCGAACACCTTTGTTCTGTGAGGTCATGGGGCGCGAGCCTAGGCCGCGCCCCCGACGTCGTAAAGATGTTCGTCAGCCGTACAGGCGGGTGTCGGCTCAGTGCCGCAGGTACGCAAGCCCCGGGTGCTCCGCCGTGTAGCCGTCCACGAGCCGGCGGCCCACGGCCACCGAGTCGACCAGCGGATGCAGGGCGAAGGCCTTGACGGCGGTCGCCCGTGAGCCGCTCTCCGCCGCCGCGAGGACCTCCCGCTCCACCGCCTTCACCGCCGTCACCAGGCCGACCGCGTGGTACGGCAGCGGGGACACCGCCACCGGATGGGCGCCGTTCGCGTCCACGAAGCACGGCACCTCGATCACGGCGTCCGCGTCGAGCGCTGCGAGTGTCGTGCCGTTGCGCACGTTGAGGATGAGTGTGGTCCGCTCGTCGCGCGCCACCGCCCGCATGAGGGCGAGCGCCACCTTCTCGTAGCCGCCCGACTCCAGGTCCTCCTCGTCGCGCTCACCGGTCCCGGCGGCCTCCCGGTTGGCCGCCATGTAGGTGGCCTCGCGGTCGGCGAGCGTACGGTGCCAGGCGGCCAGGGCGGGTGTGTCGGGCTTCCCCATCTGCTGGTAGAAACCGTCCTGTTGGTCGCGGAGGTAGGCGCCGCGCGTCCGCTCGGCGGTCCGGTAGGCGTGCACCGCCTCCCGGTTGAAGTAGTAGTAGTGCAGGTACTCGTTGGGGATCGCGCCGAGCGAACGCAGCCACTCCGCGCCGAACAGCCTGCCCTCCTCGAACGAGCCGAGCGCCTCCTCGTCGGCGAGCAGCCTCGGCAGCTCGTCCCGGCCGCCGATCCGCAGCCCCCGCAGCCAGCCCAGGTGGTTCAGGCCCACGTAGTCGATCCAGGCCTCGTCCGGATCGGCGCCCAGGATGCGGGCGACGCGGCGGCCGAGCCCCACGGGGGAGTCGCAGATGCCGACGACCCGGTCGCCGAGGATCCGGGACATCGCCTCCGTGACCAGGCCCGCCGGGTTGGTGAAGTTGATGACCCAGGCGTCGGGGGCGAGTTCGGCGATCCTGCGGGCGATGTGCGCCGCCACGGGCACGGTCCGCAGGCCGTACGCGATGCCGCCCGCCCCCACCGTCTCCTGGCCGAGCACCCCCTCGGCGAGCGCGATCCGCTCGTCGGCCGCCCTGCCCTCAAGGCCCCCGACCCGGATCGCGGAGAACACGAAGTCCGCCCCGCGCAGCGCCTCGTCCAGGTCCGTCGTCGCCGTCACCCCGGGTGCGTCCGGCACCCCCTCGCCCTGCTCCGCGAGGACCCTGGCGATGGCCGAGAGCCGCCCCTCGTCGAGGTCGTACAGGGTGACGTGGGTGACCCGTCCCTCGGCGTGGTCGCCGAGGAGAGCCCCGTACACCAGCGGCACCCGGAACCCGCCGCCTCCGAGAATCGTCAGTTTCATGCTCGTACGCTACTCGGACACACCCGCTGAGCAGCGGGATTCCGGCCGGGCGTCCACGGAGGCGTCCACATGCCGGGCACGGTTCCGCGGTGCCCGTGGGGGACAATGGCGGCATGTCCCGACGCAAGCCCCGCCCCCGTACGACCGCCGTCACGGCCCCCGCCGTGACCGCGGCCTCGCCCTGCCCCTGCGGCCTCGACACCCCGTACGGCGCGTGCTGCGGACGGTTCCACGCGGGGACGGGCGGCACGGCGCCCACGGCCGAACTGCTCATGCGCTCCCGCTACAGCGCCTTCGTCGTCCGCGACGAGGCCTATCTGCTCCGCACCTGGGCGCCGGAGACCCGTCCCGCCGAGGTCGACTTCGACCCGGGCCTGCGCTGGACCGGCCTGGAGATCGAGGAAGCCACCGAGGGCACAGCGTTCCACCAGCGAGGCACCGTCACCTTCACCGCGCGCTACCTCCACGACGGCGAGCCCGGCGCACTGAGCGAACGCAGCCGCTTCGCCCGCCATGAGGGCGCCTGGGTGTACGTGGACGGCGACGTCGCCCCGTAGCGGCAAAGCCGCTCAACGCAGCCCCGCCTTGACCGTCTGCCGTCCTGCGGACGGCAGGCCGCCCGCGAGGTCCTCGGCGACGAACTTCTTCGCGATGGCGTCCGTCGCGACTCGCAGTTCGGGTCCGCTCGGCCGGCCGCGTTCCTGCTCGACCCGGTCGGACAGCCAGTCGCCCCACGCGTGCGTGATGACGTCCGCCTCGCGCTTGCCGGCCGGCGTGTGGGAGAGCAGATTGCCGTCGCGGGTCAGGAACCCCTCGTCGACCATCCGGTCGAAGACCGGCAGGAGCACCTCGGGCGGAACCCGGCGACGCGCCGAGATCAGACCCAGGCTCGCGTGCCCGACCGTCCGGGTGAAGAGCTCGACCTGCATGACCGCCCAGGCCCCGGCCGGGTCGAGCCGGGTGTCGGAGTCGGCGACGACCCGCCGGGCCGTGTCGACGTCGGTCCGGCGCAGGATCCGGCCCACGGACAGTTCGAGGAGCTTCGCCGAGTCGCCCGCCGTGGTGGGGGAGGCGAAGCCCTCACCCATGTCGGGTGCGGCGGCGCGCGCCGAGTCGCGGAGCTTCACCTGCTTGAGGAAGAGCGCGACGACGAAGCCGACGGCGGCCACCGGCACGGTCCAGAGGAAGACGGTGTGCAGGGTGTCGGCGTAGGCGTGGACGATGGGCTCCGCGACCTCGGCCGGCAGGCCGTGCACTCCGGCCGGGCTCTGCGCCGCCTGCCCGACTCCGGCCGGGTCCGCGCCGGTGCTCCCCGCGACCGCCGAGGCCTCGGCGACCCCGGCCGTGAGGTTGGGCTTGAGGGAGTTGACGTAGATCGTGCCGAAGACGGCGGTGCCGAAGGAGCTGCCGAGCGTACGGAAGAAGGTGACGCCGGAGGTGGCGGTGCCGAGGTCGGCGTAGTCGACGGTGTTCTGCACGGCGATGGTCAGGACCTGCATGCACAGGCCGATGCCGACGCCGAGCACGAACATGTAGAGCGACGCGAGCCAGGTGCTGGTCCCCGGTTCCATGAGGGACAGCAGGTAGAGCCCGAGGCCCATCACCAGGCAGCCGGCGATCGGGAAGATCCGGTAGTGGCCCGTCTTGCTGACGACGTTGCCGCTGAAGACGGAGGCGATGAGCAGGCCGACGACCATGGGCAGGGTGCGGATGCCGGAGACGGTGGCCGAGTCCCCGTCGACGTACTGGAGGTAGGTCGGCAGGAACGTCATCGCGCCGAGCATGGCGAAGCCGACGACGAAGCTCAGCACGGAGCACACGGTGAAGACGGGGTTGCCGAACAGCCGCATGGGCAGCATGGGTTCGGCGGCGCGGGTCTCCACCCAGCAGAAGAGCGCGAGGGCGATGATGCCGCCGGCGAACAGGCCGATGATGACTCCGGAGCCCCAGGCGTACTCGTTGCCGCCCCAACTGGTGGCCAGGATCAGGGCGCTGGATCCGGCGGCGACGAGCGCGATGCCCGCGTAGTCGATGACGGGCCGGCTCGCCGAGCGTACGGAGGGGATGGTGCGGGCGGCGGCGATGACGACGAGGATCGCGATGGGCACGTTGACGTAGAAGGCCCAGCGCCAGCTGAGGTGGTCGGTGAAGAAGCCGCCGAGGAGCGGGCCGATGACGGTGGAGACACCGAACACGGCCCCGATCGCGCCCTGGTACTTGCCGCGTTGGCGCAGCGGGATCACATCGGCGATGAGCGCCATAGAGGTGACCATGAGACCGCCCGCGCCGATGCCCTGGAGGCCGCGCCAGAGGATGAGCAGCGTCATGTTCGAGGCGAGTCCGCAGAGGAACGAGCCGGTGATGAACACGACCGCCGAGATCTGGAAGATCACCTTGCGGCCGAAGAGGTCGCCGAACTTGCCGACGAGGACGGTCGCGACCGTCTCGGCGAGCAGATAGGCGGTGACCACCCACGACATGTGGGCGGCGCCGCCGAGGTCCGAGACGATCGTGGGCAGCGCGGTGCCGACGATCGTCTGGTCGAGGGCGGCGAGGAGGACACCCAGCATGATCGTGCCGAAGACGATGTTGCGGCGGCGGCTGTCGAGGACGGGCGGCTCGGTGGCGGCCGGGGGCGCGGGCGCTGCGTCGCTGGTCGTGGTCACTCTCGCAGCGTCACACCGGCCCTGTCCGGGTGCATGCGGGGGTCCGCCGAACGGGCGGGCCGTCAGGGGGTGACGGAGCCGGACCGCCGGGGCGTGCGCCGGCCCGGCTCCCTCAGGGAGTGACGGGCAGCTTCGGGTGGTGCTTGGCGAGGATCTTGTTGGCCCGCGCGAGCGCGGCGAGGGCGTGCTCGCGGTCGGCCCGGTCCTCGGTGCACAGCGGCCCCCGGAACCGGTACACCTCGCGCGCCGCGCAGTCCGCGTCGACCTCGGCCTGGAGGACGTGCAGCGGCAGGCAGGCACCGATCAGCGCGGCCACACGGTCGGGGATCGGGACGGGGACGAGGCGCGAGGGCGAGGTGATCACGGGTCAGTCCTAGCGGTTCGGGGAAGGGTACGGAAAGGGGTGGGGAAGGGTGTTCTCTCCATACGTACCGGATCGCCGTACGGGTTCCGGTACGGCGATGTCGCGGTGGGGCAACGACGGGACCGCCCCGCGGGGGCGCGCGCGGGCGCCGGGGCGGGGGGAGTGGGCGCGGGCTCCGGGCGGGCGCGGGGACGTTCCCGCAGGTACGGGGGCGGGTGGCCGCCGCCGTGTGGCGCAGCGCTCCTGCGTTTCGCGCGCGCGTACGGCGAACGCGTGGCCGACGGGGGGACGTTGGGGCGCGGTCGGGCTCCGAGCGAATGTGAAGCATCTCACTCGGCGGAATGGCGTATTCCGGACAGCTGCCGACTCGATCCTTGCCGAGGGCGGACGCCGTGCCTACCGGAAAATCTCCGACAGGTCGTACGAGGCCGGCTCGTCCAGCTGGTCATAGCCGCAGGACTCCGGCGTCCGGTCCGGCCGCCACCGCTTGAACTGCGCCGTGTGGCGGAAGCGGTCACCCTCCATGTGGTCGTACCCGACCTCGCAGACCCGCTCGGGCTGCAGCGCCACCCACGACAGGTCCTTCTTCCCCGACCAGCGGCTCGGCGCACCCGGCAGCCGGGCTCCCTCGTGCGCGGCCTCCTCGGCCCACGCCGCCCATGGATGCCCGTCCGGCGGGTCCATCCGCAGCGGCTCCAGCTCCTCGATCAGCGCGGCACGCCGGACCGCGGTGAACGCCGCGCACACGCCGACGTGCTGGAGGGCGCCCCTGTCGTCGTACAGGCCGAGCAGCAGCGAGCCGACCACCGGCCCGCTCTTGTGGAAGCGGTAGCCGGCCACCACCACATCGGCCGTCCGCTCGTGCTTGATCTTGTACATGAGCCGGGCGTCCGGCCGGTACGGCAGGTCGAGGGGCTTGGCGATCACCCCGTCGAGCCCCGCGCCCTCGTACTGCTGGAACCAGCTGCCGGCCAGCTCGGCGTCCCGGGTCGCCGGGGCCAGATGGACCGGCGCGTCGACCCCGGCGAGCATCCGTTCCAGCGCTTCCCGGCGTTCGCTCAGGGGAGCGTCGAGCAGGGAGACGTCACCGAGGGCGAGCAGGTCGAAGGCGACGAACCGCGCCGGGGTGGTCTCGGCCAGCATGCGGACCCGGGAGTCGGCCGGATGGATCCGCTCGCTGAGCCGGTCGAAGTCGAGCCTGCCCTCGTGCTCGATGACGATCTCCCCGTCGACCACGCACCGCTCCGGCAGCCGGGCCGCGAGCGCCTCGACCAGCTCGGGGAAGTAGCGGGTGAGTGGCTTTCCGGTACGGCTGCCGATGACGAGCTCCGGCCCGTCCCGGTGCACGATCGCCCGGAAGCCGTCCCACTTCGCCTCGTACTGCATCCCGGGCGGAATGTTCTTCACGGACTTGGCGAGCATCGGTTTCACGGGCGGCATCACCGGAAGATCCATGAGGCGATTGTCCGGTATGCGGGAGTTGTCTGCGAGCCCTAGGCTGACCGGCATGGCAGGCAAGGCGGCAGCGGTGGAGTTGGAAGTCGGCGACCGGACCGTGCGCGTGTCCAATCCGGACAAGGTCTACTTCCCCGAACCCGGCTACACCAAGCTCGACATGGTCAGCTACTACCTGGCCGTGGGGGACGGCGTCACCCGCGCCCTGCGCGACCGCCCCACCACGCTGGAGCGCTACCCCGACGGGGTGACCGGCGAGTCGTTCTTCCAGAAGCGGGCGCCGAAGAACCTGCCCGACTGGATCCCGACCGCCCACATCACCTTCCCCAGCGGCCGGTCGGCCGACGAGCTGTGCCCCACCGAACCGGCGGCCGTGCTCTGGGCCGCCAACCTGGGCGCCGTCACCTTCCACCCCTGGCCGGTACGGCGGGACGACACCGACCACCCCGACGAACTCCGCATCGACCTCGACCCGCAGCCCGGCACCGACTACGCCGACGCCGTCCGCGCCGCCCACGAACTGCGCGCCGTCCTCGACGAGCACGGACTGCGCGGCTGGCCGAAGACCTCCGGCGGGCGAGGGCTCCATGTCTTCGTGCCGATCCTGCCCCAGTGGACGTTCACCCAGGTCAGGCGGGCGGCCATCGCCTGCGGCCGGGAGCTGGAGCGGCGGATGCCGGAGCGGGTCACCATCAAGTGGTGGAAGGAGGAGCGCGGCGAGCGGATCTTCGTCGACTACAACCAGACGGCCCGGGACCGCACGATCGCCTCCGCCTACTCCGTGCGCCCGCGTCCGCACGCCCCCGTCTCGGCACCGCTGCGGTGGGAGGAGGTCGACGACGCCGTGCCCCAGGACTTCGACATCAAGAAGATGCCGGTCCGGTACGCGGAGGTCGGCGACGTCCACGCCGACATGGACGACGAGCGCTTCAGCCTGGAGTCCCTGCTCGAACTGGCCCGGCGGGACGAGGCGGAGCACGGCCTCGGCGACCTGCCGTACCCGCCGGAGTACCCGAAGATGCCGGGCGAGCCGAAGCGCGTCCAGCCGAGCCGGGCGAAGAAGGAGAGTGGCTGACCGGAGGAGGGTGGGCGATGTTCCCCCGGGCTGCTTCACCTGTGACCCGGACCGTCGTTCCCCACCGGTCCGCCTCATTCCTGGCCATGAAACAACACGAACGGTCGTGCTAGCATTTTTGCCTACCCAGGACGACCGAGGAGATCCGGCATGTACCCGATGGCTCCGCTCATCCGCACCGCCCTGAACGCCACCGCCCGCGTCGCCCCCGGACCGGCCGGACGCTGGGCCTTCCACCTCTTCGTCCGCCCGCTCGGCCGGGCGCGTGTCAGGCCCGAGGAGCAGCCCCTCCTCGCCTCGGCCCGCACCGGACACCTCCAGGTCCGGGGCAAGGACGTCGTCACCTACGCCTGGGGCGACGGCCGCCGGCCCGTCCTCGTCGTCCACGGCTGGTCCTCGCGCGCCTCCCGCCTCACCGCCCTCATCGAGGCGCTCCTCGCGTGCGGCTACAGCCCGGTCGCCTTCGACGCGCCCGGCCACGGCGACTCATCGGGGCGGGCGAGCAACATCGTCGAATACCGGGAGACCATCCGGGAGTTGCACGCCAGGCACGGCGACTTCGAGGCCGTCGTGGCGCACTCGTTCGGCGTTCTCGCCGCCCTCTTCGCCCTCAGGGACGGAGTCCGTACGGCCCGCTTCGTCGGCCTCGGCGGCGTCGGCTCCTTCGACCTGCTGCTCGCGGGCTTCCGGGCCGGGCTCGGCTTGGACGAGCGGGTCGTCCGGTGCATGCGCGACCACGTCGAGCGGCGGATCGCGCCCGGCGAACCCGGCATCTGGGACCGTTTCGGCGCCGACCGGGACCCCGGCGAACTCGGCGCACCCGTCCTGCTGTTCCACGACGAGGGCGACGACATGGTGCCCCTCGCCCAGGCCCGCCTGCTCGCCCGGGCGCACGGCGACCGGGCCCGGCTCGTCGTCACGCGGGGGCTCGGCCACCGCCGCATCCTGACGGACCCGGCGGTCGTGGCCGAGGCGGTGGAGTTCCTGACGGCTCCGGCGGACGAGCCGTCGCCGTCGGAGGCGCCGGTCACAGCTGGCTGAGGCGAGGGGCGGAGGACGGTTTCTAGGCGTTGTCCATGCCGGCCAGGCCCCGGTCCGTGGCCGAGGCCCGCAGGCGGGCCGTGATGCCCCGCTCGGCGCGGGCGTAGGTCCGGGTGTCGCCGAAGAGCACGGACTGCGCGTTCGCCGCCTCCATGAGCGCGATCACCTCGAACGCCAGCTGTTCCACGTCCAAGTCCTCCGCGAAGTCGCCCACGGCCCGCGCTTCCGTCAGGGCCCGTTCCATGTAGGCGGTCCAGTCGTGGCGGGTCCGGGCGACGGCGTCGTGCACCGGACCCGTACGGGCGTCGAACTCGGCCGAGACCGCGTAAAAGAAGCATCCGCCGGCGAACACCCGGTCCGAGGAGTACGTCAGCCAGTTCCGGCACAGCTCGCGCACCCGGGGTGCACCCGGCGGTACGTCCTCAAGCGGAGTGACCACGCGGTCGGCGAAGACGGCGACGGCCGCTCTGATCGTCGCGAGCTGGAGCTCCTCCTTGGAGCCGAACAGCGCGAAGACGCCGCTCTTGCTCAGGTTCAGCTCGGTCGCGATCCGTCCCAGGGACAGCCCTTCGAGTCCCTCGATGGAGGCGATGTCCATGGTCCGGCCGAGCACGAGGCGCCGGGTCTGGTTGCCGCGCTCGACGCGCCCGTCCGTCTTGGTTCCGGTGCCGCTGCCGGTGCTGCCGCTCATGCGCCCATGGTACTGACCGCACGACCGTACGGATATCTCCCCGGTGCGCGGCCCGCAGAGTCCGGTATCCGCCATTGATCGAACGTTGATGGCGTGTTTACAGCACTACGGGAGTGTGTCTCTCATGCAGATGGACATGCGGATGGACATGAACCCGCGGATGGATACCGACGTGCTGACCGCCCCCGACCTCTCCTGGCGGGAGGACGCCCTGTGCGCCCAGGCGGGACCGGAGTTCTTCTTCCCGGCCCCCGGCTCGTCGACGCGCGAGGCGAAGCAGCTGTGCGGGGCGTGCGAGGGGCGCCTGGCGTGCCTGGAGTACGCGCTGAGCCACGACGAGAGGTTCGGCGTGTGGGGCGGACTCTCCGAGAAGGAGCGCATACGGCTCAAGCGGCAGAGCCACTGAGCCGCATACGGCTCAAGCGGCAGAGCCACTGAGCCGCATACGGCTCAAGCGGCAGAGCCACTGAGCCGCGTACGGCTCAAGCGGCAGAGCCACTGAGCCGCGGGCGCCCGGTGCGGCGCGAGCCCGCCCCCGTCGCGTCGCCGGTGACTCAGCCGGCCGCGCGCGCGGCCATGCGGGCCTTGCGGGCCGCGAGCCTCTCGTCGAACTTGCTCGCCTCGCTGTCGAGCCCGTTCATGTACAGGCCCAGCTCCTCCTGCGCCTGCAGGCCCTCCGGGCCGAGGCCCTCGATCTGGAGGACCTTGAGGAAGCGCAGGACGGGCTGGAGGACGTCGTCGTGGTGGATGCGCATGTTGTAGATCTCGCCGATCGCCATCTGCGCAGCCGCCCGCTCGAAGCCGGGCATCCCGTGTCCGGGCATCCGGAAGTTGACCACGACGTCCCGCACGGCCTGCATGGTCAGGTCGGGGGCGAGCTCGAAGGCCGCGCCCAGCAGGTTGCGGTAGAAGACCATGTGCAGGTTCTCGTCGGTGGCGATGCGGGAGAGCATCCGGTCGCAGACCGGGTCGCCGGACTGGTGGCCGGTGTTCCGGTGCGAGATGCGGGTCGCGAGCTCCTGGAAGGCGACGTACGCCACGGAGTGCAGCATCGAGTGCCGGTTGTCCGACTCGAAGCCCTCGCTCATGTGCGCCATCCGGAACTGCTCCAGCTTGTCCGGGTCGACGGCGCGCGAGGCGAGGAGGTAGTCGCGCATCACGATGCCGTGACGGCCCTCCTCGGCGGTCCAGCGGTGCACCCAGGTGCCCCAGGCGCCGTCACGGCCGAAGAGGCTGGCGATCTCGTGGTGGTAGCTCGGCAGGTTGTCCTCGGTGAGCAGGTTGACCACGAGGGCGATCTTGCCGATGTCGGTCACCTTGGACTGGGACGGGTCCCAGGCCTCGCCGTCCTCGAAGAGGCCGGGGAAGTTCCGGGCGTCGGACCACGGCACGTACTCGTGCGGCATCCAGTCCTTGGTGACCTTGAGGTGCCGGTTGAGCTCCTTCTCCACGACCTCTTCCAACGCGTAGAGCAGCCGGGCGTCGGTCCACCCTGCCGAGCTGTCGAGGTGGGGAGAGGTGAGCGTCACGAGTACTCCTGGGGACGGAGGGGAAGGGCATACAGATGTACCTACGGATTCGTAGGTTACGAGACCGTAGGTTAAGGCTCCGTAAGGCGTCGGCCAAGCCCGTCCTGGCGATGTCCGGTTACGTTCCGTTATGCGCGCTGCTCGGGCGGGGTCGCGGAGACGCAGGTCACGTCGTGGACGCCGCTCGGGCGCTGCCCGGTCCGCTACGCAGCGCAGATGCCCGACCGCTCAGAGCAGATGGTCGGCCGCGCCGGCCTTCACCGCCTGGATCAGGGCCCGCAGCGCCTCCACCGAGTCGCTGACGTACGCGCCGGGGGAGAGGGTCGAGCCGATGTAGGCCCGGCCCGCGTCGTCGAGTCCGAAACGGAAGCAGTTGGCGCCCTCGCTGCAGAAGGCCTCGCTCCAGTCGATCTCGACGGCGGGGCCGCCGGGCCGGGCGGAGGTGCCGCCGGTGCCGGTCGTGACGCTCGTGGTGCCGGTCGTGACGTTCATGGTGGGGGTCCCTCACAGGTCCTGGGCGATGGTGCGGACGAATGCGCGTGACTCGTCCGCGGGCAGGGCGAGCCCGCGCAGCCGGTCCAGCAGGCCCCGGTACCGCCGCAGCTGCATGTCGGCGTCGAGGAGGAGGGAGCCGTGGGAGGAGTCGAGCTGCACGGTGTCGAGCTGCGCCACGGGCGCTGCCACATAGGTGAACGACTGCCCCGCCCCCGGGAAACCACCCGCGGCGAAGGGGATGACGCGCACGGCGACGGAGTCCCGCTCGGAGTACGCCAGGATGTGCTCGAGTTGTCCCCGTGCGACCTTCGGCCCGCCGAACTGCATCCGCAGCGCCGCCTCGTGGATCACGGCCTCGTAGCGTACGGGCCGGTCCCGCTCCAGGACCTCCTGGCGGCGGAGGCGGAGTGCCAGCCGGGCTTCCAGGTCGGGCCCCGGCAGTGGGGGGACGGCGGTGTCGAAGACGGCCCGCGCGTGCTGCTCGGTCTGCAGGAGGCCCGGGATGTGGGTGGTGACGGCGGTGTGCAACGCCGAGGCGTGGAACTCCAGTTCGGCGATGTCGATGAGCGCGGGCGGCAGTAGTCCGCGGTGCTCCTCCCACCAGCCCCTGTCCCGCTCGTGGGCCATGCCGGCGAGGAGGTCGACGAGTCCGGTGTCCGGGCAGCCGTAGTTGAAGGCGAGCGTCCGGACGCGCTCGGCGCTGATCCCGAAGCGGCCCGACTCGATGTGCGGGATGCGGGTGCGGTCGACGCCCAGGAGGGCGGCGGCCTGCTGGGCCGACATCCCCGACTGTTCACGCAGTCTGCGCAGTTCGCTCCCGAGTCGCTGCTGCCGCGCGGTCGGACTGCTCCTGGGTGGCACGCTCGGTCTCCCCTTCGTTCTGTGACGGCGATATGGCCGAAATGGCATGAGTACCCGCAAGTAGTAGCACTGTGCTCCATGTGTGCGCTACGGTCGGTAGCGCCAGTCTCACACGGGGCTACCACCCGTGTGGAGCTACCCCCGTACAGGAAAAGTGAGCAACCCGATGAAGGGCGCCCTGCGTTGCCTCCCGACCGCCGCCGCGGCCGGGCCCATACCCCCCGCCACGGAGAACCTCAGCTACTCGATGCTCCTCCCAGGAGGCGCCTACTGCGCCGGACTCGCGCGCCGGTCGGTCGAGTCGCTCCTCGGCCGGCACGGCCTCTCCGACCTCTGCGAGACCGCTACCCTCGCCGCCTCCGAACTCGTCTCCGCCGCCTACCGGTTCACCCCCGACCGGGAGATGATCCTCAGGGTCCGCTGGCAGTTCGAGGCGCTGCGGATCGTGCTCTACGACCAGCATCCCGCCCATGCCTCGCCCACCGCCGCCGAGGAATGCCGCGACCGCCGCAGCCGCAGCATGTGGCTGCTGGCCGCGGCGGTCGACGCGCACGGAGGGGACTGGGGCCTCGCCCCCGTCCTCACCCCCGGCGGCGGCACGAAGTCCTGGGCGTTACTGCACCGCTAGCGACGTCCCCCGGACAGACCCCTGACCTCCTCCGCCGTCGTCGGCCGCAGCTCACCGTCGAGCAGCAGCCAGCGGGTGATCCCGAGCGACTCCAGGAACGTCACGTCGTGGCTCGCCACGACCAACGCGCCCTCGTACGCGTCGAGGGCCGCCGTCAGCTTCCGTACCGACGCCATGTCCAGGTTGTTCGTCGGCTCGTCCAGCATCAGCAGCTGCGGAGCCGGCTCCGCGAGGAGCAGCGCCGCGAGCGTCGCCCGGAACCGCTCCCCGCCCGACAGGGTGCCCACGGGCTGATCCGCCCGCGCCCCCCGGAACAGAAACCGTGCCAGCCGGGCCCTGATCGCGTTCCCCGTCGCCGTGGGCGCGAACCGGGCCACGTTCTCCACCACGCTCAGCCCGTCGTCCAGGACGTCGAGCCGCTGCGGCAGGAACCGGAGCGGCACCCGCGCCTCCGCCTCGCCCGACAGCGGAAGCAGCTCCCCCGCGATCGTCCGGAGCAGCGTCGTCTTCCCGGCGCCGTTCCGGCCGACGAGGGCGATCCGCTCAGGCCCGCGCAGCTCGAACTCGCCGTTCACCCGGGCCCCGTAGGGCAGTTCCAGATTCCGCAGGAACAGCACCTCGCGGCCCGGCGGCACGGAGGTGCGCGGCAGTTCGACGCGGATCTCGTCGTCGTCCCGCACCGCCTCCACGGCCGCGTCGAGCCGCTCCCGGGCCTCCGAGAGGCGCTCCGTGTGCAGCGCCCGGTGCTTGCCGGCCGAGACCTGCGCCTCGCTCTTGCGGTTGTTCGCCACGATCCTCGGGACGACCTTGTTCTCGAAGCTCTTCTGGCCGTACCGCTTGCGGCGCGCCAACTTCACCTGTGAGTCGGTGAGTTCCCGCTTCTGCCGCTGCACGTCGGCCTCCGCGACCCGGACCATCCGCTCCGCCGCCTCCTGTTCGGCGGCGAGTGCCTCCTCGTAGGCGGACCAGGCGCCGCCGTACCAGGCGACGGCGCCGTCCCGGAGATCGGCGATCTGGTCGACCCGCTCCAGGAGTTCCCGGTCGTGGCTGACCACGACCAGGGCACCGGACCAGCCCTCCACGGCCTCGTACAGCCGCGCCCGGGCCTGCCGGTCCAGGTTGTTCGTCGGCTCGTCGAGCAGCAGGACGTCGGGCCTGGCGAGCAGCAGGGCGGCGAGGCGCAGCAGTACGGACTCGCCGCCCGAGACCTCACCGACGGTCCGGTCGAGACCGACGGCACCGAGCCCGAGCTGGTCGAGCGTGGCACGGGCCCGCTCCTCCACGTCCCAGTCGTCGGCGAGCGCGGTGAAGTGCTCCTCCGCCGGGTCCCCCGCCTCGATGGCGTGCAGGGCGGCCCGCTTCGCGGCGATGCCGAGGATCTCGTCCACCCGGCGTGAGGTGTCCAGGACCAGGTTCTGCGGGAGGTAGCCGAGTTCGCCGGTGACCCGGACGGTGCCGGAGACCGGGGTCAGCTCACCCGCGATCAGCTTCAGAAGGGTGGACTTGCCGGAGCCGTTGAGCCCGACGAGCCCCGTGCGGCCGGGGCCGACCGCGAGACGGAAGTCGTCGAGGACCTCGGTGCCGTCCGGCCAGGAGAAGGAGACGGAGGTACAGGTGATGAAAGTGGGGTGATGCGCCATAGGGGCCTCCCGGGGTGCGAGCGCGAGCGTGACTGGATGCGACGCGTGGAGACACCGAGGGCGCGGGCAGTGAGAAGTACGGCTCGTACGCCGAGGTGGAGCACGGCACACGCGGCACAGGGGGCACGCGCGGCACGGTGTCTCGCAGCCTCAGACGAGCAATGTCCTTCTCCGATCAGATGACGACTGGGTCGGTACTGACCGTACGCATCGGCGCGGGAGGGCGGCAAACGATTTACGGGAGGAGCCCCTGGGCCCCGTTACGGGCGCCCGTGCAGCAGCTTCGCCAGGTCCTCGTCCCAGTCCAGGTACTGGTGCTCGCGCCCCGCCGGCACCAGGTGCTCCGAGCGCTCGAGGAAGCGGCGCAGCTCCGAGGTCCGGACGTGGACCATGGCCACTCCCTCCGGGGCGTGGAACTCGACCACCGTACGGTCGTACCCGTACGGACGCAGGCGTACGTCCCCGTCCCCGGCCGGGCGCTCGACGCCCTGGACGAGCAGTTCACGCGCGAAGGCCCAGGAGACCTCGACGCCCTCCAGGGTCGCGGGCGGCGGGAAGGCCATGCTCACGGCGTACGGGTCCTCGCGGTCGTACCGCAGAGTCGCGGGGACCGTCTCCATCCGCGGAGTGGATGCGACCATTCGTGCCTCAACGGCTTGTTCGATGACGGCGGACAAGACCGGCTCCTCTCACGCGGGCTTCGGATCCTGTGCGTCTCCCCGACACCAGGGCACCTGACACCTGGCAAGACGAGTGAGGCGGCCGGAACGTGCACTCGGGACCCACGTGAGTTGCGTCACCGAAGCGGTCGCCCCGAGGGTGTCGGGGACGGGCGGCGCAGGTCAGCGTGGTGGGAGCAGGCCACCGGGGACCGCGGTGCACCTCCCGGGGCCATCGGAGTACGGCTGGATTCCGGGGGCCCGGATGCCGTACGCCATCGCCCGCTTGGCGGCATCGGCGGGGCTCGAAGGTGACGCGGGGCGCGGGAGGCACCCTGGACGGGAGCGGCCGGGGGTAATAGCTTCCGGCGCCATGACGTCCATGGGGAAGACGAGACGAATGATGTCGACGGGGCTGATCGGGGCGGCGCTGACGCTGACCCTGACCTCCCCGGCGCGCGCCGGGGAGACCCCCACGACCGCGCCCACGACAGTGACCGCGACCGCGACCGCGACCGCGACCGCGACGGTGACCGCGACCGGGGCAGGTGGCCAACCGGCCCCGGACGGACAGGAGTCGCCCGGGTGGCAGCTGACGCCGACCGGTACCGACGTCCGCTTCCGCGGCCTCGCTCCGGTCGACCGCCGCACCGCCTGGGCCGCCGGCTCCAAGGGCACGGTGCTGCGCACCACCGACGGCGGCCGGAGCTGGCGAAACGTCTCACCACCCGGTGCGGCCGAGCTGGAACTCCGGGACGTGGAGGCCTTCGACGCCCGCCGGGCCGTCGTCCTCGCCATCGGGGAGGGGGAGGCCTCGCGTGTGCTGCGCACCGAGGACGGCGGAGCCACCTGGACCGAGTCCTTCCGCAACACCGATCCGCGCGCCTTCTACGACTGCATGACGTTCTTCGACCGCCGGCACGGACTCGCCATGAGCGACCCCGTCGACGGGAAGTACCGGATCCTCGCCACCCGCGACGGCGGCCGCTCCTGGCAGGTGCTGCCGAGCGCCGGGATGCCGGACGCGCTCCCCGGTGAGGCGGGCTTCGCGGCGAGCGGCCAGTGCCTGGTGTCGGCCGGGCCGCGGGACGTGTGGCTGGCGACGGGCGGCGGGGCCACCGCGCGCGTGCTCCACTCCGCCGACCGGGGGCTGACCTGGACCGCCACCGTCTCGCCCGTTCCGGCCGGCGACCCGGCCCGAGGCGTCTTCGGGCTCGCCTTCCGGGACCGTACGCACGGCATCGCCGTCGGCGGCGACTACCGCAAGGACCAGCCGTCCCCGCAGGCAGCCGCGGTCACCGGCGACGGGGGTCGTACCTGGCGCGCCTCGGCCACGCCCCCGCCCGCGTACCGCTCCGGCGTCGCCTGGCTCCCGCACAGCCGGAGCGCGGCGCTCGCCGTCGGCCCGACCGGCACGGACCTGACCACCGACGGCGGCCGCACCTGGCGCACGGTCGACACCGGCTCGTACGACACGGTGGACTGCACGCCCGACGGCTCTTGCTGGGCCTCGGGCGAGAAGGGCCGGATAGCGGTGGCGCGGCCGGCCCGGTAGGAACCCGGGCCGGCCGTCCAGGCCGGGCGCCTACGAGGGCAGCTGCTCCCGGAAAGCGGCCAGGCCCTCGGCCGTCTTGGTCGCGTAGAACTCGGTGATCCGGTACGCGCACACGCCCTCGACGCTGAACGGGTCGGCCGCCACGATCTTCTCGATCTCCGTGCGGTCGACCCCGGCGGCCAGGATCACCCCGCCGTCACGCGGGTTCTTGCGCCCCGAGGCGACGATCACGCCGGCGGCGTACTGCGCGTCCAGCCACTCGATGTGCGCGTCGAGCAGCGCGTCGACCCGCTCGACGGGCGCGGTGTAGGTCAATTCCAGTACGAACATGATCGCAGGCTACCCGGTGCCCTCCGCCTGGGAGCCGGCCCACGGGCGAACATAGGGTGGCCCGCATCATGACGATCATCGAGATTCCGGCGGGCTGGCCCGCCGACGAGACCGCCGCCCGAGCCGTCCAACAGGAGCTGCGCGGGCGCCTCGTACGCGAAGAGGAAGGGCCCGCGGTCGGCGAAGGGCATGTCACGGGGCTCGACGTGGCCTACGACGACGAGCGCGACCTGGTCGCGGCGGCGGCCGTCGTCCTCGACGCGCGGACCCTGGAGGTGGTGGCGGAGACCACGGCGGTCGGCCGGGTCTCGTTCCCGTACGTCCCCGGCCTCCTCGCCTTCCGCGAGATCCCGACCGTCCTCGCCGCGCTCGACCGCCTCACCGTCGACCCCGGCCTCCTCGTCTGCGACGGCTACGGCCTCGCCCACCCCCGCCGCTTCGGGCTCGCGAGCCACCTGGGAGTGCTCACGGGCCGGCCTTCCGTCGGCGTCGCGAAGAACCCCTTCACCTTCACGTACGAGCAACCCGGCGCGGCACGCGGCGAGTTCGCCCCACTCCTCGCCGACGACGAAGAAGTGGGACGCGCCCTGCGCACCCAGGCCGGGGTGAAGCCGGTGTTCGTCTCCGTCGGCCACCGCGTCTCCCTCGCCAACGCCTGCGCCCACACCCTCCACCTCACCCCGCGCTACCGCCTCCCCGAGACCACCCGCCACGCCGACTCCCTCTGCCGCCGCGCCCTGAAGGAGGCGCTGGGGGAGGAGTGAGCGGTACCTGAGCGTGTCGTGCAACGCCTGGACGCGGGCCCCGTGTCAGGGGCTCACGTCACCTTGCTCGGCCCGAGCCCTGCGGACGTGGTCGAGGTGCCTGGCCTGCCGCCGCACAAGCAACTCGTCGATGGGTTCGAGAACCCGATCCCATGCGCGCTCAACGCCCGGTGACCCGTCGGCAGTTCGTACATAGCCCTGAGCCGCGGCGATCGCCATGTCGTAGAGGTCGCGATCCGCCGGGAGGGCGTTCGACCGCTCACGTCGCAACCATGCGATCAGCCACGGCATGTCCCGGGACCAGCTCGGGTTCGCCAAGGAGCGAACGCGCAGATATCCCAGTTCATCCCACCACCGGCGGCTGTGCCACTTGCGTGAGTCTGCGGGCGGCAGCCCGGGGGGTAGGTCCTTCACGGGACCCATAGTGCCTGGTGGTCGGCGTGTGGGACCACGGGGTTTGCCGTTCAAGCAGTTCGTCGGGTTCGGTGCCGGAGGCGGGGGACCACGCACGAGCCACCGTTCGACGTCACGGGTGAAACGGCAACTGAGTACCTGTACGGATATCGAGGCATCGTCCCGACCGGCAGAGTGTGGGCCATGACAACTCCCCTTTCCGCTCCGCCGCGTTCCGCCGGGCGCGGCCTGAATCTGGTTCTCGTCTGCGTCGGGCTTGTCGCCCTCGCCTGGTCCTGGGCCATGCTGTACGTCGTCGCCGCTTGGGTCCTCGCGTGATCGGGCGGCTGCGGTGCCTCGTTCTCGACTGTCCCGATGCTCGGGAACTCGCGGAGTTCTACCGGCAGTTGATCGGTGGGGCGGTGGAGAGTTCCGATCCGCGGTGGGCTGTCGGTGAGGGTGCCGCCGTGCTGCGCGGCGACGGGGGGCAGGCCCTCGTCTTCCAGGGCGTGGCGGACCATCGCCCGCCCGTCTGGGGAGCGCCCGAGCAGCAGTTCCACCTCGATGTGCGGGTCGACGACCTGGCGGCCGCCCATGAGGCCGTCCTCGCGATCGGAGCCGTACTGCTCGGCGGGGGAGGGGTCGACGACGGGGGTGCCGACCCGGCCTGGCGTGTCTACGCCGACCCGGCCGGGCACCCGTTCCGGCTCGTACGGCCCTGATCGGGGTCGTACGCCCTCAGCCGCGGTGCGCGACCCGGAAGCGGATCCCCGCCGCACTCAGCCGCGCGGTGAGCGCGTCGCCCATCGCCGCCGCCGTCGTCACCTGGCCCGCCGTCTTCGGGAGCGGGTCGAAGGCGAGGCAGAGGGCCGACTCGGCGAGCATCTTCGCCGTCTCGTCGTACCCCGGATCGCCGCCCGACACCTCGGTGAAGACCCGGCGTCCGCCGCCCTCGCCGACGAAGCGCACCGAGAACCAGCTGCGGGCCCGCCGCTCCTCGGACGGCCCCTCGCCTGCCTGGTAACGCCCCATCAGCCACTGCCGAACCGGGGGTAGTTGAGCCGCCGCCACGCTCGCGCCGACGGCGGCGGCGCCTCCGAGGGCCATGGGGAGCGTCTTCACGGAGGCGTAGTGCCGGTAGCGGAAGTCCGGCCCGTACCGTTCGAGGGCCGCGGCCGAGCGCGCCACGACCTGCGGGTCGAGCGTGGGCAGCGGCAGTGCCCACGTCGCGGTCTCCCGGCTGAAGCGTGGTGCCCCCAGCGGCGCCCTGGCCCGGCGGCGCACCAACCGCGGTTCGTGCAGGCGCCGTTCACGGGCGGCCCGCAGGATCTCCCGGCCCCGGCCGAACGCGGTCAGCGCCGACGCGAACGTGCCGCCGGAGAAGGTCGCCCCGGCCCGGACGAAGCCGTCGACCCGGAGCGGTACGCCCTCCGGGAGCTGCTGGACGGTGAAGTACACGCCCAGGTCGTGCGGGACGGAGTCGAATCCGCAGGCGTGCACGATCCGGGCGCCGGTCTCCCGGGCGCGGGCGTCGTGCCGGACGTACGTCAGGTCGACGAACTCGGCCTCACCGGTGAGGTCCACGCAGTCCGTCCCGGCCTCCGCGCAGGCGGCGACGAGCCCGTCGCCGTACCAGACGTACGGGCCCACGGTGGTGGCCACCACCCGGGTGGACTCGGCGAGTTCGCGCAGGGAGCCGGGGTCGGCGGCGTCGGCGACGACGAGCGGCAGCCCGGCGCAGCGCGGCCAGCGGGCGGCGAGGCGTTCGCGCAGGGCGGTGAGGCCGGCCAGGTTGCGGCCCGCGAGTGCCCAGCGGCACTCCGCGGGGGCGTGCTCGGCCAGGTACGCGGCGGTGAGCTCGCCCACGAATCCCGTCGCCCCGAACAGCACCACGTCGTACGGCCTGCCCCCCTCACGCCCGGCCCCGGCTTCTCCTTCGGCCCCGGCCGCGGGAACCGCCCCGGCCGCGGGAACCGCCCCCGACCCCGATCCGATCCCCGACCCCGATCCGATCCCCGGCCCAGCCCCCGACCCCGACCCCGCCCCGGCCCCGCCCTCGCGTCCCACGCCCGCCGCCCCTGTCTCCATCCAGCCCCTCATTTCGGCCGTACCGCGCCGCCGAGCGCGGTTGTCGTCGTCGGCGGAGGATAGCGGTTCCGGCGCCGGGCGCGGCCCGCGCCCCGGGTGCCGTAATTTCCAAGCGCTTGCTCGGCCGGGGGGCTTGTGCGGAGTGGAACACGTTCCTAGCATCTCCGGTGTTACATCATTGGTGTCACACACGCCTGGGGGCTCGATGAGCACGACACACACCACCGGCGACGGCCCGCTCGCCGGGGTACGCGTGGTCGAACTCGCCGGCATCGGCCCCGGCCCCTTCGCCGCCATGCTCCTCGCCGACCTGGGCGCCGACGTCGTCCGCGTCGACCGCCCCGGCGGTGCCGGTCTCGGCATCGACCCGGCCCGCGACCTCACCAACCGCAACAAGCGCTCGGTCCTCGTCGACCTCAAGGCCGACGGCGGCCCGGCCACCGTCCTCGACCTGGTCGAGCGGGCCGACATCCTGATCGAGGGCTACCGGCCCGGCGTCGCCGAGCGCCTCGGCGTCGGCCCCGACACCTGCCTCGCCCGCAATCCGCGGCTCGTCTACGGGCGGATGACCGGCTGGGGCCAGGACGGCCCGCTCGCCGCGACCGCCGGCCACGACATCGGCTACATCGCGATCACCGGCGCGCTCGGCATGATCGGCCCCGACCCGGACGGCCCGCCCACCGTCCCGGCCAATCTCGTCGGCGACTACGCGGGCGGCTCCCTCTACCTCGTCATCGGCGTCCTCGCCGCGCTCCAGCACGCCCGCGCGCACGGCGAGGGCCAGGTCGTGGACGCCGCCATCGTCGACGGCACCGCCCACCTCACCACCATGATCCACGGCATGCTCGCGGCCGGCGGCTGGCAGGACCGGCGGGGCGTCAACCTCCTCGACGGCGGCTGCCCCTTCTACGGCGTGTACGAGACCTCCGACGGCGGCCACATGGCGGTCGGGGCCCTCGAGGAGCAGTTCTACGGGGAGTTCGTCCGCCTCCTCGGCGTCGAGGACGTCGCCCCCGCACGCCGCGACTTCGCCCGCTGGCCCGAGCTGCGCGAGGCCGTCGCCGGGCGTTTCCGGAGCCGTACCCGCGAGGAGTGGACAGCGGTCTTCGACGGGAGTGACGCCTGCGTCGCGCCCGTCCTCTCGCTGCGCGAGGCGCCCGCCCATCCGCACCTCGCCGCCCGCGCCACCTTCACCGAGCACGGCGGCATCGCCCAGCCCGCCCCCGCGCCCCGCTTCTCCGTCACCCCCGGCAGCCTGCGTACGGGCCCCGCCCTGCCCGGCGCCGACACCGCGGCCGTCGCCCGCGACTGGGCCGTACCCGCACTCGAAAGCCCGAAGCGGGACCGGCCGGCCCAGCAGACGCAGCCCACCCCGCAGGCCCCGCAGACCCAGGAGACCGAAGCATGAAGCGTCAGCTCTACACCGCCGACCACGAGGCCTTCCGGGGAGTCGTCCGCACCTTCCTGGAGAAGGAGGTGCTGCCCCACTACGAGCAGTGGGAGAAGGACGGCGTCGTCTCCCGCGAGGTCTGGCTCGCCGCCGGCCGGCAGGGACTGCTCGGCCTCGCCGTCGACGAGGAGTACGGAGGCGGCGGCAACCCCGACTTCCGCTACGGCGCCGTCCTCGCCGAGGAGTTCACCCGGGCCGGTGCCCCCGGACTCGCCATCGGCCTGCACAACGACATCATCGGCCCCTACCTCACCTCGCTCGGCACCGAGGAGCAGAAGCGGCGGTGGCTCCCCGGCTTCTGCTCCGGCGAGCTGATCACCGCCATCGCCATGACGGAACCCGGCGCCGGCTCGGACCTCCAGGGCATCCGTACGACCGCGGAGGACCACGGCGACCACTGGGTCCTCAACGGCTCCAAGACCTTCATCTCCAACGGCATCCTCGCTGACCTCGTGGTCGTCGTCGCCCGCACCACCCCGGAGGGCGGCGCGCACGGCCTCTCCCTCCTCGTCGTCGAGCGCGGCGCCGAGGGCTTCGAACGCGGCCGGAACCTGGACAAGATCGGCCAGAAGTCCCAGGACACCGCCGAGCTGTTCTTCACGGACGTCCGCGTCCCCAAGGAGAACCTCCTCGGTGAGCTCAACGGCGCTTTCGTCCACCTCATGACCAACCTCGCCCAGGAGCGTCTCGCCATCGCCGTCGCCGGCATCGCGGGCGCCGAGCACCTCCTGGAGATCACCACCCGGTACGTCAAGGAGCGGGAGGCCTTCGGCCGGCCCCTCGCCCGGCTCCAGCACATCCGCTTCGAGATCGCGGAGATGGCCACCGAGTGCGCCGTCACCCGCACCTTCGTCGACCGCTGCATCGCCGAGCACGACGAGGGGGGACTCGACGCCGTCCACGCCTCCATGGCCAAGTGGTGGGCGACCGAGCTCCAGAAGCGGGTCGCCGACCGGTGCCTGCAACTGCATGGCGGATACGGCTACATGAGCGAATTCCCGGTGGCCCGCGCCTACACCGACGGCCGGATCCAGACCATCTACGGCGGCACCACCGAGATCATGAAGGAGATCATCGGCCGTTCCCTCCTCGGCTGATCTCCCGCCGCCCGACTTCTCCCACCCTCATCGCGAAAGGCTTTCCGTGAGCACCGAAGCGTACGTGTACGACGCGATCCGCACCCCGCGCGGACGCGGCAAGGCCAACGGCTCCCTGCACGGCACCAAGCCCATCGACCTGGTCGTCGGCCTCATCCGGGAGATCCAGACCCGCAACCCCGGCCTCGACCCCGCCGCGATCGACGACATCGTCCTCGGTGTCGTCGGCCCCGTCGGCGACCAGGGCTCCGACATCGCCCGGATCGCCGCCATCGCCGCCGGACTCCCCGACACCGTCGCCGGCGTCCAGGAGAACCGCTTCTGTGCCTCCGGCCTCGAAGCGGTCAACATGGCCGCCATGAAGGTCCGCTCCGGCTGGGAGGACCTTGTCCTCGCCGGCGGAGTCGAGTCCATGTCCCGGGTGCCGATGGCCTCCGACGGCGGCGCGTGGTTCTCCGACCCGATGACGAACCTCGACACCAACTTCGTCCCCCAGGGCATCGGCGCCGACCTCATCGCCACCATCGAGGGCTTCACCCGCCGCGACGTCGACGAGTACGCGGAACTCTCCCAGGAGCGTGCCGCCACCGCCTGGAAGGACGGGCGCTTCGCCCGCTCCGTCGTCCCCGTCCGCGACCGCGCCGGACTCGTCGTCCTCGACCACGACGAGCACCTGCGCCCCGGCACCACCGCCGACTCCCTCGCCCGCCTCAAGCCCTCCTTCGCCGACATCGGCGAACTCGGCGGCTTCGACGCCGTGGCGCTGCAGAAGTACCACTGGGTCGAGGAGATCGACCACGTCCACCACGCGGGCAACTCCTCGGGCATCGTCGACGGCGCCTCCCTCGTCGCCATCGGCTCCAAGGAGGTCGGTGAGCGGTACGGGCTCACGCCGCGCGCCCGCATCGTCTCGGCCGCCGTCTCCGGCTCCGAGCCGACCATCATGCTCACCGGCCCCGCCCCCGCGACCCGCAAGGCGCTCGCCAAGGCCGGCCTCACCATCGACGACATCGACCTGATCGAGATCAACGAGGCCTTCGCGGCCGTCGTCCTCCGCTTCGTCAAGGACATGGGGATCTCCCTGGACAAGGTCAACGTCAACGGCGGAGCCATCGCGCTCGGCCACCCGCTCGGCGCCACCGGCGCGATGATCCTCGGCACCCTCGTCGACGAGCTGGAGCGGCAGGACAAGCGCTACGGCCTCGCCACCCTCTGCGTGGGCGGCGGCATGGGCATCGCCACCGTCGTCGAGCGCGTCTGACCGTCCCGTCCGAACCCCTCAAACGGAGAAGCATCAGTCATGAGCGAGCGCACCACCATCCGCTGGGAGCAGGACGAGACCGGGATCGTCACCCTCGTCCTGGACGACCCCGACCAGTCCGCCAACACCATGAACCAGGCCTTCCGGGCCTCGATCACCGCCGTCGCCGACCGGGTGGAGGCCGAGCAGGACTCCATCCGCGGCATCATCTACACCTCCGCAAAGAAGACCTTCTTCGCCGGCGGCGACCTCAAGGACATGGTCAAGGCGGGCCCCGAGCACGCCGAGTCCATCTTCGACGCCGCCATGGAGATGAAGAAGGCGCTGCGCCGCATCGAGACCCTCGGCAAGCCCGTCGTCGCCGCGATCAACGGAGCCGCGCTCGGCGGCGGTTACGAGATCGCGCTCGCCTCCCACCACCGTGTCGCGCTCGACGCCCCCGGCTCCAAGATCGGCCTGCCCGAGGTCACCCTCGGCCTGCTGCCGGGCGGCGGCGGAGTCGCCCGCACCGTACGCCTCATGGGCATCACCGACGCCCTCCTCAAGGTGCTGCTCCAGGGCACCCAGTACACCCCGAAGCGGGCCCTGGAGAACGGCCTCGTCGACGCGGTCGCCGCCGGCCCCGAGGAGATGATGGCCAAGGCCATCGCCTTCATCGACGCGCACCCCGAGTCGCGGCAGCCCTGGGACGTACCCGGCTACAAGATCCCCGGCGGGACCCCGTCGAACCCGAAGTTCGCCGCCAACCTGCCGGCCTTCCCGGCCAACCTGCGCAAGCAGCTGAACGGCGCCCCCTACCCGGCCCCCCGCAACATCATGGCGGCCGCCGTCGAGGGCTCCCAGGTCGACTTCGAGACCGCGCTCACCATCGAGTCGCGCTACTTCACCGAGCTGGTCACCGGCCAGACCGCGAAGAACATGATCCAGGCCTTCTTCTTCGACCTCCAGGCCGTGAACTCGGGCGCGAGCCGCCCGAAGGACATCGCGCGGAGCCAGGTCCGCAAGGTCGCCGTCCTCGGCGCCGGCATGATGGGCGCCGGCATCGCGTACTCCTGCGCCCGCGCCGGCATCGAGGTCGTCCTCAAGGACGTCTCCGCCGAGTCCGCCGCCAAGGGCAAGGCCTACTCGGAGGCACTCTGCGCCAAGGCCGTCTCCCGGGGCCGTACCACCCAGGACAAGGCCGACGCGCTCCTGGCCCGGATCACGCCGACCGCCGAGGTCCGCGACCTGGCGGGCTGCGACGCCGTCATCGAGGCGGTCTTCGAGGACACCGCGCTCAAGCACAAGGTTTTCCAGGAGGTCCAGGCCGTCGTCGCCCCCGACGCGCTGCTCTGCTCCAACACCTCCACCCTGCCGATCTCCGTCCTCGCCGAGGGCGTGGAGCGCCAGACCGACTTCATCGGCCTGCACTTCTTCTCGCCCGTCGACAAGATGCCGCTCGTCGAGATCATCAAGGGCGAGCGGACCGGCGACGAGGCACTCGCCCGCGCCTTCGACCTCGTCCGGCAGATCAACAAGACGCCGATCGTCGTCAACGACTCGCGCGGCTTCTTCACCTCGCGCGTGATCGGCCACTTCATCAACGAGGGCGTCGCCATGCTCGGCGAGGGCATCGAGCCCGCCTCGATCGAGCAGGCCGCCGCCCAGGCCGGATACCCGGCGAAGGTCCTCTCCCTCATGGACGAGCTGACCCTCACCCTGCCCCGCAAGATCCGCAACGAGACCAGGCGGGCGGTCGAGGAGGCCGGCGGGACCTGGGTCACGCACCCCGGCGAGGCCGTCATCGACCGCATGGTCGACGAGTTCGGGCGGCCCGGACGCAGCGGCGGCGCGGGCTTCTACGAGTACGGGGAGGACGGGAAGCGCGGCAGGCTGTGGCCGGGCCTGCGCGAGCACTTCGCCAAGCCCGGACACGAGATCCCGTTCCGCGACATGCAGGAGCGGATGCTCTTCGCCGAGGCCCTGGACACCGTCCGGCTCCTGGAGGAGGGCGTCCTGACCTCGGTCGCCGACGCCAACATCGGCTCCATCATGGGCATCGGCTTCCCGGCCTGGACCGGCGGCGTCCTCCAGTACGTCAACGGTTACGAGGGCGGTGTCGCGGGCTTCGTCGCACGCGCCCGCGAGCTGGCGGCCGCGTACGGGGAGCGGTTCGAGCCCCCGGCCCTCCTGGTGGAGAAGGCGGACCGGGGCGAGGTCTTCACCGACTCCTGAACGCGGCCCTCAGCTCCTCGCTCAGCGAGCGCTGGAAGGCGGTGACGAGGGCCTGGACCACCATCGGCTGCATGTGCGCCGAGAGCGACCTCATCGCGGTCAGGTGGTCCGGGTCCTCGCCGCTCTCCCGGTACGGGTTCCACACCTGCTCCTGGAAGAGCCGCGAGAGCTCCTGGGCGGCGGCGCGGGCGTGCTCAAGGAGCACGGTCCGGGAGGCGAGGATCGTCTCGTGCTCGATCGGCACGTCGAGCAGCTCGACGCCGAGCCGCAGCAGGGACCCGTCGAGCCGGAAGGTGTCGGCGTCGCCGGTCCGGCCGCTGTCGGTCCGGGCGTCGTCGGTCCGGCCGTCGCCGGTCGTGTCGCCGTCGCCCCGGTCGAGTACGCCCATCGCGGCGAGCCGGTCGACGTCCTGGGCCGTGAGCGGCCGCCCGGCGCGCCGTTCGAGCTCGCGCCGGGTGATGACCTCGGCCGACTCGGGGGCCCAGGAGGCCACGAGGGCCCGGTGGATGGCGAGGTCCTGGGCACTGAGGTCGGGCGGCAGCTGCTCCACGTACCGCTCGATCGCCGCGAGCGTCATGCCCCGCCGCTGGAGCTCCTCGATGAGCGCGAGCCGCGACAGGTGCCCCGGCCCGTAGTGCCCGACCCGCCGCGCCCCGATCACGGGCGGCGGCAGCAGCCCCCGTGTCCCGTAGAACCGTACGGTCCGCACCGTGACACCGGCCCGTGCGGCCAGCTCGTCGACGGTGTAGCTCGGCACGTCTTCACTCGGCACAGCGTGCCCTCACTTCCCCTGCGGGCCGACCCGCCGGTCCGGGTCGCTTGAACAGTATTGCTGTCTCACCACCGCTGTAGAAGAGCGCGGGTACGGGACGACCCGCGGCCGGCGGTAAACTCGACGCCCGTGGCCGATACACAGTACGAAGACCTGTTGCGACTGGTACTCACCTCCGGGACGGCCAAGGCCGACCGGACCGGGACCGGCACCCGAAGTGTCTTCGGGCACCAGCTCCGCTATGACCTCTCCCAGGGGTTCCCGCTGGTCACCACCAAGAAGGTGCACCTCAAGTCCATCGTGTACGAGCTGCTGTGGTTCCTGCGCGGCGACTCGAACGTCGGGTGGCTGCGGGAGCACGGCGTCAGCATCTGGGACGAGTGGGCCGACGCGGACGGCGAGCTCGGGCCGGTCTACGGTGTGCAGTGGCGCTCCTGGCCCGCCCCCGACGGCCGGCACATCGACCAGATCAGCCAGGTCCTCGACACCCTGCGCGACGACCCGGACTCCCGACGGATGATCGTCTCCGCCTGGAACGTCGCCGAACTCGACCGCATGGCGCTCGCCCCGTGCCACGCCTTCTTCCAGTTCTACGTCGCCGACGGCAGGCTCTCCTGCCAGCTGTACCAGCGCAGCGCGGACCTGTTCCTCGGCGTCCCGTTCAACATCGCGAGCTACGCCCTGCTCACCCACATGGTGGCGCAGCAGACGGGTCTTGAGCCGGGCGACTTCATCTGGACCGGCGGCGACTGCCACATCTACGACAACCACGTGGAGCAGGTCACCGAGCAGCTCTCGCGCACCCCGTTCGACTTCCCGGAGCTGCGCCTCCACAAGGCCGACTCGCTGTTCGCGTACACGTACCCCGACGTGGAGATCGCGGACTACCGCCACCACCCGGCGATCAAGGCGCAGGTCGCCGTATGAGCACCGGCACCACCGGCACCCCCGACGGCATGACCGTCGGACTGATCTGGGCGCAGACCTCAGAGGGCGTCATCGGCGCGGGCAACGCGATCCCGTGGCGCCTCCCCGAGGACATGGCGCACTTCAAGGCGACCACCCTCGGCCACCCCGTGATCATGGGGCGCAAGACCTGGGACTCGCTGCCCGCGCGGTTCCGCCCGCTGTCCGGCCGGCGCAACATCGTGGTGACGCGTGATCCGCACTGGACGGCCGAAGGCGCGGAGCGCGCCGACTCGATCGAAACGGCGCTGCGCCTCGCGTCCGACCCGGCCGGCACGGGCACGACGTGGGTGATGGGCGGCGGCGAGATCTACCGCGCGGCCCTCCCACACGCGGCCACCCTCTCGGTGACGGAGGTCGACACCCGGATCACCGGCGACACCTACGCCCCCGCCGTGGACCCCACCTGGCAGCTCACCGAAGACACGGACTGGCAGCACTCCACCACCGCCCTCCGCTACCGCATCCGCCGCTACGTCCGCCCGTAGTCACCCCACCGCGACCCCGAAGATCGGCGCGGGCTAGAGTCTGCGGCTGATCGGGCCGGGGGGTTCGGGGACAGGGGATACAGATGTACACGCAACTCAGGGAGACGGCCGACGAGTTGGCCGCGGTCCTGTGGCGGGAGCACACCGTCTACCGGGAGCGGGGCGGCGGTGTGGTGATACGGGGCGAGCATGTGGAGCGCTGGATCAGTCTCGGTCCGACCGGGGGGAAGGACCAGGCGCTGCTGCGCGCCGGGCGGCTCCTCGACGGGGGGACCACCGCCCCGGCCCGGACCGAGGTGGTCGTGGACCTGACGGCCGGGACGGCGGAGCTGGCCGCGGTCTGCCGGAGTCTCCTCGCCGAGGTCGCCGCGGCCGCAGAGCCGGCTCCCCGGCCTTCGGGGCGGGCGCCCGGCAAGCAGAGAAAGCAGGGTCGGGCGGCTCCTGCCGCCCGACCCCGCCGGCCCCGCAAGCAGCGGCACACGAGCCTGGGTTCCCTCTTCGTGCTGCTCTGTGTCGCCGGGGTCCTCGGCGCCTGGCTCTACAGCCTCTTCGGCAGGTACGGGTACTGAGCCGCGCCCGCCGCCGGTCGCCGGGTCGGGGACGTCAGTACCCGACGACCGGGTAGTGGTCGGAGAGGTTGGTGTACGTGTACCGCGTGCCCCAGCTGGAGACCGTCCACGGAGCGCTCTGCTCCAGGACCACGTGGTTGGTCCAGCCGGCGGGGCGGGCGTTCCCGGCGCGGAAGAGGACGTAGTCGAGGTCCTCGCGCGGGTCGTCCGGGTAGCGCTCGGAGGCGATCGAGTTCAGGTCGGTGTCGAAGGAGTACGGGTGGCCGGTGCGGAAGTCCGTGCCCGCCAGGCCGGCGTCGGCGAGCATCGTGCCGTACTCGGGCGTGTGGGAGTCGACGTTCATGTCACCGGCGACGATCACCTGCTCGTTCGCCGGGATGTTCTTGGCGTCGAGGAAGGCGTCGAGCGCCTTGAACTGGCGGCTGCGCATCTGCGCCGCCTCGCCCGCCGAGCAGCCCGGGTCGGTGGACTGGGCGTGGGTGCCGACGACGTGGACCCGGCTGCCGTTCACGTCGAGGACGGCGTACGCGAAGCCCTTGTTCGAGTACCAGTCGGCGCCGCAGGCGTCCTTGTAGACGTACTGCTCCTTGCGGACGATCGGCCACTTGCTGAGGATCGTCACGCCGCCGTCCTCGGGCGTCGTCGCGGAGTACGCCCCGCCGGTGGCGTCCCAGCCGGTCTTGCCGCGGCCGATGACGGGGGTCTGGTGCGGGTACCGGTCCGCGGCGTTCGCCTTGAGCGCGTCCGAAGCGGCGTTGTCGAAGGCCTCCTGGACGACGACGACGTCCTGCCCCTGGAAGAAGGAGGCGGCGGGGATCGCCTTGGCCCGGTGGTCCTGGCCCCAGTTCGGATAGAGGGACTTGCTGAAGAGAAACGCGTTGTACGAGAGCACCTTCAGCCGCGGGGCCTCGGCGGCCGTGGTGGAGGCTGCGGTCGCGCCCGGCGCGGTCGCGGCCAGGGTGGCGGCGGCGAGCGCGAGCGAAAGGGCGGCGCCGGGTGCACGGCGGAGCGCGGCGAACGACACGTGAACTCCCAAAAGAGGGTGGGGGGTTGACCTGGCGCCGCACATACAATCAGTCAGGGTTACCTTCCGGTAGCCTTTGGATGCCGGGAATCTTGCCGGGCTCGCACAAGCGCGCCAACTCTCTGGCTGCTGTCTGATTTGTGGTGTTTTTGTCCAGGTAGAATGCGCGCATGACCCTCGCGAGCAACTCACTGATTTTCGACATGGACCTCGGTCCGCTCAACCCCGTCTGGGCCGAGCTCATCCTCGGCGTGGTCCTGTTCGGTCTCACCTTCCTCTTCCTTGCGAAGGGCATCCTGCCGAAGATCCGCCGCACCCTCGACGCGCGCGAAGACGCCATCGAAGGCGGCACCGACCGTGCGGACGACCTGCGCGCCGAGGCCACGCAGATCCGTGAGCAGTACGAGGCCGAGCTCGCCGAGGCCCGCCACGACGCGGCCCGTATCCGCTCCAAGGCCGTCGAGGAGGGCTCCGTCGCCATCGCGGCCGCCCGCGCCGAGGGCATCGCCGAGCGGGACGCGATCGTCACCGCCGGTGCCGAGAAGATCGCCGCCGAGCGCGTCGCCGCCGAGCGCGAGCTCACCGCGGACGTCGACGCCTGGGCCCACGCCCTCGCCGCCCGTATCGTCGGCGAGCCGGTCGGCGCCGACCGCGCCTGATCCGTACTTCCCCGGAAGGGGCCGTCACCAGGGTCCACAGGGCCCGGGTGACGGCCCCTTCGCCGTGGGTGCAGCCTGGAGGGTGAGGAGAGCCCCATGGAACACGTACACGTACACCCCACCGACCCCACCGGCCCCGCCCCCGCCGACCCCGCGCCGCCCCCCATCGGGGGAGTGCTGTGGAGCGTCGCCGGTGACATCCGGGCGCTCCTGATGCTGCCCGCCGCCCTCACCATGCAGGTCGCGCACCCGGCGATCGGCGCCGGGGTGGACGCGCACTCCGTCTTCAGGACCGACCCCTGGGGCCGCGGCGAACGCTCCCTGCGCTCGGTCCAGCTGTGGATCTACGGCGGCGAGGACGCCGCACGGGAAGGGCGCCGCCTGCGGGAACTGCACCGCACCATCCAGGGCACCGACGCCCACGGCCGCCGCTACCACGCCCTCACCCCGGCCTACTACTCATGGGTCCACGCGACCGGCTTCCCCGTCTACACCTGGGGGCTCCGCCTCCTCGCCCGCCCCCTCACCGAGGCGCAGGAACGGCAGCTGTACACGGAATGGCTCCAGGTCGGCCGGATCCTCGGCATCCACGACCGGGACATGCCGCAGACGATCGAGGAGTTCTGGCCGTACTACCGGAAGGTCCTGGCGGACGAGCTGGAGGCGACCGTCGTCGTCCGGGAACTGCTCGACCCCGACCAGCCGGTGCCCGCCCCCGACCGGGGCCCGCTGCCGCTCAGGCTCGCCCTCCGGCTGCTCTGGCCCGCCCTGCGCCGCCCGTTCCTGCGGCTGCGGGCCTTCCTCACCGTGGGCCTGATGCCGCCGGACGCCCGGGAGGCCATCGGCCTGGAGTGGACGGACGCCCAGGAGCGCACCCTGCGCCGCTTCGCCCGGGTCGTCCGGCTCGTCGTGCCCGTACTGCCGGAGCGGCTGCGCTACCTGCCGCTGGCCCGCAAAGCCCGCGAGGCCGCCCGCCGCGCATCGCGCTGACGGACGGCCCCGGTCGGCGTACCGGTCAGTGCGGGTGGTGCTCCCCGGTCTCGTGCCCGGTCTCATGGATCGTGTTCGTCTCCGCGATCCTCTTCCACGACTTCGGCGCCACCGGCTGCGGCCGCACCGTCGCCCGAGCGGTCGACCGCGCGGCCGGGGCGGACAGGCCGGCCGCGGCCGCCGTGGGTGCGGACGGCTTCGACGGCTGGTACAGCCAGGTGTCGAAGAGCTCGGCCAGCGGCTTGCCGGAGACCCGCTCCGCGTACCGCACGAAGTCGGAGACCCGTGCGTTGCCGTAGGCGAACTCCTGCGGCCAGCCCTTCAGGATCGCGAAGAAGTCCTCGTCGCCGATCTCGTTGCGCAGGGCCTGGAGCGCCAGCGCGCCCCGGTCGTAGACGGCGATGTGGAACTGGTTCTCCGCGCCCGGGTCACCCGGCTTCACCTTCCAGAACGGGTCGTCGGCGGTCCGGATGGCGTACACGTAGTCCGCGAGCTCCTGGGCCGTGCCCTCGCCCTCCTTCTCCGACCACAGCCACTGGCTGTAGCGGGCGAAGCCCTCGTTGACCCAGATGTCCTTCCAGTCGCGGACGGACACGCTGTCGCCGTACCACTGGTGTGCCAGCTCGTGGACGACCACCGACACGTTCGCGCCGTTGGCGAACTGGCGCGGGCTGTAGAACGGGCGGGTCTGGGTCTCCAGGGCGTAACCGCTGGTCACGTTCGGCACGTACCCGCCGAGGGAGTTGAAGGGGTACGGCCCGAAGACCGACTCCAGCCACTCCGCCACCTCGGTCGTGCGCTCGATCGAGGCGCGCGCCGCGCCGTCGTTGCCGCCGAGGTCCTTGCTGTACGCGTTGAGGACGGGCAGCCCGTTCGCCGTCCTGTCCGTCGTGATGTCGAACCTGCCGACGGCGAGCGTGGCCAGGTACGTGGCCTGCGGCTTGTCGGAGCGCCAGTTGAAGCGGGTCCAGCCGAGGCGCGAGGACTGCGACTGCAGCACGCCGTTGCTGATGGCCTGGTGGCCGTCCGGCACCGAGACGGAGACGTCGAAGGTGGCCTTGTCGAGCGGATGGTCGTTGGACGGGAACCACCAGACGGCCGAATCCGGCTCCTGCGCGGCGACACCGCCGTCCGGGGTGCGGGCCCAGGCCGACCAGCCGTCGATCTTCACCTCGGAGGGCTTGCCCGCGTAGCGGACGACGACCGAGATCGGCTTGTTCCGCTCCAGGGGTGTGGCCGGGGTGACTTCCAGCTCGTGGTCGCCCGAGGTGGTGAACCTCGCGAGGCGGCCGTTGACCCGGACCTCGCTGACCTCCAGACCCAGATCGAGGTTGAACCGGGACAGGTTCTGCCTGGTGGTGGCGATGATCGTCGCCGTGCCCTCCAGGAGGTCGGTGTCGGGCCGGTACTTGAGGCGCAGGTCGTAATGGGAGACGTCGTAGCCGCCGTTGCCACTGGCGGGGTAGTAGGAGTCGCCGATGCCCGGGGCCCCAGGGGAGTAGTCGGCCGCCGATGCCGGGATCGCCAGCAGCAGGGAGGCGGCGAGGGCGCTCGGAACGATGATTCTGCGGTGCACGGGTGCTCCCCAAGTCATAGGAAACGTAAGACGCGCGGGTGGGCGTCGGTCCTTAGTCCGGACACTATTCAGCGCCCCGACGCACCGTCACGTCCAGAGGACCCCCTGTCACACGATCGCCATTCGGCCGACATGAACCCCTTGCGTCTCCGGGGTCACCGCGACTCAGGCGCCTGTCGTCGGACGCAGGACCATCAGTGAGCCTTCCGAGGTCGCCACCATCGCGAAGGGGAACCGGTCGAGTTCGAGGCAGAGGGCGACGTCATCGGGGTGGGCTCCCTGGCGCACCCCCTCCGCCAGTTCGGTGGCGGCGCGCGACTCGGCACCGCGGCGGAGGAACCCGGCGGCGTCCGTCGCGGCCCCGGCGGCCCTCCGGGCGATGTACTGAGCGCACGCCAGGTCCTCATCGGCCTGCCCGTCCTCGCCGGTGACCACGAACGTGACCGTGTCACTCCCGCGCGTCCGCAAGAGCTGAGCCGTCGCCTCCGCCACCACGAAGCCGGCGCACAGCACCAGCGACGCGTCCTTGACCGCGAGGGCGCCGACCGTCCCCGCCGTGGTCTTCTGCACGACGGTCCGTCCGCCGAGGTCGAGAGAGCGCAGCAGGCCCGGTGAGTTGACGGCGTCGAACCCGGGCGCGGACGGACCGTCCTTCAGCGCCACCCAGTCCGGGTGGCGAGCCTTGAGCGCCAGGGCTCCGTCCAGCGACTCGGCGAGAACGATCTTCTCCGCCCCCTGGCCGAAGGCCCAGGCGGCCACGGTGAACGCACGCATGACGTCGACCACGACGGCCACGGACGGGGTGTCGACCAGCTCAGGGATACCAAGGAAACGAGAGTCCATTCGGTCATGATCAATCATTCCCCTGGGAACAGGCGCTCTTTTGCACGGGAGTTGACCGGAGTAACTTCCCGCCCATGCCGATGCGAATGCGGAGAACCCGCGGAGCCCGACTGCCGTACGGAACCCTCGTGGCCGCGGCCGCCGCCGCCCTGCTCGCGACCCTGGTCACCCCCGCGGGCGCACAGCCGGAGCCCACGGGGCCCTCCGCCGTGTCCGGGCCCGCCACGCCCTCCGTACGCGAGTCCCGGCCCGTCCACTCGTACGCCGACGCCATCCGTGAGTCCGTCTGGGTCGACACCGGACTCGACGGCGACGGCGACGGGCGCGCCGACCGGGTCGCCGTCGACATCGTGCGCCCCCGGGAGACCGCCGCGACCGGCCGGAAGATCCCGGTCATCATGGACGCCAGCCCGTACTACGCCTGCTGCGGACGCGGCAACGAGGGACAGAAGAAGACCTACGACGCCGACGGGAACCCCGTCCAGTTCCCGCTCTACTACGACAACTTCTTCGTCCCCCGCGGATACGCCTTCGCCGCCGTCGACCTCGCGGGCACCAACCGCTCCGACGGCTGCGACGACGTCGGCGGACGCTCCGACGTCCAGTCGGCCAAGGCCGTCGTCGACTGGCTGAACGGCCGGGCCAGCGGCTACACCTCCCGTACGGGGGACACCCGCGCCCGCGCCACCACCTGGAGCGCCGGCAACGTCGGCATGATCGGCAAGAGCTGGGACGGCACCGTCGCCAACGGCGTCGCCGCCACCGGCGTCGAAGGGCTCAAGACGATCGTCCCGATCGGCGCCATCTCCTCCTGGTACGACTACTTCCACTCGCAGGGCGCCCCGCTCTACAACGCCAACCCGAGCTGGCTCTCCGAGTACGTCAACAGCCCCGAGGCGCGGGCCCGCTGCGGCGCCGTCCAGGACCGCGTCGCCGCCGGCACCCCCTACAGCGGTGACTGGACCCGGGCCTGGACCGAGCGCGACCACGTGCGGAACGCGGGCAAGGTCAAGGCGAGCGTCTTCGTCGTGCACGGACAGCAGGACCTCAACGTGCGGGCCAACCAGTTCGGCCAGTGGTGGGACGCGCTCGCCGCCCACGGCGTCGAGCGGAAGATATGGCTCTCCCAGACCGGCCACGTCGACCCCTTCGACTTCCGCCGCGCCGACTGGGTCCGCACCCTGCACCGCTGGTTCGACCACCACCTCCTCGGTTACGAGAACGGCATCGACCGCGAGCCGGTCGCCGACATCGAGCGCGCCCCGGACCGCTGGACCACCGACCGGCACTGGCCGCCGCGCGCCACCACGAGCACCACCCTGCGCCCCGCCCCCGGCGCCGCCGCGGGCCCCGGCGTCCTCGGCCGTGCCCCCGCGGCCCCCGGCTCCACCGCCACCTTCACCGACGATCCCGGCCTCGGCGAGCTCGACTGGGCGGCCCGGATCGACAGCGCCACCCCCGAGAAGGCCGGGTTCGTCACCCGCCCCCTCTCCCGTGACCTGCGGATCGCCGGCTCCTCGAAGGTGACGGTCACCGCCACCCCGAGCACCGCCACCGCGCACCTCTCCGCCGTCCTCGTCGACCTCGGACCCGACACGATCCGCGACTACGGCGCCCCCGGCGAAGGCATCACCACCCGCACCGACCGCACCTGCTGGGGCGCGAGCACCCCCGGCGACAGCGCCTGCTTCAAGGAGACCGAGGCCCGTACGACGGCCGTCGGGTACACGGTCGTCAGCCGGGGCTGGGCCGATCTCGGCACCTGGGCCGACCCGCGCCGGGAACGCCCGCTGACCCCCGGCAGGGCGTACACGATGACCCTGGACCTCGCCGCCACCGACCACGTCGTCCCGGCCGGACACCGGCTCGCCCTGATCGTCGGCGGTACCGACAAGGACCTGCTCGACCCCCCGTCCACCACCCCGACCCTCACCCTCGACCTCGCCCGCACCTGGGCGGAGCTCCCGCTGGTGGGCGGGCCCGCGGCCTTCGCCGGGGCCACCTCGGGGCCCTACCCGACCGTGCCGACGCCCACTGCCCCACCGTCCCTGAACGGCGCCGAACCGCCGGCCGCCGTCACGGGCCCGCGCCTTCCCGGATCTGGAGCCACTCGATGACACCCCCTGCCACGCTCCGGAGTTCGCGGCGCGCCCTCGCCCTCGTGGCCGGCGCCGCCGCCCTCGCCCTGCCGCTGGTCACCGTCCCCGCCAAGGCGGCGGACAGCGCTCCCGCGAAGCCGCTGCCACGCACCGGATTCGAGGAGACCCGGGGGGCGCGGTGGACCACGGAGGCCGAGGAGCGGGACTTCCTCGCGGCCGTCGACCGGGCGAGCGCACGCCTGTCGGTGGGTGTGATCGGTACCACCGCGCAGGGCCGTCCGCTGCGGCTCGCCACCCTCGGCACCGGCCGCACCACCGTGCTGCTCGTCTGCAGTCAGCACGGCGACGAGCCGGCCGGCCGCGAGGCCTGTCTGAGCACGGTGCGCGACCTCGCCCACGCCCAGGACGGGGAGACCCGGCGCTTCCTCGCCCGTACGACCCTCCTCGTCGTCCCCACCGCCAACCCCGACGGCCGGGAGGCCGACACCCGCGGCAACGGCGACGGCGTCGACGTCAACCGCGACCACATCGCCCTGCGGACCGCAGAGGCGCGGGCGGTCGCCGCCGTCATCCGCGACCGGCGCCCCGAACTCGTCTACGACCTGCACGAGTACGGTGCCACCCCCCGCTACTACGACAAGGACCTGCTCGCCCTCTGGCCGCGCAGCCTCGACACCGACCCGCACGTCCACGACGAGGCCCGGACCCTCTCCGAGGCCTACGTCAGGCCCGCCGCCGGGCTCGCCGGCTACAGCAGCGGCATCTACGGCATCTGGACCGACCCCCTCACCGGAAAGCCGCTCAAGCAGGTCGCCGGTGACGGCCAGGAACGGATCCTGCGCAACACGGCCGGCATCAAACACTCCGTGGGCCTGCTCGTCGAGACCCGGGTGGACGCGCTCGACGAGGCCGAGCAGAACGATCCCGCACGCAACCACCGGCGCCGGGTCGCCACCCAGCACGTCGCTCTCGAAGGCGCCTTCGCCTACGTCGAGGAGCGGCACGGACGGCTCACGGCGGCCACCGCCACCGCCCGCAGCGCCGGATTCGCCGACCGGGGCCCGGTCCACCTCGGCGGCGCCGACAACGATCCGCCGGAGCCCGGGGAGATCATCGCCGACCCGCCGTGCGGCTACCGCCTCGACGCCGCCCAGTACGCCGAGGTGGGCGACGAACTCGCCCTGCACGGCGTCACCGTGCGCGCGGAGGGATCGGGCGCGTTCGTGCCGCTGCGCCAGTCGCGGCGGGCGCTCGTCCCGCTGCTCCTGGACGCGCGGGCCACCTATCACCTCGTCAGTGGCAGTCCTGTGGAGAGGTGTTGACGATCACGTGCCGCACGGCCGCGACGGCGTGGATCCGACGTTTGCCGAGGTAAAGTTACCGACTGGTACTGACCATGCCTCGAACAGGTCCCCACGGCCTGGAAGTTGGAGAACCACCATGCGTAACACGGAGACCGCACGTCGCACCCTGACGTCACTGCTCGCCACCACGCTGCTCGCCGGAGGCGTGCTGCTCGGCCAGACGGTGACCGCGGAGCCCGCCGCCGCCGGCACCATCACCTGCAACGTCAACAAGCTGAAGGCCGACGCCCGCAAGGAGCGCGACCGGGCCGCCCAGCTCAAGCGCCTCGGCGCCACGGCGGAGGCCCGCAAGGCCATCGCCCGTGCCGACGCCCTCGAGCGACGCGCCCGCCAGTGCGCCGACGCCGACAACAACAGCAAGCCGCCGCTGTGGAAGTAGTCGGAGCGAGGTGAGCGGGGCGGGGCCGGTCGGCGAGACCGGCACCCGCCCCGCGGTCGTCGGACGACGACCGGGCCGCCCACAGCGCTCCCCAGGGGCGGGCCGTACCGGGACCGGTACATTTCCGGGACGGCCCAGCCATGGAACGGCGCCCCCGACCGGGGAATGCTCGTAGTCATGTCGGCCGCGTACACCACCCTCGACCTCGCCCCCGCCGTCCTCCCGGACGGTGTCCTTCCGTGCGGCTTCGCCCGCCCCCGGCCCGACGACGTCGACCTCGTCGTCGACGGCAGACCGCTCCTCCACCGGCTCGACGAGGCCGACGGCACCGACGCGGTCTCGCCCCTCGCGGCCGACCTGCCGCCCACCCTCCGCGCCGAGCACATCCACCGCCTGCTCGCCGCCGCCCCCGCGCCGGCGCCCGGGCGCCTCCCCGAAGCCGTCCCCGCGCCCGCGGACGGCCGCCAGGTGATCTACTCCTGCCCCGACTGCGCGGACCCCGGCTGCGGAGCCGTCACGGCCGTCGTCGAGCGCGACGGCGAGCACGGCGAGGTCGTCGTTTGGCGCGATTTCGCCTGGCAGACCGGCCCCGCCGCCGACCCGGTCCGCGAGGGGTACCCCGGCGTCGGCCCGTACCGCTTCCACGGCGCCGTCTACCGGGCCGTACTGCTCCGGCTCCTCGACGCCTCCGCACGCCGTTCGGGACAGGCCCTAGAATTCGTTCCCTGATGACTGCAACCCTCGTCGCCAAGGACCTCGCCGCCGGCCACGGCGAACGCACCCTCTTCGCCGGCCTCGACCTCGTCGTCGCCCCCGGCGACGTGATCGGCCTCGTCGGCGTCAACGGCGCCGGCAAGTCGACCCTGCTGCGGCTGCTCGCCGGGATCGACGCCCCGGAGGAGGGCGAGCTCCGGCTCTCCCCGCCCACCGCCGCCGTCGGCCACCTCCCGCAGGAGCCGGAGCGGCGCCCCGGGGAGACCGTCCGTGAGTTCCTCGCCCGGCGCACCGGCGTCGCCGCCGCCCAGACGGCCATGGACGAGGCCACCCAGGGCCTCGTCGACGGCACGCCCGGCGCCGACGACGCGTACGCCGAGACGCTGGACCGCTGGCTGAACCTCGGCGGCGCCGACCTCGACGAGCGCGCCGAGGAGGTCGCCGACTCCCTCGGCCTCACCGTCGGCCTCGACCAGCCGATGACCTCGCTCTCCGGCGGCCAGGCCGCCCGCGCGGGACTCGCCTCGCTCCTCCTCTCCCGCTACGACGTCTTCCTGCTCGACGAGCCCACGAACGACCTGGACCTCGAAGGCCTGGAGCGCCTGGAGGCGTTCGTGAAGGGGCTGCGGGCCGGGACGGTCGTCATCAGCCACGATCGCGAGTTCCTCACCCGTACCGTCACCAAGGTCCTCGAGCTGGACCTCGCCCAGCAGCAGATCACCCTGTACGGCGGCGGTTACGACGCGTACCTGGAGGAGCGGGACACCGCCAGGCGCCACGCGCGCGAGGAGTTCGACGAGTACGCCGGCAAGAAGGCCGCCCTCGAAGCGCGCGGCCACATGCAGCGGTCCTGGATGGACAAGGGCGTCAAGAACGCCCGCCGCAAGGCCACCGACGGCGACAAGCTCGGACGCAACGCCCGCAGCGAGGCCAGCGAGAAGCAGGCCGCGAAGGCCCGCCAGACGCAGCGCATGATCGAACGCCTCGACGTCGTCGACGAGCCCCGCAAGGAGTGGGAGCTGCGCATGGAGATCGCCGCGGCGCCGCGCTCCGGCTCGGTCGTCGCGACCCTGCGCGAGGCCGAGGTGCGCCGGGGCGACTTCTCCTTCGGGCCCGTCACCCTCCAGATCGACTGGGCCGACCGGGTCGCCGTCACCGGGGCCAATGGCGCCGGGAAGTCGACCCTGCTCGCCGCCCTCCTGGGCCGGCTGCCGCTCGACGCGGGTGACGCGGTCCTCGGCTCGGGCGTCGTCGTCGGCGAGGTCGACCAGGCCCGCAAGCTCTTCCACGGTACGGAGACGCTCCTGGAGGCGTTCTGCGCGGCCGTGCCGGACACGGAGCCCGCCGAGGTCCGTACCCTCCTCGCGAAGTTCGGTCTCAAGGCCGTCCATGTGATGCGGCCCGCCACCACCCTGTCTCCGGGTGAGCGGACCAGGGCCGCGCTCGCGTTGCTCCAGGGCCGGGGCGTGAACCTGCTCGTCCTCGACGAGCCGACCAACCACCTGGACCTGCCGGCCATCGAGCAGCTGGAGGCCGCGCTCGACTCGTACACCGGCACTCTGCTGCTCGTCACCCACGACCGGCGGATGCTCGACGCGGTCCGCACCACCCGGCGCATCGAGGTCGCCGCCGGCAAGGTGACCGAACTCTGATGACGGTCCCGCACGGCCGGGGCCCGAGGGAGACGGCCGTGGCGTCCGGCCGGGGCGTGACGGCTGCGACGGTCTCGCACGACCGGGGCCCGGCTCCGGCGGCGCTCTCGTCCGACCGGGGCCCGCGATGACGGTCTCCTTCGGCTGGGGGCCCGTCGCGGCGCGGGCCCTCGCCCCCTCGGCCGCCTGCGTGGTCGTCGTGGACGTGCTGTCCTTCACCACGGCGGTGGGCGTCGCCGTGGAGGGCGGCGCGGCCGTGTACCCGTACCGCTGGCGGGACGCGACCGCCGAGGCGTACGCGCAACAGCAGAACGCCGTCCTCGCCGTCGGCCGGAGCGAGGCCACGGCGACGCACCCGTGGACACTCTCCGCAGCCGCCCTGCGCGCCGCCCCGATGCCGCCGCGCCTGGTCCTGCCCTCGCCGAACGGCTCCACCATCGCGGCGGCGGCCGCCGACACCACCGTCGTCGCCGCCTCCCTCCGCAACCACTCGGCCGTCGCCCGCTGGCTCACGGACCGGGGCTACGGCTCCGCCGGACGCCCGCTCGCCGTCATCGCCTCCGGCGAGCGGTGGCCCGACGGCTCGCTGCGCCCGGCGCTCGAGGACCTGCTCGGCGCGGGCGCCGTCCTCGCCGGGCTCGTGGGCCCGCACACCCTGACTCCGGAGGCGACCGCGGCGGCCACGCTGTGGTCGGCCACCGAGGACCCGGTCGCCGCCTTGCACGGCTGTGACTCGGGCCGTGAACTGTACGAGTACGGCTTTCCGCAGGACGTGGCCGTGGCGGCGGAGGTCGACAGCTCGACGGCCGTCCCCGTCCTCGTGGACGGCGCTTTCCAGGAGGCACCATGACCGACCTACTGACCCGGCTGACCGAGATGCTGGACGATCTGGACGCGGACGTCGACGAGACGATCGACCTCGCCGACGAGATCGCGGCCTCGGGCGACGCCGGTCTCCTGCCGCGCCTCCAGGCGGAGCTGGACCGGGCCCTGACCGAACGGAACGCCTACGCCCGTGAACTCCTCGGCGGTGTCCTCGCCGCCGTCGGCGGCCCGGACGCCCTCCCCGCGCTGATCCGTGCCTCCGCCGTCGACCTCGGTGACGACCAGGACGGCCTGGCCGCCGAGATCGTCGACCTGGTCCAGGCGGACCCGAAGACGGCCCGCGCCCTCCTCCAGCCGCTCACGGCGGACGACGACCTGTCCGTCGCCAACCGCGCCGACTGGGCCATGCGCTTCCTGCCGTAGCGCCGCGAGCGCCGCGGAGGAGCTTCCTCATACGACGAGGCCACAGCCCATCGGGCTGTGGCCTCGTGCGGCATGCGCGGTCAGCGGCGCTTGCCGCCGCCCTCGCCCAGCAGGCCTGCCTTGCGCAGGGCGTCGGCCATCGCGCTGTTCCCGGGCGCGGGAGCGGAGGCGCGGTCCCGGCCGCCCCGCTCGGACTGCCCGCCCCGGCCGGACTGGCCACCCCGGCCGTTCCGGTCGCCCTGACCGCCGCCGCCCCGGTTGTCCCGGCCGCCGCGGTCGGACTGCCCGGCCCGCTCGGACCGCCCGCCCTGGTTCCCGCCCTCGCCCCGGCCGCCGCCGGCGCCGCCCTGCCGCTGCTGCGGCGGGCGTCCGGAGCGCTCGCCCCGCTCGCGCCGGGGCGCTCCGTCCGTGGTCTCGGTGCCGGCCTGGTCGTCGAGCCGCAGCGTCAGCGAGATCCGCTTGCGCGGGATGTCCACGTCCTGGACCTTCACCTTGACCACGTCGCCGGGCTTCACCACGTCGCGCGGGTCCTTGACGAAGTTCTTCGACATCGCCGACACGTGGACGAGACCGTCCTGGTGCACACCGATGTCCACGAACGCCCCGAAGGCGGCCACGTTGGTGACGACCCCTTCGAGGACCATCCCGGGCTCCAGGTCCCCGATCTTCTCCACGCCCTCCTTGAAGGTGGCCGTCTTGAACGCCGGACGCGGGTCACGGCCCGGCTTCTCCAGCTCGCGCAGGATGTCCGTGACCGTCGGCAGACCGAAGGTCTCGTCGACGAAGTCGTCCGCCCGGAGCGAGCGCAGCCTGCCCGTGTCACCGATGAGCGCCGCGACCTCGCCGCCCGTCGCCTTCACCATCCGGCGTACCACCGGGTACGCCTCGGGGTGCACCGACGAGGAGTCGAGCGGGTCGTCGCCGTCCCGGATGCGCAGGAAGCCCGCGCACTGCTCGTACGCCTTCGGGCCGAGCCTGGCCACGTCCTTGAGCGCCCGGCGGGAGCGGAAGGGGCCGTTGGCGTCCCGGTGCGCGACGATGTTCTCCGCGAGACCGGAGCTGATGCCCGAGACCCGCGAAAGGAGCGGCGTGGACGCCGTGTTGACGTCGACGCCGACGCCGTTCACACAGTCCTCGACGACCGCGTCGAGGGAGCGCGAGAGCTTCACCTCGGCCAGATCGTGCTGGTACTGGCCGACGCCGATGGACTTCGGGTCGATCTTCACCAGCTCCGCGAGCGGGTCCTGGAGCCGCCGGGCGATGGAGACGGCCCCGCGCAACGACACGTCGAGACCGGGCAGTTCCTGCGAGGCGAACGCGGAGGCCGAGTAGACCGAGGCGCCCGCCTCCGAGACCATCACCTTGGTCAGCTTCAACTCGGGGTGCTTGGCGAGGAGTTCGGCCGCCAGCTTGTCGGTCTCGCGGGAGGCCGTGCCGTTGCCGATCGCGACCAGCTCGACCGCGTGCTCCTTCGCGAGGCGCGCCAGCCTGTCGAGCGCCTGGTCCCACTTGTTGGCGGGCACGTGCGGGTAGATCGTGTCGGTGGCGACGACCTTGCCGGTCGCGTCGACCACGGCGACCTTCACCCCCGTACGGAAGCCGGGGTCGAGGCCGAGCGTCGCCCGGGTACCGGCCGGCGCGGCGAGCAGCAGATCGCGCAGGTTCGCCGCGAAGACCCGGACCGCCTCGTCCTCGGCGGCCGTCCGCAGCCGCAGCCGCAGGTCGATCCCGAGGTGGACCAGGATGCGGGTCCGCCAGGCCCAGCGGACGGTGTCCTGGAGCCACTTGTCCCCGGGGCGCCCCCGGTCGGCCACGCCGAAGCGGTGCGCGACGATCCCCTCGTACGAGGAAGGTCCCTCGACGGGCTCCTCCGGCTCCAGATCGAGGCTGAGCACGTCCTCCTTCTCGCCGCGCAGCATGGCGAGCACCCGGTGCGAGGGCAGCGCCGTGAACGGCTCGGCGAAGTCGAAGTAGTCGGCGAACTTCGACCCCGCCTCCTCCTGCCCGTCCCGCACCTTCGCCACCAGCCGGCCCCGGCCCCACATGCGCTCGCGCAGCTCCCCGATGAGGTCGGCGTCCTCGGAGAACCGCTCCGCGAGGATCGCGCGCGCGCCCTCCAGAGCCGCGGCGGCGTCCGCGACGCCCTTGTCCGCGTCCACGAAGGCCGCGGCGGCGGACGCCGGCTCCACCGACGGATCGGTGAGCAGCCCCTCCGCCAGCGGTTCGAGACCGGCCTCCCGTGCGATCTGGGCCTTGGTCCGGCGCTTCGGCTTGAAGGGCAGGTAGATGTCCTCCAGGCGCGCCTTGGTGTCGGCGGCCCGGATCCGGGCCTCGAGCTCCTCCGTCAGCTTGCCCTGCTCACGTACCGAGTCGAGGACCGCCTTCCGGCGGTCCTCCAGCTCGCGCAGATAGCGCAGCCGCTCCTCCAGGGTGCGCAGCTGCGCGTCGTCGAGCATCTCCGTCGCTTCCTTGCGGTAGCGCGCGATGAACGGCACGGTCGAACCGCCGTCGAGCAGCTCGACGGCCGCCTTCACCTGTCGCTCGCGTACGCCGAGTTCCTCGGCGATCCTTGCTTCGATGGACGTGGTCACGGTGTCCCGACTCGCCTTCTCGTGCCTCAAGCTTGCGAGTGCATTGTGCCGGGTCGGTCACCCGTACGCGGCATCCGACCCGATGACGCGCGCGCCGGGACCCCGTGCCTCAGCCCTTGCCGAGCAGGTCCGCCGGGAAACCGCCCGCGCCGGCCGCCGAGACGGCGAAGCCGCGGGCCAGTTCGGTGAGCCGCTCGACGCCGGCCGCGCCGAGGTGCTCGTACGGGGCGGAGTCCAGCCGGTCGGTGATCTCCTCCACCTCCTCACGCAGCCGGATTCCGGTCTCGGTCAGCTCGCCGTCGGTGTCGAGCAGGCCGCGCTCGCGCAGCCGCTCGGCCGCCGCCTCCCAGTCCGCGCGCCGCCAGCCGCGGCTGCCGAGGAACCAGCGCGGGCTCATGGCCCTGCCGGTCGCGGTGTGCGAGACGACCGCCTCGATCGGGTCGAGGCCGAGGGCGAGCAGGGCCGCGAGGTGGCCGTCGCCCCGGTGCTCGCGCAGCAGGGTCGCGGCGTGCCAGTAGGCGAGGTGGGGGGTCTCCGGCACCGGCAGGTCGGCGTTGGCGGAGTAGAGCGGCCGGGCGTGCCGGGTGCAGGCCTCGGTGGCGCGCAGGGCCAGCTCGGCGGCCTCGGCCATCTCCGGGGAGGCGAGCGTCTCCTTGCCGAGGAGCCGGCGCAGGGTCGCGTCGGCGGCGCGCAGCCGCGCGTCGAGGACGGCCACGGGCGATGCGGCCTCCCAGACGGCGGGCAGATGCTGGGCGAGCAGCTCGTGGTTGTAGTTGTAGAAGGTCGCGGCGACGGTGCCGGCGCCGACGGCGCCGAGGGGGGCGCTGCGGGCGGCGAGCCGCGCCGCGGCGCCGTCGGTGATGCCGAGGGCACCGAACTCGCGGTCGAGGTCGGGCGAGAAGTAGAGCGTGGTGTGCGTCGTGTTGACGGCGTTGTGGCAGCGGCGTCCGGCGCGCGGGGGGAGCGAGGTCGTCATGGCTGAATGTTACCGACTGGTCGGTACGACGGGAACAGGCAGGCCGAGGCAGTCGACCACCCCGATGGCAGAAAAGGTGGGTTCCACGTCGTTGCGGACGCCGCGGGACCCGCGAAGGATGGAGCGCATGACGCAGCGAACCGTTCTCGTCGTCCTCTTCGACGGCGTCCAGAGCCTCGACGTCACCGGCCCCTTCGAGGTGTTCGCCGGTGCCGCCCGCGCCGCCGGGGACCCGTCCGCGTACACGCTCACCACCGCCTCACTGGACGGCGGCCCGGTCCGTACGCACAGCGGCCTGCGTCTGCTCCCCGACACGACCCTCGCCGAAGCCGTCGCCGGCGGCGCCCCGCACACGCTCGTCGTCCCCGGCGGCGAGGGCACCCGCGACCCCGCCCCCGCCCTGATCGACTGGCTGCGCACCCACGCCCCGGCCGCCGGGCGCCTGGTCTCCGTCTGCACCGGGGCGCTGCTCCTGGCCGAGGCCGGACTCCTCGACGGGCACCGGGCGACGACCCACTGGGCCACCTGCGACCACCTCGCCCGCGGCTACCCCGAGGTCGAGGTGGACCCGGACCCCATCTTCGTACGGGACGGCCGGCTCTCCACCTCCGCCGGGGTCACGGCCGGCATCGACCTGGCGCTCGCCCTGGTCGAGGAGGACCTCGGCCGGGACGTGGCCCTCACCGTCGCCCGCCACCTTGTCGTCTTCCTGCGCCGCCCCGGAAACCAGGCCCAGTTCAGCGCCCAGCTGTCCGCCCAGACCGCCCGCCGCGAGCCACTCCGCGACCTCCAGCAATGGATCACCGAGCACCCCGAGTCGGACCTCTCCGTCGACGCGCTCGCCGCCCGCGCCCGGCTCTCGCCCCGTCACTTCGCCCGCGCCTTCCACGCGGAGACCGGCACCCCGCCCGGCCGCTACGTCGACCGGGTCCGGCTGGAACACGCCCGCCGGCTCCTGGAGGAGACCTCGCGCGGTGTCGAGGAGGTCGCACGCGCCTCCGGCTACGGCACCTCGGAGGCGATGCGCCGCGCCTTCCTGAAGGCCCTGAGGACCGCCCCGGCGGAGTACCGCCGCCGCTTCCACGCACCTGTCCACCGAGTCGACTGAAAAGGATCACCATGCAGATCGCCGTCCTGCTCTACGAGGGCCTCACCACCCTCGACGCCGTCGGCCCGTACGAGCTGCTCGCCCGGCTGCCCGGAGCCGAGACCGTCTTCGTCGCCAAGGAGACCGGCCCCGTCCGCAACGACCAGGGCAGCCTCGCGCTCGTCGCCGACAAGTCCCTCGCCGACGTCCCGCACCCGGACATCGTCCTCGTACCCGGCGGCCCCGACTCCCGGCAGGCCATGAACGACCCGGAGATCCAGGCCTGGCTCCGGACCGCGGACGAGACCAGCACCTGGACCACCTCGGTCTGCACCGGATCGCTGCTCCTGGGCGCCGCCGGACTGCTGAGCGGCCGCCGCGCCACCACCCACTGGCTCGCCTACGAGGAGCTCAAGGCGCTGGGCGCCGAACCCACCGGCGAGCGGGTCGTCTTCGACGGCAAGTACGTCACGGCCGCCGGCGTCTCCTCCGGCATCGACATGGCCCTGCACCTGATCGGCCGGATCGCGGGCGACGAGGCCGCCCAGACGATCCAGCTGCTCACCGAGTACGACCCGCAGCCCCCGTACGACGCGGGCTCGCCGGAGAAGGCCCCGGCCGCGATCGTCGCGCACTGGCGCGGACAGCCGGTCGAGTCGCTCGCGCGGGAGAGCTGAGGCCCGGAGCCCGTACGCGAGCTGAGCCGCGGAGGCCGTACGTGAGCTGAGGCTCAGAGCCCGTACCGAGGCTCAGAGCCCGTACGTGAAGCGGGGCGCGCGGCGCTCGAGGAAGGCGGCGACACCCTCCGCGGTGTCGCCGCTGCCGCGTGCCTGCTCGGCCCAGTGGGCGTCCCGGTCGAGGCGCCCGTCCGCGAACTCCTTGGCCGCCGCCTGCGTCAGGAGCGAGCGCGAGGCCAGCACCCGGGCGAACTCGGCCACCCGCTTGTCCAGCTCGCCCACGGGATGGAGCTCGTCCACGAACCCGGTCCGCAGTGCCCGCTCGGCGTCGATCAACTCACCGGAGAACAGCAGGTACTTGGCGGTCGAAGGGCCCACGAGGGCGGCGAGCCTGCGGGTCGAGGAGGACGGGTAGACGATCCCGAGCTTCGACGGGGTGATCCCGAAACGCGCCCCCTCCTCGGCGAACCGCAGGTCGCACGCGGCGGCGAGCTGGCTGCCGCCCCCGACGCAGAAGCCCCGGACGGCGGCGAGGGTCGGCTTGGGGAAGGCCGCGAGGGCCTCCTCGGCCCGTACCGCGAGCGCCTGCTGTTCGTCCCCGGGCTCGCGCAGCGCGGAGATGTCCGCCCCGGCGCAGAAGGTGTCGCCCTCGCCCGTCAGGACCAGGACCCGCACCGCGGGGTCGGCGGCGAGCCGCTCCAGGACGCCGGGCAGGGCGCGCCACATGGCCGCGCTCATCGCGTTGCGCTTGGCGGGGTTGGCGATGGCGACGGTGGCGATCCCGTCCGTGGCGCTGGCCTTCAGCTGCGGCTCCATGGGCCGGATGCTATCCGCCGTACCCGAACGTACGATCAGGAAGGGGCCGTCCCGAGGAGGCACCGCATGGCCAAGGACGCCCACGAGCCGCACGAGGCACCGGACCCGGTCCGCGAGATGGCACGCGAGGGGAAACGGCTCAACAGGAGCTTCAGCTGGCTGGCCGTGCTCGGCGTCCTGCTCGTCGTCGGCGGCGTCGTCGGCCTGGTCTACACGGGCGTCGCCACCCTGACCTCGATGCTGCTCTTCGGCTGGCTGCTGCTGATCGGCGGTGCCGTGGGCCTTCTCCAGGCCATCCAGTCGCGGGGCACCAGCTACTTCTGGCTCGCCGTGGTGGTGGCCGCCCTGAACATCGCCGCCGGTCTCGTGGTGATCCGCCACCCGGAGGGCTCGGCGGAGGCACTGACGATGTTCGCCGCCCTGCTCTTCCTGACCGGTGGTGTCTTCCGGCTGGTCGGCAGCGTGGTGGTGCGCGGGCCGCAGTTCGGCTGGACCCTCCTCCAGGGCGCCTTCGGTCTGCTCCTCGGTCTGCTCGTCCTGTTCGACTGGCCGGACAGCAGCCGGTACGTCCTCGGGGTCTTCTTCTCACTCGCGCTGCTCTTCGACGGACTCGGCCTGATCGCGATCGGCGTCGGCGGGCGGAGGATCGTCAGTATGGTGACACCGGCCACGGCCCCCGCCCCGGATCCGTCAGAAAGCGCGACCGATCAGTCGAACAACTGACATGGGCATAATCAACCGATCGGAAAGCGGCCGATAAGTGTCGACTTCTGGTCAGTAGGCCGGTCCGCCCGCGCGCATTGCCAAGACTCGATCCGTGGCGAGAATCGAGCACGAGGGTGGGAACCGGACCGTGGAGACCCACGGCGGTGGCCCCGCCCGGCAACCGTCCTACGAAGGAGTCTGGCGCTTCACCGCTGCCGCGGTCGACGTCTCCGTCCCGCAGGCCCGGCACGCCGTACGCGACCTGCTGGTACGCCAGGGCGTGCCCGTCCATGAGGAGATCATGGACGGCCTGCTGCTGATCGTCTCCGAGCTGGTCACCAACGCCGTGCGGCACGCGGCGCTGCTGTCGCCGGAGATAGCGGTGGAGGTGGCCATCGGCCCCGAGTGGATCCGGGTGTCCGTCGAGGACAACCACCCGTACCGCCCCAAGGCTCTCGTGGCGGACTACGGGCAGACGGGCGGCCGCGGGCTGCTCCTGGTCCGCGAGATCGCCCAGGAGTCCGGCGGCGCCTGCGACGTCGAGCACACCGCGAGCGGCGGCAAGATCATCTGGGCGGCACTGCCCCTGGCCCCGATGGCACCGGGGCCGGAGGCAGTGATCCACCAGCCGGTCGTCACCAGCCCCCGGACGGACCCGTCAGTTCCCTGACGGCCGGACGCGCCGCGTCGAGCACCGTCATGAACCAGGCGGAGAACGGCGCGGCGGCGTGGCGCTCGGCCAGCTCGGCGGCGGTCACGAACACCGTGTCCCCGACCTCCTCCGGGTCGGGCCGGGGCGCGGCCTGCACGAGACCGACGAAGAGATGGTTGAACTCCTGCTCCACCAGGCCCGAGGCCGGGTCGGGGTGGTTGTAGCGGACGGTGCCCGCCTCCGCGAGCAGCGTGGGCGAGACGCCCAGCTCCTCGAAGGTCCGCCGGGCGGCCGCCGTGAACGGCGCCTCGCCCGGGTAGGGGTGGCCGCAGCAGGTGTTCGACCAGACGCCGGGGGAGTGGTACTTGCCGAGCGCCCTGCGCTGGAGGAGCAGCCGGCCCGACTCGTCGAAGAGGAAGACGGAGAAGGCGCGGTGCAGCAGCCCGGGCGCCTCGTGCGCGGCGAGCTTCTCGGCCGTACCGATCGTCGTCCCGTCCTCGTCGACCAGTTCGAGCATGATCGGCGCCGGGACTCCGGACGGCTGGACACCGTTCGACATGATCTCCGGCGAGATCTGAGCCGCGGTGGCTGGTGTGGTCGGCATACCCATCCTTCGCATCGGTCCTCGGCCCGGTAGGGCCACCTCAGTCTGCCGTACAAACCCGGCTTGTCCGTACTTCGGCGGCCGGACGCGGCCGCTCCCGCCGCACCGGAGTACCACCGGTGGGCGGGAGCGGAGGGACGGCGCGAGGAGGCTAGACCCCGAAAGCCGCCGGATAGGCGATCGTGCCCGGCGGAACGGGCACGGAGTCGTCCAGGACGAGCGCCATCATCGCCTCGTCAGGGACCTCGAAACCTGGCTTGATCCCGTACGCGGACGCGCGTGCGAACCCGAACCTCGGGTAGTACTCCGGATGGCCCAGGACGAGGACGAGCGACTCTCCCCGCAGCCGGGCCGCGTCGAGCACCGCCCGGACGACGGCCTGCCCGGCCCCCGTCCGCTGGTGCTCAGGAGCCACCGAGACCGGCGCGAGCGCCGCCGCGGGGGCGTCGCCCACCCGGCAGCGGGTGACCAGGGCGTGCGCCGCGACCGAGCCGTCCGTGGCCTCGGCCACGTACGACAGGCCCGGTAGCCAGGCCCCGGGGTCCCGCCGGAGCGCGTCGACCAGCTCGGCCTCCGCGTCCGACCCGAAGGCCTCGGCGACGATCCGCCGGACCGCCGGGGCGTCCTCCGCGGTCTCCGGACGGGTGTGCCAGCGGGGGTCGGCGGGCCGCAGGACGAATCCGGCGTACCCGTAGTCGGAGCCGTGTTCACTCCGCAGGGTGATCTCGGCCCGTGCCCCGGCCACGGCCTCGGCCATGCCCGGCACGGTGGTGTCCGCCGCCTCGGCGCGCGCGGCCAGGGGGCCGTAGTACTCGTCCCAGTCGCTCTCGGGCTGGGTGAAGGTCCCGAGGACCCGGTAACCGGCTTTGACCGCGGCCTCGGCGTTCCCGGTGATGCTGCGGAGCGGGTAGTGCTCCTCCCAGAAGGCGCGGGGCACCGGGCCCGGCTCCCCGGTGGTCCAGACGCACTCGGTGAGCACCAGCGTGCCTCCGGGTGCGAGGAGCCGGCGCCACTCGGCGAGCGCCCGGTCGAAGCCGAGGACGAAGACCGAGCTCTCGGCCCAGACCAGGTCGAAGGAGCCGTCGGGGAACGGCAGCGCGCCCATGTCCGCGCGGAGGGTACGGACCGAGCCGCCGGTACGGATCGGCGAACTGTCGCTACGGACCGAGCCGTCGAGCCCGCGGGCCGCGGCGGACTCGCGCAGCTCCGCGAGGAACGGCTCGTGGGTGTCGACGGCGGTCACGTCGGCGCCCGCCTCCGCGGCCAGGAGCAGCGCGGAACGGCCGGGGCCGCAGCCCAGGTCGAGCACGCGCGGGCGCTCCGGAAGCGTCCCCGCGAGCGCGAGGAGCCGACGGGTCGTGGTGTCGGAGCCGGGGCCCTGCCGCGGAAGACCGTGGTGCAGGGCGAAGAAGGAGTCGTGCAGTGCGTTGTCGGACAACGTGGGAAACCCTTGGTGAGAGGGCCCCGGCCGACGACGTGACGAACCGGTGGGAACCGGGATCAGGTCAGCCGGAGACCCGGAGGCTGAGGGACGACCGGGCGCTGCCGCTGCGGGCAGCCTCCATCGCGACGGTCATCAACCTCAGCTCCTCTCACCACACGTTCGTACGAAAAGACTAACAGGTGGGCCTGCGTCCGGGGCTCAGAGGCAGAGCTTCGCCTCGTGCTCCGCGTGCCCGACCGGCTCCAGCTGGAAGGTGCAGTGCTCCACGTCGAAGTGCGAACCCAGGCATCCCTGGAGGGAGTGCAGCATCTTCTCGTGGCCGACGGAGTCCAGCGCGCCCTGGTCCACGACCACGTGCGCCGAGAGCACGGGCATCCCCGAGGTGATCGTCCAGGCGTGCAGGTCGTGCACGTCCTCGACCCCCGGCAGGGCCAGTATGTGGGCCCGTACCTCCGCCATGTCGACACCCTTGGGGGCCGCCTCCAGGAGCACGTCCAGGGTCTCGCGCAGCAGTTTGACCGTGCGCGGGACGATCATCAGGCCGATCACGATCGAGGCGATCGGGTCGGCGTACTGCCAGCCCGTGGCCAGGATGATGCCGGCCGCGACGATCACGGTGACCGAGCCCAGGGCGTCCGCGAGCACCTCCAGGTACGCCCCGCGCACGTTGAGGCTCTCCTTCTGGCCCCGCATGAGCAGCGACAGCGAGATCACGTTGGCGACCAGGCCGACCACCGCGAACGCGATCGCCAGGCCGCCCTTGGTCTCGGCCGGCTCGATGAACCGCTGGATCGCCTCGTACAGCACGTAACCGCCGACGCCGAGCAGCAGCAGGCAGTTCGCGAGCGCCGCCAGGATCTCGGCCCGCGCGAACCCGAAGGTGCGGTTCCCCGAGGGCGGCCGGTTGGCGAAGTGGATCGCGAGCAGTGCCATCGCGAGGCCGACCGCGTCGGTCGCCATGTGCGCCGCGTCGGCGATCAGGGCGAGCGAGTCGGAGAGCACACCACCGATGATCTCGATCACCATCACGGAGAGCGTGATGCCGAGTGCGATCCGCAGCCTGTTCTTGTACGCGGCCGCGGCGGTACCGGTCGGCGGCGGGCCGCCGTGACTGTGCCCGTGGTCGTGTCCAGCCCCCATGGAATGGCCTCCAGATCATGTGGTCGCAGGTGCCCCGATCAGCAAGTCAACTACGGGTGGGGGGTATGTGCAACACGGTACTGAACACCGTTGTCATATGCTCTGACCTGCGATGATGTCAGGCTGTCCGGCCGTGGCCCGAACCCGGCGCTCAGGGTCCACGCGGCGGCGCCCGACCGCGGTTCGCGGGGCGGGCCGCCGGTTGTGGGGCGGGCCGCCGATCGCCCATGATGATCTCCGCAGGGCGCGGCTCACCCACGAGGACACGGGTGGGCCCGGGGGAGTCCTGCCCGCGAAGCCTCGGTGAACTCGCGCTCTGTTCATCCGATAGCCTCAGCCGACGTGCCGCCGCCCGGTGCCGGGCCGCACCGCCGCGCCCGGGGCGCCATGGGCCCCGCCGGCCCCTCCGTCAGCTCCAAGGAGTGAGTTCGTCTGTCGACCGCCATCCTCACCGGCCCGCCGGCACCCGGATCCTCGCTCGACGGTGATCTGCGGTCGCTCGGTTTCGACGTCAGGGCAGCATCCGGCGCCGACGAGGCCGCCGCCGTGCTGGCCGCCGTCCCGGCGGGCGAGCGCGTCGCGCTCGTCGACCCCCGGTTCGTCGGCCACCTGCACGCGCTGCGCCTCGCCCTCACCGACCCCCGGTTCCCGGCGGCCGCCGTACCCGGCGCCCTCACCGCGCAGAGCGGGGCCCGCCCCGCGCTGGCCCGCGCGCTGAAGGACGCCCCGGCCACCGGCGACCTCCCCGGCACGGTCGCCGACGCCCTCGACGCCGACGGCGTCGCCGTGCACCGGCCCCAGCTCGGCACCCTCGTCGCCACCGTCCCCGCCGATCCGGAGGCCCGCCACGAGGCACGCGCCGCCGTGGACGCGGTCGACGACGAGGCCGTACGCCTCCGCTCGGCCGTGAAGGCCCACGACGGCTTCTTCACCACCTTCTTCATCAGCCCGTACTCGCGCTACATCGCCCGCTGGTGCGCGCGCCGCGGACTGACCCCCAACCAGGTCACCACCGCCTCGCTGCTCACCGCCCTGATCGCGGCCGGCTGCGCGGCGACCGGCGAGCGCGGCGGCTACGTCGCCGCCGGCGTCCTCCTCCTCGTCTCCTTCGTCCTGGACTGCACCGACGGGCAGCTCGCCCGGTACGCGCTGAAGTACTCGACGATGGGCGCCTGGCTCGACGCCACCTTCGACCGCGCCAAGGAGTACGCCTTCTACGCGGGCCTCGCCCTCGGCGCGGCCCGCAACGGCGACGACGTCTGGGCCCTGGCGCTCGGCGCGATGGTGCTGATGACCTGCCGGCACGTCGTGGACTTCTCGTTCAACGAGGCCAATCACGACGCCACGGCCAACACCAGCCCCACCGCGGCCCTCTCCGACCGGCTCGACAGCCTCGGCTGGACCGTCTGGGCCCGCCGCATGATCATCCTGCCGATCGGCGAGCGCTGGGCGATGATCGCCGTCCTCACCGCCGTCACCAGCCCCCGGATCGTCTTCTGGGCGCTGATCATCGGCTGCGCCTTCGGCGCCTGCTACACCACGGCGGGCCGCGTCCTGCGCTCCCTCACCCGCAAGGCGAAGCGCACCGACCGCGCCGCCCAGGCCCTCGCCGACCTCGCGGACTCCGGCCCGCTCGCCGGCGTCGTCGCCCGCTCTCTCCGCCGCACCGGCCCGCTCGCCCCCGGCGTCGTCCTCGCCGTGATCGCGACCGGCGCACTGCTCGCCGGCGTCCTCGCCCGCCCCTTCGGGGACCGGCAGACCGTCGTCGTCGCGGTCCTGTACGTGGTACTCGCCGGCGCGGCCGTCGCCCGCCCCCTCAAGGGCTCCCTGGACTGGCTCGTACCGCCGCTCTTCCGCGCCGCCGAGTACACCACCGTCCTCGTCCTCGCCGCCCGCTCCGACGCCCCGGGAGCCCTTCCCGCGGCGTTCGGCCTGGTCGCGGCGGTCGCCTACCATCACTACGACACGGTGTACCGCATCCGCGGCGGCACCGGCGCGCCGCCCGCGTGGTTGGTGCGCGTCACCGGCGGACACGAGGGGCGCACGCTCCTGGTGACCGTCCTCGCCGCCCTCCTGGCGGACCGCGGTGACGACTTCACCCTGGCACTGACCGCTCTCGCGGCAGCCGTCGCGCTCGTGGTGCTCGTGGAGTCCATCCGCTTCTGGGTCTCCTCCGGAGCACCCGCCGTTCACGACGAAGGAGAAACAGCATGATCGGCCTCGTACTCGCAGCCGGTGCCGGACGGCGTCTGCGCCCCTACACCGACACCCTTCCGAAGGCCCTCGTGCCGGTCGACGGCGAGACCACGATCCTCGACGGGACGCTGAAGAACTTCGCCGAGATCGGCCTCACCGAGGTCGCGATCGTCGTCGGCTACCGCAAGGAGGCCGTCTACGCCCGCAAGGAGGCCCTGGAGGCGAAGTACGGCCTCACGATCACCCTCGTCGACAACGACAAGGCCGAGGAGTGGAACAACGCCTACTCCCTGTGGTGCGCCCGTGACGTCCTCAAGCGCGGTGTGATCCTCGCCAACGGCGACACCGTCCACCCGGTCTCCGTCGAGGAGACCCTGCTCGCCGCCCGCGGCAACGGCCAGAAGATCATCCTCGCCCTCGACACGGTGAAGAACCTCGCCGACGAGGAGATGAAGGTCATCACCGCCGAGGGCAAGGGCGTCCAGCGCATCACCAAGCTCATGGACCCGGCCACCGCGACCGGCGAGTACATCGGCGTCACGCTCATCGAGGCCGAGGCCGCAGAGGCGCTCGCCGACGCCCTCAAGGCGACCTTCGAGCGCGACCCGGACCTCTACTACGAGGACGGCTACCAGAAGCTCGTCGACGACGGCTTCACCATCGACGTGGCCCCCATCGGCGACGTCAAGTGGGTCGAGATCGACAACCACGACGACCTCGCGAAGGGCCGTGAGATCGCGTGCCAGTACTGACTCGGCTGATCCCCTCGCCGGTCGTCGTCGACATCCGCAGGGGAGCGCTGGACGACCTGTCCGCGCTCCTCGCGGACCAGCGGATCTCCAGCAACGGCAAGATCGCCGTCGCCATCAGCGGCGGCTCGGGCCTCAAGCTGCGTGAGCAGTTCGCCGCCGAGCTGCCGGGTGCCGACTGGTACCCGGTGGCGGGCGGCACCATCGACGAGGCCGTGAAGCTCGCCGACGCCATGCGCGGCAAGCGGTACGACGCTGTGGTCGCCCTCGGCGGCGGCAAGATCATCGACGTGACCAAGTACGCGGCGGCCCGGGTCGGGCTGCCGCTGGTGGCCATCGCCACCAACCTGTCGCACGACGGGATCTGCTCCCCGATCTCGACCCTGGACAACGACAACGGCCGGGGCTCCTACGGTGTCCCCACCCCGATCGCCCTCGTCATCGACCTGGACGTGATCAGGGAGGCGCCGGTCCGCTTCGTCCGCTCCGGCATCGGCGACGCCATCTCCAACATCTCCGCCATCGCGGACTGGGAGCTCTCCCACCAGGTCAACGGCGAGCCCGTCGACGGCCTCGCGGCCGCCATGGCCCGCAGCGCCGGCGAGGCCGTGCTCCGCCACCCCGGCGGCGTCGGCGACGACGACTTCCTCGTCTCCCTCTCCGAGGGCCTGGTGATGTCCGGCATCGCCATGTCGATCAGCGGGGACAGCCGCCCCTCCTCGGGCGCCTGCCACGAGATCAGCCACGCCTTCGACCTGCTCTTCCCGGCCCGCGCCGCCAGCCACGGCGAGCAGTGCGGCCTCGGAGCGGCCTTCGCCATGCACCTGCGCGGCGCCCTCGAGGGATCCGCGCAGATGGTCGAGACCCTCCGCCGGCACGGGCTGCCCGTCCGACCGGAGGAGATGGGCTTCACCGTGGACGAGTTCGTGCAGGCGGTGTCCTTCGCCCCGCAGACCCGGCCGGGTCGCTTCACCATCCTCGAACACCTCGACCTGTCCGACGACCAGATCAGGGACGCGTACGCCGACTATGCAAAAGCCATCGGTAGCTGAGCTCCGACCGGTCGTCCACCCCCCGGGCGTGAAGGACCGGCGCAGCGGTGAGCACTGGGGCGGCCGTCTGTACATGCGGGAGATCTCGCTCCGGATCACCCGCCACCTCGTCGGCACCCGGGTCACACCGAACCAGCTCACCTACGTCATGACCCTCGCGGGCGTCCTCGCGGCCCCCGCGCTGCTCGTGCCGGGGATCCCGGGGGCGCTCCTCGGCGCGCTCATGGTCCAGCTCTACCTGCTGCTCGACTGCGTCGACGGCGAGGTGGCCCGCTGGAAGAAGCAGTTCTCGCTCGGCGGGGTGTACCTGGACCGGGTCGGCGCCTACCTGTGCGACGCGGCCGTGCTCGTCGGCTTCGGCCTGCGCGCCGCCGACCTGTGGGGCACGGGCCGGATCGACTGGCTGTGGGCCTTCCTCGGCACGCTCGCCGCCCTCGGCGCCATCCTGATCAAGGCCGAGACCGACCTCGTCGGCGTCGCCCGCCACCAGGGCGGACTGCCGCCGGTCAAGGAGGCGGCGTCCGAGCCGCGTTCCTCCGGCATGGCGCTGGCCCGCAGGGCCGCCGCGGCGCTCAAGTTCCACCGGCTCGTCCTCGGCATCGAGGCCTCGCTCCTCATCGTGGCCCTGGCGATCGTGGACCACGTCCGCGGCGATCTGTTCTTCTCCCGGGTCGGCGTCGCCGTCCTCGCCGGCATCGCGTTGCTCCAGACCGTGCTCCACCTGGTGTCGATCATGGTCTCCAGCAGGCTGAAGTGAGGCCGTCCCCCGGTGCGCCGCTCACGGTGGGAGCCGTCGTCATCACGATGGGCAACCGCCCCGACGACCTGCGCGCGCTGATCGACTCGGTCGCCGCGCAGGACGGCGACCGGGTCGAGGTCGTCGTCGTCGGACAGGGCACCCCGGTCACCGGGCTGCCCGACTGGGTGCGGACCGTCGACCTGCCGGAGAACGTGGGCATCCCGGCCGGCCGGAACATCGGCATCGAGGCCTTCGGCCCCGGCGGCACCGACGTCGACGTCCTGCTGTTCCTCGACGACGACGGACTCCTCGCGCACACGGACACCGCCGAACTGGTCCGGCAGGCCTTCACCGCCGACCCGCGCCTCGGCATCATCACCTTCCGCATCGCCGACCCGGAGACCGGGACCACCCAGCGCCGGCACGTGCCGCGCCTGCGCGCCTCCGACCCGATGCGCTCCTCGCGGGTCACCACCTTCCTCGGTGGCGCCAACGCGGTCCGCACCAAGGTCTTCGCCGAAGTCGGCGCGCTCCCGGGCGAGTTCTTCTACGCGCACGAGGAGACCGACCTCGCCTGGCGCGCGCTCGACGCCGACTGGATGATCGACTACCGTTCCGACATGGTGCTGCTGCACCCCACCACAGCCCCGTCCCGGCACGCCTCGTACCACTTCAACGTGGCCCGCAACCGAGTGTGGCTGGCACGTCGCAATCTGCCCGCGCCCCTGGTGCCGGTCTATCTCGGCGTCTGGCTTCTGCTCACCCTGGCCCGGCGGCCCTCCCTCTCCGCGCTGAAGGCGTGGTGCGGCGGCTTCCGCGAGGGCTGGACGACCCCCTGCGGACCGCGCCGCCCCATGAGGTGGCGTACGGTGTGGCGGCTGACCCGGCTGGGTCGCCCCCCGGTCGTCTGACATCGTGGTACCGACGTGCCGCGCATCTTGAACACGAAAGTTTCGACTGTGAGTGACACACACCAGGGCGGGGCGGTCGCGACGAGCGCGCCCCCGTCCGTCGACGAGGGCCTGGCCCCGGCCGCGCTGGCCGCGAAGTACGGCCTCTCCGTCAGCGGCGCCCGGCCCGGACTGTTCGAGTACGTCCGTGAACTGTGGAGCCGCCGCCACTTCATCCTGGCCTTCTCCTCGGCCAAGCTGACCGCCCAGTACAGCCAGGCCAAGCTGGGCCAGGTGTGGCAGGTGGCGACCCCGCTGCTCAACGCCCTGGTCTACTACCTGATCTTCGGGCTCATCCTGGGCGCGGGACAGGGGATGTCCGAGGACGTCTACATCCCCTTCCTGGTCACCGGCATCTTCGTGTTCACCTTCACCCAGAGCTCGGTCATGGCCGGCGTCCGGGCGATCTCGGGGAACCTCGGCCTCGTCAGGGCCCTGCACTTCCCGCGGGCCAGCCTCCCCATCTCCTTCTCCCTCCAGCAGCTCCAGCAGCTGCTGTTCTCGATGATCGTCCTCGTGGCGATCGTGATCGCCTTCGGCAGCTACCCCTCCCTCCGGTGGCTGCTGGTGATCCCGGCGCTCTTCCTGCACTTCGTGTTCAACGTGGGCCTCGCGATGATCGTGGCCAGGATGGGCTCCAAGACGCCCGACCTCGCCCAGCTGATGCCGTTCATCATGCGGACCTGGATGTACGCGTCCGGCGTCATGTTCTCGATCCCGGTGATGCTCGCCGACAAGCCGGCCTGGATCGCCGACGTCCTCATGTACAACCCGGCCTCGGTCTACATGGACCTGATCCGCTTCGCCCTCATCGACGGCTACAGCGCGAGCAACCTGCCGGACCACGTCTGGATGACCGCCCTCGCGTGGGCGCTGGTCGTCGGCATCGGCGGCTTCGTCTACTTCTGGAAGGCCGAGGAGAGGTACGGCCGTGGCTGACATCGACGAAGGCAACGTCCCCACCGTCATCTGCGACGACGTCCACATCGTCTACCGGGTCAACACCGGTGGCGGAGGCAAGGGCAGCGCCACCGCGGCGCTCAGCCGGATCCTCGGCCGCGGCAAGGCCGAGGTCTCCCGGGGCGTCCGCAAGGTCCACGCCGTCCGCGGCGTCACCTTCACCGCCTACCGGGGCGAGGCCATCGGCCTCATCGGCTCCAACGGCTCCGGCAAGTCGACGCTGCTGCGCGCCGTCGCCGGTCTGCTGCCCACCGAGAGCGGCATGGTCTACACCGACGGGCAGCCCTCGCTCCTGGGCGTCAACGCGGCCCTCATGAACGACCTCACCGGTGAGCGCAACGTGATCCTGGGCGGCCTCGCCATGGGCATGAGCCGCGAGGAGGTCCGCGAGCGGTACGAGGGGATCGTCGACTTCTCCGGCATCAACGAGAAGGGCGACTTCATCAGCCTGCCCATGCGCACGTACTCCTCCGGCATGGGCGCCCGGCTCCGCTTCGCCATCGCGGCGGCCAAGAACCACGACGTCCTCCTCATCGACGAGGCGCTGGCGACCGGTGACCGCAAGTTCCAGATCCGCTCCGAGGAGCGCATCCGCGAGCTCCGCAAGGAGGCCGGCACGGTCTTCCTGGTGAGCCACAGCAACAAGTCCATCCGGGACACCTGCGACCGGGTGCTCTGGCTGGAGAAGGGGCAGCTCCTGATGGACGGCCCCACGGACGAGGTCCTCAAGGCGTACGAGCGCGAGACCGCCCGCTGACCCGAGTCCTTCCGCGCCGCCCCCGCCCTTTTTCGGTGGGGGCGGTTCCGCTTTCCGCGCGTCGCGCCACCACCTGGAATGTTCATGCGGTCAACATCGGGCAGGATGAGCCCATGGCAGCGATCTCGGGGGGAAAGACCTACCACCACGGCGATCTGCGCAACGCGCTGATCTGCGCGGCCGTCGATCTCGCCACCGAAGGAGGCCCCGAGCGGGTCGTCCTGCGCGAGGCGGCCCGCCGGGTGGGTGTCTCGCCCACCGCCGCCTACCGGCACTTCGACGGACGCGGCGAACTCCTCCGCGCCGTCAGGACGCACGCCCGGCGGGAGCTCGCCGACTCGATGGAGCGGGCCGCCGCCGGCGAGCCCGGCGCCGACGACCCCGCCCTCGCGGCCGAACGCCGGGTCGCCGCCCTCTGCCGCGGATACGTCGGCTTCGCCGTGGAGCAGCCCGGCCTCTACCGGGCCGCGTTCTGCGTCCCCAGGCAGGCCGAGGCGGGCCGACCTGCGGCGGAGCGGCCGCCCGCCGAGCCCGAGATCCGTGCGTTCACCCTGCTCGGGGAGGCGCTCGACGCGCTCACCCGGCGCGGCGCCGCCCGGCAGGGCGCACGAGCCGCCAGTGGCGCCGCAGCATGGTCGGCCGTGCACGGACTGTCACTTCTCCTGGTCGACGGCCCTCTCCGCCGCCTTCCCGCGCAGCGCAGGAACGCCGTCGTCGAGACGACCCTCGCCATGGTGGTCTCCGGCGCACGTGCCCTCTGAGTCGTACTCCCCACCGAACTCCCTTGCGGTACGGGTGGGTTGACGACCCGTACGGGTGAGCTTCCCGGCGCGGGCCACCCCGGAACTGCGGCAGCCGCTGTGCAACGTAAGCTGGAGCGGTCTGTTTCGCGGCAAGTAGGGCGATACCCCACGACCATCGGGCCTCCGGGCGGCGGCCCTATGGGCAGGGGTCGGCGGCGTGTCCGAAATAGGATGGATTGGATCGGCAGTGTAGAACGGGAGACGTGACGGCCATGACGCAGAATCTCCAGCTCCACGAGGGTGTCGCCGTCCCTCCGTCGGGCAGTGACCTGTGACGGACACGCGGCAGGGGCGCCCCGACGCCTCCTCACGCGCCACACTCGGCAAGGCCGCGGACGAGAACTTCCCCGTGGCCCCCTTCTTCCTGCCCCGGGCCTGGCGCGACGACCTGATGGCCGTCTACGGCTTCGCCCGCCTCGTCGACGACATCGGTGACGGCGACCTCGCCCCCGGCGGCGCCGACGCCCGCCACCTCGGCCTCGACCCCGAGGCCGCCGAGGACCGGCTCGCGCTCCTCGACGCCTTCGAGGCCGACCTCCGCCGCGTCTTCGACGGCGCCCCCCGCCACCCCCTGCTGCGGGCCCTCCGGCCGACCGTCCAGCGCCACCGGCTCACCCCCGAGCCCTTCCTCGGGCTGATCGCGGCCAACCGCCAGGACCAGCTCGTCACGCGCTACGAGACGTACGACGACCTCCTCGCGTACTGCGAGCTCTCCGCCAACCCCGTCGGCCGCCTCGTCCTCGCGATCACCGGCACCGACACCCCCGAGCGGATCCGCCGCTCCGACGAGATCTGCACCGCCCTCCAGATCGTCGAGCACCTCCAGGACGTCGCGGAGGACCTCCGCGCCGACCGGATCTACCTCCCCGCCGAGGACCTCAAGCGGTTCCACGTCACCGAGGCCGACCTCGCCCGCCCCACCGCCGGCGCCGCCGTGCGCGCCCTGGTCGCCTTCGAGGCCGAGCGGGCCCGCGGACTGCTCCACGCGGGCACCCCGCTCGTCGGCAGCGTCCACGGCCGGCTCCGCCTCCTCCTCGCGGGATTCACCGCCGGGGGACTCGCCGCGCTCGACGCGGTCACCGACGCCGGGTTCGACGTACTGAGCGGCGCACCGAAATCCACCAAGCCGAGCCTGATGCGCCAGGTGGGAGCGGTACTGCTCCGGGCGCGGAGAGAGGGGTGAGCGCGACCGTGGAGGCACAGCCCCAGCCGTCCGCACCGGTACAGGCCGCCTACAGCTACTGCGAGGCGGTCACCGGACAGCAGGCACGCAACTTCGCCTACGGGATCCGGCTGCTGCCGACCGAGAAGCGCCAGGCCATGTCCGCCCTCTACGCCTTCTCCCGGCGCGTCGACGACATCGGCGACGGCACCCTCGCGTCCGAGGTCAAGCGGGAACGCCTGGAGGCCACCCGCGCCCTGCTCGGCCGGGTCCGCGCCGGCGAGGTCGACGAGGACGACACCGACCCCGTCGCCGTCGCCCTCGCCGACTCCGCCCGCCGCTTCCCGCTCCCGCTCGACGGCCTCGACGAACTCATCGACGGCGTCCTCATGGACGTGCACGGCGCGACCTTCGAGACCTGGGACGACCTCAAGGTCTACTGCCGCTGCGTCGCCGGGGCGATCGGCCGGCTCTCCCTCGGCGTCTTCGGCACCCAGCCCGGCGCCGCGGGCGCCGACCGGGCTCCCGAGTACGCCGACACCCTGGGCCTCGCGCTGCAACTCACCAACATCCTCAGGGACGTACGCGAGGACGCGGCCAACGGGCGGACCTATCTGCCCGCCGACGACCTCGCCAAGTTCGGCTGCGGGGACGGCTTCGGGAGCGACACCCCGCCCCCCGGCGCGGACTTCGCCGGCCTCGTCCACTTCGAAGTACGGCGCGCCCGCGCCCTGTTCGCCGAGGGCTACCGGCTGCTGCCCATGCTCGACCGGCGCAGCGGCGCCTGCGTCGCCGCCATGGCCGGCATCTACCGCCGCCTCCTCGACCGGATCGAACGCGACCCCGGCGCCGTGCTGCGCGGCCGGGTCTCGCTGCCGGGCCGCGAGAAGGCGTACGTCGCCGTCCGCGGCCTCTCCGGCCTCGACACCCGCCACATCGCCCGCCGTACCGTCAGGGGGCGAGCCTGATGAGCCCGTACGCCACCGAGCGCCGGGCAACCCCGGGCGCCGTTCCGGCGTCCCTGCCCGAGACGACCCGAGCGGAGGCCGCGTGACCCACGACGGAACCGAGCAGAACGCCCGGCAGCCCCACGCCGTCGTCGTCGGCGGCGGGCTCGCCGGGATCACCGCCGCGCTCCGGCTCGCCGAGGCGGGCACCGGCGTCACCCTCCTCGAAGGCCGCCCCCGGCTCGGCGGCCTCGCCTTCTCCTTCCGCCGCGGCGACCTCACCGTCGACAACGGCCAGCACGTCTACCTGCGGTGCTGCACCGCGTACCGCTGGTTCCTCGACCGGATCGACGGCGCCCGGCTCGCGCCGCTCCAGGACCGCCTCGACGTCCCCGTCCTCGACGTCGGCCACCCCCGCGGACCGAGGCTCGGCCGGATCAGCCGCGACAACCTCCCCGTACCGCTGCACCTCGCGCGGACCCTCGCCATGTACCCGCACCTCTCCCTCGCCGAACGTGCCTCCGTCGGCCGGGCCGCGCTCGCCCTGAAGAAGCTCGACCCCGCCGACCCCGCGCTCGACGGCATCGACTTCGGCACCTGGCTCGGCCGGCACGGACAGTCCCCCCGGGCCGTCGAGGCCCTCTGGGACCTGATCGGCATCCCCACCCTCAACGCCCCCGCCCCCGAGGCCTCCATGGGACTGGCCGCGATGGTCTTCAAGACCGCGCTCCTCACCGAGCCCGGCGCCGCCGACATCGGCTGGGCCCACGTCCCCCTCGGCGAACTCCACGACACCCGCGCCGCGAAGGAGCTCGACGCCCTCGGCGTCCGCACCCTGCTCCGCACCAAGGCCGAGCGGATCTCCCGTACGGACGACGGCCGCTGGGCCGTCGACGTACCCGGCGAGACGCTCACGGCGGACGCCGTCGTCCTCGCCGTACCCCAGCAGGAAACCCACGGCCTGCTGCCCGACGGCGCCCTCGACGACCCCGACCGGCTCCTCGACATCACCGTCGCGCCCATCCTCAACCTGCACGTCGTCTACGACCGCAAGGTCCTCAAGCAGCCCTTCTTCACCACGCTCGGCTCCCCGGTGCAGTGGGTCTTCGACCGCACCGACTCCTCGGGGCTCACCGGCGGGGGCCAGTACCTCGCCGTCTCCCAGTCCGCCGCCCAGGACGAGATCGACGAACCCGTCGCCGCCCTGCGCGCGAAGTACCTCCCCGAGCTCGAGCGGCTGCTGCCCGCCGCCCGCGGCGCCGGGATCCGCGACTTCTTCGTCACCAGGGAGCGGACGGCCACGTTCGCCCCCACCCCGGGCGTCGGCCGGCTCCGCCCCGGCGCCCGCACCCGGGCCCCGGGCCTCTACCTGGCCGGAGCCTGGACCGCCACCGGCTGGCCCGCGACCATGGAGGGTGCCGTCCGCAGCGGATTCAGCGCGGCGGGCGCCGCGCTCTCCGCCCTCGGCCGCCGCCATGACCATCCGCTGCAGGAGGCGGCATGAGTGTGAGTACCGGAACAAGAGGAGAGACCGTGCCGACTGTGCCGCCGGGTAATCCGGCCGTCGACACCGCGGACGTGTCCGCACTGCTGGAGCGGGGGCGGACCCTGTCCACCCCCGTACTGCGGGCGGCCGTCGACCGCCTCGCGCCGCCCATGGACACCGTGGCCGCTTACCACTTCGGCTGGATCGACGCGCAGGGCAACCCCGCCGACGGCGACGGCGGCAAGGCCGTACGCCCCGCGCTCGCCCTGCTGTCGGCCGAGGCCGCGGGCGCCGCGCCCGAGGTCGGGATCCCCGGCGCCGTCGCCGTGGAACTCGTCCACAACTTCTCGCTGCTCCACGACGACCTGATGGACGGCGACGAGCAGCGCCGCCACCGCGACACCGTGTGGAAGGTGCACGGCCCCGCGCAGGCCATCCTCGTCGGCGACGCCCTGTTCGCCCTCGCCAACGAGCTGCTCCTCGAACTGGGCACCGTCGAGGCAGGCCGGGCCACCCGCCGGCTCACCACGGCCTCCCGCAAGCTCATCGACGGGCAGGCCCAGGACATCTCGTACGAGCACCGCGAGCGGGTCACCGTCGAGGAGTGCCTGGAGATGGAGGGCAACAAGACGGGCGCCCTGCTCGCCTGCGCCGTCTCCATCGGCGCCGTGCTCGGCGGCGCCGACGACCGCACCGCCGACAAGCTGGAGGAGTACGGCTACCACCTCGGCCTCGCCTTCCAGGCCGTCGACGACCTCCTCGGCATCTGGGGCGACCCGGAGGCCACCGGCAAGCAGACCTGGAGCGACCTGCGCCAGCGCAAGAAGTCCCTGCCGGTCGTCGCCGCCCTCGCCGCCGGCGGCGAGGCCTCCGAGCGGCTCGGCGAACTGCTCGCCGCCGACGCCAAGTCCAACGACTTCGACACCTTCTCCGAGGAGGAGTTCGCCTACCGGGCGGCCCTCATCGAGGAGGCCGGCGGACGCGAGTGGACCTCCCAGGAGGCCCGCAGGCAGCACGCCGTCGCGATCGAGGCCCTGGACGAGGTGGACATGCCCGCCCGCGTCCGGGCGCAGCTCACCGCGCTCGCCGACTTCGTGGTCGTACGGAAGAGATGATCACCATCACCCTGATATGAGTGCGCGGTCGCCGGCCGGTGCCTTTCGGCGCCGGCCGACGGCAGACCCGTAGAAGCAGATGAACCTACTGCCAAAGGGGAAGCCATGACAGCGACGACCGACGGGAACGCCGGGGCCGTGGGCCCCCGGGCGGCCGCGGCCAGCACCACGCACCACACCGACGCCTCAGCTCCTGACCTCGACGAAGCCGCCGCACGGGCCGCGGAACGGGCCGTCGAGCACCTGCTCGCCCGGCAGGACCCCGAGGGCTGGTGGAAGGGCGACCTGGAGACCAACGTCACCATGGACGCCGAGGACCTCCTCCTCCGCCAGTTCCTGGGCGTCCTCGACGCCGACACCGCCCGCGCCGCGGCCCTCCACATTCGCCGCGAGCAGCGCGAGGACGGCGCCTGGGCCACCTTCTACGGCGGACCCGGCGAGGTCTCCGCCACCGTCGAGGCCTATGTGGCCCTCCGGCTCGCCGGAGACCCGCCCGAGGCCCCGCACATGGCACGCGCCGCCGCCTGGGTCCGGGCCAGGGGCGGGATCGCCGCCGCCCGGGTCTTCACCCGGATCTGGCTCGCCCTCTTCGGCTGGTGGCGCTGGGAGGACCTGCCCGAGCTGCCCCCGGAACTGCTCTTCCTGCCGAAGTGGTTCCCGCTCAACATCTACGACTTCGGCTGCTGGGCCCGGCAGACGATCGTGCCGCTCACCGTCGTCTCCGCGAAGCGCCCGGTCCGCCCCGCGCCCTTCCCCCTCGACGAGCTGCACACCGACCCGGCCCGGCCGAACCCGCCCCGGCCCCTCGCCCCGGCGACCGGCTGGGACGGGATCTTCCAGCGGCTCGACAAGGCGCTGCACGTCTACCACCGGGTCGCGCCGCGCGCCCTGCGCAGGACCGCCATGAACCTCGCCGCGCGCTGGATCGTCGAGCGGCAGGAGAACGACGGCTGCTGGGGCGGCATCCAGCCCCCCGCCGTCTACTCGGTGATCGCCCTCCACCTCCTCGGCTACGACCTCCAGCACCCCGTCATGCGGGCCGGCCTCGAGTCGCTCGACCGGTTCGCGGTGTGGCGCGAGGACGGCTCCCGGATGGTCGAGGCCTGCCAGTCGCCCGTCTGGGACACCTGCCTCGCCACGATCGCCCTCGCGGACGCGGGGCTCCCGCCGGACCACCCCGCCCTCGTGAAGGCCGTCGACTGGATGCTCGACGAGGAGATCACCCGGACCGGGGACTGGGCCGTACGGCGTCCCCAACTTCCCCCGGGCGGCTGGGCGTTCGAGTTCCACAACGACAACTACCCCGACATCGACGACACCGCCGAGGTGGTGCTCGCCCTGCGCCGGGTCAGACACCCCGAGCCCGCCCGGGTGGAGGCGGCCGTCGCCCGGGGCACGCGCTGGACGCTCGGCATGCAGTCGCGCGGCGGCGCCTGGGGCGCGTTCGACGCCGACAACACCAGCGCCTTCCCCAACAAACTGCCCTTCTGCGACTTCGGCGAGGTGATCGACCCGCCCTCCGCCGACGTCACCGCCCACGTGGTGGAGATGCTGGCGTACGAGGGACTCGCCCAGGACCCCCGGACCCGCGACGGCATCGAGTGGCTGCTCGCCGCACAGGAGCCGAACGGCGCCTGGTTCGGCCGCTGGGGCGTCAACCACGTGTACGGCACCGGTTCGGTGCTCCCCGCGCTCACCGCGGCCGGGCTGCCCGTCTCCCACCCCGCGATCCGCCGGGCCGTCGACTGGCTCGGCTCCACCCAGAACGAGGACGGCGGCTGGGGCGAGGACCTCCGCTCCTACTCGGACCCGCAGTGGATCGGGCGCGGCGCCTCCACCGCCTCCCAGACCGCCTGGGCGCTGATCGCCCTGCTCGCCGCGGGCGAACGTGACTCCGCGCCGGTACGGCGGGGAGTCGCCTGGCTCGCGGAGACCCAGCGCGAGGACGGCTCCTGGGACGAGCCGTACTTCACCGGCACCGGGTTCCCCTGGGACTTCTCCATCAACTACCACCTCTACCGGCAGGTGTTCCCCCTCACGGCGCTCGGACGCTACGTGTACGGGGAGCCGGCACCCGGCAAGGGACGCTGATGGGGCGCGAGCCGGGCCCCGGCGCCCCACCACCGCTGCTCATCGCCTGCGCGCTGGGCATCGAGCAGCTCGCCCTGCGCAGCGGGGACCGCGGCGGCGCCCCGGGACCCGTCACCGTGCTCCGTACGGGCATGGGTCCCGACCGGGCCCGCCGGGCGGTCTCCGGGGCACTCGGCGAGGAGCGGTGGCGGGACGCCGCCGTCATCGCCTCCGGTTTCTGCGCGGGGCTCGCCCCCGGCATGCACCCGGGGGACCTGATCGTCGCCGACGAGACCCGCGGCCCCGACGGCACGACCGTCTGCACCGGGACCGAGCTCCTGGTGAAGGCCCTGGTCAGGGCGGTTCCGGGGCGGGCCGTGCACACCGGGCCGCTGACCGGCTCCGACCACGTGGTGCGCGGCCCCGAGCGCGCCGCGCTGCGGGCCACCGGCGCGATCGCCGTCGACATGGAGTCCGCCGCGACGCTCCGGACGGCCCGGGGAGCCTTCGCGGGCGTCGGCGAGGGGCCGGACGCCCGCCCGGTTGCGGCCGTCCGGGTGGTCGTGGACGCTCCAGAACATGAACTGGTCCGGATCGGCACGGTACGCGGGGGAATATCGGCCTTCCGTGTTCTTCGTGCCGTCCTTCCCGCTTTCTTCGAATGGCACCGTTCTTTGCTGCTCCCCAGGAGGTGAACGAGTTATGGCCATGCCGCTCCGTCAGTCCATCCGGGTCGGGACCTACCTCTTCGAACAGAAGCTCCGCAAGCGCGAGAAGTTCCCGCTGATCGTCGAGCTCGAGCCGCTCTTCGCGTGCAACCTCAAGTGCGAGGGCTGCGGGAAGATCCAGCACCCCGCGGGCGTCCTCAAGCAGCGCATGCCGGTCGCCCAGGCGGTCGGCGCGGTCCTGGAGTCCGGCGCCCCCATGGTGTCCATCGCGGGCGGCGAGCCCCTGATGCACCCTCAGATCCACGAGATCGTCCGCCAGTTGGTGGCGAAGAGGAAGTACGTCTTCCTGTGCACCAACGCCATGCTGCTGCGCAAGAAGCTGGAGGACTTCACGCCCTCCCCGTACTTCGCCTTCGCCGTGCACATCGACGGCCTGCGCGAGCGGCACGACGAATCCGTCGCCAAGGAAGGCGTGTTCGACGAGGCGGTGGCGGCCATCAAGGAGGCGAAGCGACGCGGATTCCGCGTCACCACCAATTCGACCTTCTTCAACACCGACACCCCGCAGACCATCATCGAGGTCCTCAATTACCTCAACGACGACCTCCAGGTCGACGAGATGATGATCTCGCCCGCCTACGCGTACGAGAAGGCCCCCGACCAGGAGCACTTCCTCGGCGTCGAGCAGACCCGCGAACTCTTCAAGAAGGCCTTCGCCGGCGGAAACCGGCGCCGCTGGCGGCTCAACCACTCGCCGCTCTTCCTGGATTTCCTGGAAGGGAAAGCGGACTTCCCCTGCACCGCCTGGGCCATTCCGAACTACTCCCTCTTCGGCTGGCAGCGACCCTGCTACCTGATGAGCGACGGCTACGTCCCCACGTACCGCGAACTCATCGAGGACACCGACTGGGACAAGTACGGCCGCGGCAAGGACCCGCGCTGCGCCAACTGCATGGCGCACTGCGGCTACGAGCCCACCGCCGTCCTCGCCACCATGGGCTCCCTCAAGGAGTCCCTGCGCGCGATCAGGGAGACCGTGTCCGGGGACAAGGGGTGAGTGCCCCGTGAAGGGCGAGGACGAGCGTGTGGTGAAGGGTGAGGACGAGCGTCTGGCGAAGGGCGCGTTCGACCTGCGGGCGCTCCTCTCCGAACGCGGCGGCGAGCGGTACGAGCTGCACGCCAAGCACCTCAACCACCAGCTGCCGCGGATGCTCCACACCATCGGCTTCGACAAGGTGTACGAGCGGGCCGAGGGCGCCCACTTCTGGGACGCCGACGGCGTCGACCACCTCGACATGCTCGCCGGCTTCGGCGTGATGGGCCTCGGACGGCACCACCCCGTCGTCCGCAAGGCCCTCCACGACGTCCTGGACGCCCAGCTCGCCGACCTCACCCGCTTCGACTGCCCGCCGCTGCCCGGACTCCTCGCCGAACGGCTGCTCGGCCACAGCCCGCACCTCGACCGGGTCTTCTTCGGCAACAGCGGCACGGAGGCCGTGGAGACCGCCCTCAAGTTCGCCCGGTACGCCACCGGGCGGCCCAGGGTCCTCTACTGCTCCCACGCCTTCCACGGCCTGACCACCGGCTCCCTCTCCGTCAACGGGGAGAAGGGCTTCCGGGACGGCTTCGCCCCGCTCCTGCCCGACACGGCGATCGAGCTCGGCGACCTCGAAGCCCTGGAGCGGGAGCTGCGCCGGGGCGACGTGGCCGCCTTCGTCGTGGAGCCGATCCAAGGCAAGGGCGTCCACGAGGCGCCGCCCGGGTTCCTGCGCGCCGCCCAGGAGCTGCTGCACAGGCACGGGGCGCTGCTGATCGCCGACGAGGTGCAGACCGGCCTCGGCAGGACCGGCGACTTCTACGCGTACCAGCACGAGGAGGGGGTCGAACCGGACCTGGTCTGCGTGGCCAAGGCGCTCTCCGGCGGCTACGTGCCGGTCGGCGCCACCCTCGGCAAGGACTGGATCTTCAAGAAGGTCTACTCGTCGATGGACCGGGTCCTGGTCCACTCGGCGAGCTTCGGGTCGAACGCGCAGGCCATGGCGGCCGGGCTCGCCGTCCTCTCGGTCATGGAGAGCGAGGACACGATCGCCCACGTCCGGCGGATCGGCGGCCTGCTCCGCTCCCGCCTGGAGGAGCTCGTGCCCCGGTACGAACTGCTCCACGAGATCCGCGGGCGCGGGCTGATGATCGGCATCGAGTTCGGCCGGCCGTCCTCGCTGGGGCTCCGCGGGCGCTGGACGATGCTCCAGGCGGCCCGCAAGGGGCTCTTCGCGCAGATGGTCGTCGTCCCGCTGCTCCAGCGGCACCGGATCCTCACCCAGGTCTCCGGGGACCACCTGGAGGTGATCAAGCTGATCCCGCCGCTGATCATCGACGAGGCGGACGTGGACCGGTTCGTCACCGCCTTCACGGCGGTCATGGACGAGGCCCACGGCGGTGGCGGGCTGATGTGGGACTTCGGGAAGACTCTGGTGAAGCAGGCGGTGGCGCAGCGCTGACACCGCGAGCTCGCGGCTTTTGCCTCTGAGGCAAGAAACTTGCCTCAGAGGCACGAAGCTGGCGGAATGGACGCATGGACCACGTCCCCGGGGAGATCTCCCCGGACCCTGCCGTCTCCGGCGCACCGCCGGACGTCGCGGCCACCGGCGGCCTGCCGGACGTCGCCGCCCCGAGTGCCCTGCCGGACGTCGCCCCGCAGCTGCGGGGCCTGCGCCGCCGCCGGGGCCTCACCCTGGAGGCCGCCGCCCAGCGGGCCGGCCTCTCGCCGGCCCACCTCTCGCGCCTGGAGACAGGGAACCGGCAGCCCTCGCTGCCGATGCTGCTCGCCCTCGCCCGCATCTACGGTACGACGGTCTCCGAGCTCCTCGGTGAGGCACCGGCCGAGCGCGACCCCGTCGTCCGGGCCGGCCGCTCCGAACCCGTCGAGGCCGACGGCTGGGTCTACCGCCAGGCGGGCGGTGCCGGGCGCGCCCTGCAGTGTCTGCGGGTCCACGTGCCGTACGCCACCAGGGCCGACATCGTGCGCGTCCACCCGGGGGAGGAGTGGATCCACGTCCTGGAGGGCCGGGTGCGGCTCGCGCTCGGCGAGGCCGTGCACGTCCTCGACCCCGGGGACAGCGCGCACTTCGACTCGCTCACCCCGCACCGGATCGGCGCCGCCACCCCCGGCGGGGCGGAGCTGCTGTTCGTCCACACCCTGATGCAGAGCCCCGCGGCCGAGCTGTGCCTCGGCGACGGGACCCCGCACCGGCGCTGAGCCCCGTGGCGCATCCTTCCTCGTGGCTCTTCATTCCTTCGAGAGGACCGACATGTCCGACAAGTCCCGACCGGTCACCGGTGAGGAGCGCGGGGAGGGCAAGTTCCCCAAGGGGCTCGTGCTGCGCCTCTTCGCCTACCTGGTCGCCGGCCACCTCTTCGCCGGCTTCCTCTACCTGCTCTTCGCGCTGGGCGGCCAGAACCAGTAGGCGGCGGGCTCACACCTCGGTGAGCAGACGCTCCCGCAGGCGCTCGCGGGTCTCCGGGGCCAGCTTCAGGCCCGTGGTGAGGTAGGCGTCCACCGAGCCCCAGGTCGCCTCGATCGTCTCGAAGGCGCCCCGCAGGTACTCCACCCGCGCGTCGAAGAGCGGGCTCAGCAGCTCCATCACCTCGGGCGACATGGCGTCGGGGGCGGTGGAGCTGCGGCGCACCTTGTAGCGGCGGTGTGGGTCGTTCGACTTCACGTAGTCGGCCTCGATCGCCGCCCGCTCGACCCCGAGGGCGAGCAGGGTGATCGCTATGGAGAGCCCGGCGCGGTCCTTGCCGGCCGCGCAGTGCATCAGGGCGGGGAGGCTGTCCTCCGCCATGGCGTGCAGGATCCGGCTGTGCTCCGCGGTCCGCTCGATCACCATCTTCCGGTACGAGTCGGACATATTGGCGGCCGCCTTGCCGTCGCCGAGGATCTCCCGCAGCTGGGCGATGTCGCCGCCGCGCACCAGCTTCCAGAACTCCTTGCCCTCCGCCGGATCGTTGAGGGGAATGTTCACGTTCCGTACGCCGGGCAGCTCGACGTCGGGACCCTCGACCTTCCGGTCGGCCACGTTCCGGAAGTCGAACACGGTGTGCAGCCCCAGCGAGTCGAGGAAGGCGGCGTCCGCCGCCGTCGCGTGGGCGAGGTGGCCGCTGCGGAAGAGGCGCCCGGTGCGGACGGCCCGGCCGTCCGTCGTCGGCAGGCCGCCCACGTCCCGGAAGTTGCGGACCTCGGCCAGCTCGGGCTCGGTCATTTCGATGGGCGGGACCTGCGGCAGCTGCTGCGTCACGGATGCTCCTGGTGGTCGGCGTTCGGGTGCCCGAAGCGAGATCGGTTCCTGGGGCAATCATCCAGGCGCGAGGGTGTCGGCGCAGCCCCCTGGACGGGAATGGGTGATCTGTCCGAATTGAGGCCTTACATATAACGCGCCCTGTTTACAGGCGAGATGAGCAAGGACGCGTGAGCAGGGTCATAGAAGTGACGGATCGTGGCCGACGGCCGGAACCAATTGCCGTACGGAAAAAGGACGTCGAAGGACCGTCATCCACAGAGGGTGACCGGAATTCCGGCCGGAAGACGGGGCGGGGAAAGCCGGTGGAAATCAGCGGCTTGTCCGTGCCGACCCCCTCGTCTAGCGTCACCGTCAATCCGGTCGGACCGCCGAATCCTGCCACCGTCCGGAATTCCCACTCATCCCATGTGTGGCAGGAGCGGGGGACCCAGGAAAACGCCGGTCCCGCGACGCAGGACGGCTTGGGGTGAAGCCGCGTGAGAACGCGGCCGGGCATCTCCAGTCCGAACCCGACAGCTCACCTCGTAGGCGCCGGAGAGGAATTCGCCATGCCCGCGACGGGTAAGCACCGCCGTACCAAGACCAACCGACTGACCCGCGGAATCGCCGCCGCCGGTACGGGAGGCGCCGTCGTCGCCCTCCCGCTCTTCGGCGCCACCGGGGCCCACGCCGCCGAGCAGACGGCCGCCGCCGGCCAGGCCGTCACCGCCGCTGCCCAGGTGAAGGCCCCCGCCGCCGCCAAGGCCGCGCCCGCCGCCAAGGCCGCGCCGAAGACGTACTCCGTCGTGCGGGGCGACTACCTGTCGAAGATCGCCGCCGACCACCGCGTCGCCGGCGGCTGGCAGAAGCTGTACGCCGACAACCGCCAGGTCGTCGGCGAGGACCCCTCGCTCATCCTGCCCGGCATGAAGCTCACGCTCGGCGCCAAGAGCACCGCCAAGGCCGCCGCCCCGAAGAGCGCCGAGCCCCGGGCGGCCGCCCCCGAGAGCGCCCCGAAGCCGTCCGCCGAGACCTCCTCGAAGAACGGCGACACCCCGCGCGCCTCCCGCGGCAGCGAGCGCGTCGCCGCCCCGGCCACCGCCGCCCCGTCCTCGGACGCCGGCACGTCGTCGGACTCCGGCTCGTCCTCCTCTTCGCAGGAGTCCACGGGCGCCTCGACCTCCGCGGCCGGCTGGGTCGCCCCGGTCGACGGCGGCGTCTCCACCCCGTACCGCGCCTCCGGCTCCATGTGGTCCTCCGGCTACCACACCGGTGCCGACTTCATCGCCTCCTCCGGCACCACCGTCCGCGCCGTCGGCGCCGGCACGGTCGTCTCGGCCGGCTGGAGCGGCTCGTACGGCAACGAGGTCGTCATCCAGCACGCCGACGGCAACTACTCCCAGTACGCCCACCTCTCCTCCCTCTCCGTCTCGTCCGGCCAGACCGTCACCGGCGGCCAGCAGATCGGCCTCTCCGGCTCCACCGGCAACTCCACCGGCCCGCACCTGCACTTCGAGATCCGCACCTCCCCGAGCTACGGCTCCGACATCGACCCGCTGGGCTACCTCCGCCAGCACGGCGTCTCCCTCTGACGCACCGACACCCCGCGTGGCCCGGCACTCCTGTGCCGGGCCACCGGCGTTTCCCCATCTATTCCGGCTTGGCAATTTCTTTATCGGTGGCATATGTCACCCGGCGTCAACCCCTCCTTACGGTCGCGTAGGTCACATCCAAAAGGGAAGGATGTGCTCCCGTGGCAGACGATTCGAGATCAAGAGACAAGAACGCATTCGGGTCGTACGCGGCGATCGGTGACAGCTTCACCGAGGGCGTCGGGGACCCCGGTCCCGACGGGGCGTACGTCGGCTGGGCGGACCGCTTCGCGGTCCTGCTCGCCGACCAGCTGCCGGAGCACGACGCCTTCCGCTACGCCAACCTGGCCGTACGCGGGCGCCTCCTCGACCAGATCGTGGCGGAACAGGTCCCCCGGGCGAAGGAACTCGCCCCCGACCTGGTGACCTTCTGCGCCGGCGGCAACGACATCATCCGCCCCGGCTCGGACCCCGACGACGTGGCCGAGCGCTTCGAGCGCGCCGTCGCCGAACTGACCTCCGCCGTCGGCACCGTCATGGTGACCACCGGCTTCGACACCCGTGACGTGCCCGTGCTCAGGCACCTGCGCGGCAAGATCGCCACCTACACCGCCCACGTCCGGGCCATCGCGGACCGCTACGACTGCCCGGTCCTGGACCTGTGGTCCCTCAGGTCCGTGCAGGACCGTCGTGCCTGGGACCTCGACCGGCTGCACCTCTCCGCCGAGGGGCACACCCGGGTCGCCCTCCGCGCCGCCCAGGTCCTCGGCCTGCCGGTGCCCGCCGACCCGGACCAGGCCTGGCCGCCGGTGCCCCCGCGCGGCTCGCTGGAGCTGCGCAGGGACGACATCAACTGGGCGAAGGAGTACCTCGTGCCGTGGATCGGGCGCCGGCTGCGCGGCGAGAGCTCCGGCGACCACGTCGAGGCCAAGCGCCCCGACCTCATGCCCCTCTGAGGGACGACGGACCGCCGGCCGGGATCCGCTCCAGGACCCCGCCGGCGAACACGTCGTACAGCGGCAGCGTCTCCAGGTGGACATAGCCGATGTGGCAGTCGCAGACGGCGAGGGGGCAGGCCCGGGGACGCAAGGAGGCACGGTACGAACCGTCGTACAGGTTCCCCAGCTCGGCCTTGACGAAGTGGCAGCGCCGCACCGTCCCCTCACCGTCCACCGAGATCACCGACTCCCCGGTCCGGCAGGGCAGCCCCGCCGAGCGGTGCGGATGGCGGCTGTACGGGAACAGCGGGTCGATCGCCGTCCACTCCCCGGCCTCCGCGTCGGTGTACGTGTGCCCCTCCGCCGCGTTCACCCAGAGGTAGACGTGCGGCGGCAGCGCGGCGCGGAGCCGCCGGGCGTGCTCCGCGTGCTCGGGCAGACCGACCACGCCGACACTGAATCGGACGCCCCGCTCCGCCAGTTCCCCGCACTTGGCGAGGAAACGCTCGGGAGCCGTCTGCCCGGGGTGGTACGTGCACCAGAGCGCCACGCGCTCCGGGTCCGCCTCCGCCAGCCAGTCGGTCCGGCAGCTCAGATTCGTCTGGATCGCCACCCGCTCGACCTGCGGCAGCCGCGACAGCTCGACGAGCGCCCGCCGGTACCAGGAGCGCACCAGGCCCTCGCCCCACGGGGTGAAGAGGATCCGCAGCCGGTCGCCGGTCTGCCCGGCGGCCCAGCCGGTGAACCGTTCGAGCGCGGCCCGGTCCGCGCGCAACTGCTCACGGCTGTCCCGCCGCTTGGCGAACGGGCAGTACGGGCAGTCGAAGTCGCAGGAGGAGAGCGGCCCCCGGTAGAGCAGCGTCAGATCCATGCCGGCCCTTACTTCGGCTCGTACGCGGCCATCGCGGCCCGCACCGAGGGGGAGAACAGCTCGGGACCGAGCCCGTCCGAGTACGCGAGTCCCTCCGGCGACAGCCTCAGGATCCCTTCCGGGGCCTCCGCGTCCAGCCAGCCGAGCGCCTCGAACCGGCCCAGTTCCTCGGGGAAGTCCGCGAACGGCGAGGACCCGAACCGCTCCTCGTACCCCGCGACCGGCATGCCCCCGGCCTGGAGCAGCGACTGGAGCAGATGACGGCGGCGGGCCTCCCCGGCGTCGACCCAGCGGCCCACCTCGACGCGGGAGAAGTCCTCGGTCTCCGTGTAGGAGTCGATGATCGAGCGGATCTCCCGCATGTCCACCGCGTAGTCGAAGGAGTAGTGGAGCGCCGACGTGTACGACCGGGCCCCGCAGCCCAGGCCGATCATGCCGTCCGTCTGGCAGGCGTAGTCGTCCGGGCCGAGCGGTGCCGCGTCGGTCCGCCGGAACATCCGCATGGACACCTGCTCGTAGCCGTGCGCGAGGAGATGGTCCCGGCCGTGCCGGTACAGACGCAGCCGCTGCTCGTCCCACGCCCGGTCGGCCCGCAGCCGGTCGGCGGGGGAGATCCGGCCGAGGCCGGTGAGGGGACGCACGTACAGCGGATACAGGTAGAGCTCCTCGGGGCGCCAGGTGAGGGCCGCGTCGAGCGAGGAGCGCCAGGACTCCTCGGTCTGGCCGTCGATCCCGTAGATCAGGTCGATGTTGAGCACGGGGACACCCGTGTCCCGGATACGGCCGAGCGCCGCCTCGACGTCCGCGCGCCGCTGCGGCCGGACGGCTGCCCGTGCCTCGGCCTCGACGAAGCTCTGCACGCCGATGCTGAGCCGGGTCGCGCCCCGGTCGGCGAGGACCGCGAGCCGGTCCGCGGTCGCCGTCGCGGGCGAGGTCTCCACGGAGAGCGGCACCGCCCGCAGATCCACGCCCATCCGCTTCTCGGCGATGTCGCAGAGCCGCTCCAGCTCGCCGGCGGTGAGGAAGGTGGGCGTCCCCCCGCCGAACGCGGCCGTCGCGAACCGCACCGGCGCCGCGTCCCCGAGGGCCTCGCGCACGGCCGTGGCCTGGCGGTCGAGGGCGTCGAGGTACCGGCCGGTCAGCTCGTCGGGGGCGCCGATCCGGGTGAAGAGGTTGCAGAAGCCGCAGCGGACCTCGCAGAACGGTATGTGCGCGTAGAGGGAGAGTGCGTCCTTCGGCTCGTCCCGCCAGAGCGCGGACAGGGCCGGCGCGGGGTCGGGGAGCGGCCGGTACGCCGTCTTGTGCGGGTAGGCGTAGACGTAGCTGCGGTACGGGCGGATGGCGTCGCTCATGCCAGAGCCCCCCGCTCCGGGCCGGCGAGGACGAACTGCGCGTACGGGACGGTCCACACGACCTCGTGACCGAGCCGGTGCCCGGTGTGGCCGTCCTCCCCGTACGCCGTGCCGTGGTCGGAGCAGACGATCGCGAAGCAGGGGCGCCGGCTGCTCATCGCGGCGAAGAGCCGCCCGATGTGCCGGTCGACGTACTCCAGGGCCGCCGCGTGGGTGGCCCGGGAGTCACCCGCCGCACGGGTCGCCCCCGGCAGATGGAACCAGTTGGGCTGGTGCAGTGCGGACACGTTGACGAAGAGGAAGAGCCGGCGCCCGTGGGGGAGACCGGCGACGACCTCTTCGGCGCGCGTGACCTGGGACTCGAAGGAGGTCGGGGAGGCGACGCCGAAGGCGGGCTCCCAGTGGCTCTCCTGGAACAGGCCGGGGAGCACGGCGCCGAGGGGCGGCTGCTTGTTGAAGAAGCCGACACCGCCGACGCAGACCGTCCGGTACCCCTCGCCGGCGAGCGCGGACACCAGGTCCGGGGTGTCGTGGACGTAGGTGCCGCCGGCGGTCGACTCGCTGCCCGCGAACCGCGCGGCGAACAGGCGCGGGTGGGGCCCCGGGGCGGCCGGGGTCGGCAGGAAGCCCGCGAAGATCGCCTGGTGGGAGGCGTAGGTGAAGCTCCCGGGGGCGTGCCTTTGCTCCCAGACGCCGCCGGGCAGATGACGGGCCAGGTTCGGGAGCCGGCCCGCGGCCGCGAGCTCCGCCGCCACGTCGTACCGCAGGGTGTCGAGGGTGACCAGGAGCAGGTCGTGGCTGCCGACGATCGCGTTCATGTCGGGCTGCTGGTTCACGCGGTGCTCGTTCCTGTGGCGCGGGGGGTGGGGCGGTGGTGCGGGGTCTTCAGGGGCCGAGGGGGGTGCGGGAACTGCGCGGCGACCTGCGCCGCGTACGTGTCGAGTCCCTCGGCGCCGCTGCCGGGCAGGCCCGTGAGGCCCGGCAGCAGATCGCCGAAGGCGTTGACCTCGGCGACGGCGAAGCGGCGCCAGCCCGTCGCCGGCAGCAGATCGACGCCCACGCACCGGGTGCCGGGAAACACGGCGGCGGCCCGCTCGCACACGTCGAGCGCGTCCGACCACCGCCCGCCGGCCGCGGCGATCGCGGCGCGGGCCGCGTCCAGGTCGCCCCGGGCGCCGCCCAGATGCAGATTGGTCATGGGGGAGCGGCTGGTGCGGAGCACGGCGTGGGTGGCCCGCCCGTCGATCACCACCACCCGCAGATCCGCCGCCCGGCCGTCCTGGGAGGCCTTGGGCAGCCAGCGCTCGACGTGCAGACCGTCGGGGGCGAGGGCGTCCACGAGGGCGGCGACCTCGCGCTCGCTCGTGTAGCGCCGTACCCGCAGGGAGTTGTGGAGCCGTCCGCCGGGCCCGCGCTCCACCGAGGTGGTGGCCTGGACCCGGCCCGCGCCGTTCGTCTCCACGGCGAGGACTCCGGAGGCGGAGGAACCGTGCGCGGGCTTCACGAAGAACCGGCGCAGCCCGGCCTCGGTGGTCAGCGACCCGAGGTGCTCCCAGCCGCGGACCACCGGGGCGGACGGCCCGGAGGTCGGGGAGTCGGGCACCGGCACCCCGGCCGCGCGCAGCAGGCCGTGGCTCAGCCGCTTGTCGAACAGGCCCGCGAGTTCGGCCGGGTCGTCGACGAGGACGGCGCCCGCCTCGGTGACGGACCTGGCCAGACCCGCCACGGCCTCGACGAACCGCTGGTACCAGCGGTCGGAGCCCTCGACCCGGGACGGATCGTCCACGCCCCGCAGCAGCCGGTCGGCCTCGGCGTCCTCGCCGGGCGAGTCCAGGCGTACGGTCTCGCCCACCGCGAACCGCGCGCGACCGCGCAGCACCTCGGGCCAGGACACCACCCGCGCCTCGGGCAGCCCGGCGGTCCGCAGCGCGTCCTGGAAGAACGCCACGCGGCGGCCCGCCGGATCGCCGACGACCACGAGACGCGGGGCCGCGGTCATTCGGCGACCGCGACGTACCGGTAGACCTTGCCGTTGTACTCATCGGGTTCCTGCGGGTCGTCGAGGACGACGGTCACACCGTGCGGGACGAGCGCGGCGAGCACCCGCTCCCGCATGGTGTCCGACAGGAAGTGGTGGGAGAGGTCGAGGTGGGAGAGGTGGGTCAGCGGCCGGCCGTCGAGCAGGGCCGCCGCGCCCTCGTCGGTGAGTACGCCCATGGAGAGGTCGAGGCGCTCGATCCGGGCGACGACGGGGGCGCTCGCCACGGCGGCGGCGATCTCGTCCTGGACCACGCTGTTGCACAGGCCGAGACTGCGCAGAGCGGGGAACGCCGCTCCCGAGAGCAGCGGCGCCAGGTCCGCCGGGGTGCTGTCGCCGCCGTACGTGTCGGTACCGAGCCAGAGTTCCAGGTTCTCCAGGGCGGGCAGGTCGCTGCCGGCGATCCCGCGCACGACCTCGGCGCCCAGGCCACCCGACTCCACGACGAGGGTCTCGAGCGCCGTGTGCCGGACGGAGGGGAAGACCAGTCCCATGCCACCGCGCACCGCGAACTCCCGCAGCGCCGGGTAGGCGGCGAGCAGCGGTGTCACATCGGATTGGATGATCCACGAAATTTCGCAGTCCTCGGACGTCATGTCCCCGAGGAAGACCGCCTCCAGAGCGGTGAGCCGGTCGTTGGCGCCGATGAGCGCCGCCACGATGCCGGCCGACGAGGTCTCGTACGCCTCGTCCCAGCCGCCGACGACCAGCGCCCGCACCCGCCCCGTGTCGACCGTCTTCAGGAACCGCTCGAACAGCGGCCCCCACTGCTCGTCCTCGGGCTCGCAGTAGGTCGGCGAGGAGATCCGCCAGGCGACGGCCGCCGCGTCGGGCAGCTCGACCCGCGCGTCCTCGGCCGGGAAGTCGAACACGGGCAGGTCGTGGAATTCCCGCATGTGGTGGCCAACGGTCATGACTGCGCTCCCGGACGGCGAACTGGCGTGGATCGGCTGATGCCGAGAGTTCTACCAAGCGGCACTGACAACGCCGCCCGCCGGGTCGGTCCCTGACGGTGTGATCAGGCCGGTCAGCGCTCTCCCGACCGGTCGCCGCCGCCCGGTTCGCCGCCTTGGCCCGTGTCTCCGTCCTGTTCGCCGACCGCGCCCGTGTCCCCGTCGGTGTCCCCGCCCGCGTCCCCGTCCTCCTCCGGCAGGTTCAGTTCCCGGGCCAGGGCGGCGTCCGCCCAGCGCAGCATCGCGGGGCGGGAGAGGGAGCCGGCGTAGGCCGTCGTCTGGACGGCGAGGCCGTCGAGGAAGGCGGTGAGGCGCCAGGCCGCCGCGGCCGGGTCCGGGCAGCGGAACTCCCCGGCGGCGGACCCCTCCGCGATCACCCGGGTCAGCGCGGCCTTCCACTCCTGGTCGAGGGAGGCGGCGACCCGGCGCAGCTCCGGGTCGCGCAGGGAGGCCGCCCAGCCCTCGATCCACAGCCGCCAGCCTTTGGCCTGACCGGTCGGCGCGTACCAGCGCACCGCCGCCCGCAGTCGCCGCACCGCCGTGGAGCGGCGCCCGAGGAGCCTGCGCAGGTGGGCGAGGTCGGCCTCGGCGGCGTGCGCGAAGGCCGCGGCGACCAGTTGTTCCTTGGACGAGAAGTGGTAGAGCACCAGGGCGTTGCTCACTCCGAGCGCGGAGGCCACGTCGGAGATCCGGACGGCCGCGACACCGCGCGCCTCGATCTGCTCGACGGCGGCCCGCAGCAGCTCCTCCCGCCGCTCGGCCACGCTCAACCGCACTCTTGCCACGCCGTGCAGCCTACACAGCAGCACATGACGTGGGCATGATCGTCCATGGTCGTGCTCCGTGGGGGAGTCAGTACCAGCCGTAGCGTTCGGCGATCAGCGGCAGCCGTTCCTCCGCCAGTGCGTGCGCCGCGGCGCGCGGGCTCGTGCCGTCCGCCTCCGCCCGGTCGAGCATCCCGCCGACGAGTACCCGCATGGCCCGCCGTACCCGGTCGAAGGCCTGGCCGGCGTCGGCCTCGATGTCGCCGAACAGCGTCCACCACCACCAGGCGTTGGTGCAGGAGTTCACGACCACGTCGGGCAGCACGGTCACCCCGCGTGCGGAGAGCGCCTCCTCGGCCTCCGGCAGGACCGGCATGTTGGCGGCCTCCGCGATCCAGCGGGCCGTGATCCGTCCCTGGTTCCCGGCGTCGACGGCGTACGAGACGGCCGCCGGGACCAGGACCTCCGCCTCGGCCGCGAGCCAGGCGTCCCCGGCCTCCTCCCGGTCGCCGGGCCGGAGCGCGGAGCGGTCGACGGTCCCGTGGGCGTCGCGGGCCGCGAGCAGCGACTCGACGTCGAGGCCGTCGGGGTTCGCGATCGTGCCGCGGACGTCGGCCACGGCCACCACCCGCAGCCCGGCCCGCGCGAGGAACCGGGCGGTGGCCGCGCCCATGGTGCCGAAGCCCTGCATCGACACCCGGGTCCCGGCGTACTCGCGGCCGGCCCGGTCGAGGGCGACGAGCACGGACTCCGCGACCCCGAGGCCGCCGACCAGCTCGTCGAGCCCGACGCCGTCGACCTCGATCGCGAAGGCGTCGGCGAGCCGTTTCCTGGCCGCCGCCTCGTCGTCCAGGAGCGGGTACACGGCCTGCACCGAGGAGACGAGACCGGCCTCGGACACCGCCCGGTCCACCAGGTCCTGGGTGAGCCCCAGATCCTCGCCGGTGGTCCAGAACCGTTCGACGTACGGCCGCATGGCCCGCAGGTAGCGCACCAGGACGCCGTACGCCTCGGGGGAGCGGGGGTCGCAGTCGATGCCGCCCTTGGCGCCGCCCAGCGGCACGTACCGGGCGCTCGGGTCGTAGTGCAGGGCCTCCTTCATGGTCATGCCCCGCGCGAGTCCCGCGACCTCCTCGGCCGTGCACCCCTCCCGCATCCGGAGGCCGCCGCTGGCCACTCCGCGCACCAGCCGGTCGACCACCAGATGGCCCCGGCGGCCGGTCACGTGGTCGGTCCAGCCGACGGAAAGCAGGGGGGCGGAACTCATCGTGCGTCTCCTCGGGAAGGGGGCCGGGACCGGAAGGTCGTACTGAACCACCGTTCAGTATGACGGGCCGCCCCGGCCGTTCCGGCGCGGGCCGCCCATAATGGAACGACCCGATGGATCAGGAGGTCCTGTGACCGGTACCGGCTCCGACCGTTCGCCGCGGGCCCGGCTGCGCGCGCTGCGCCCCGAGTCCTTCGGCGCGGATCCCACGGGCGAGCGCCTCGCCCGCATCCGCCGCTCGCCGAATTTCGCGGACGGGATCTTCCAGAACCCCGAACCGGCCCGACGCGGCCCCTCCGGCTCCGGCGTCGAGTTCGCCAAGATCTACTTCGACAAGGACGGACGGTCGCGCCGCGCCCCCACCGGCACGATCCCCGTCCACCCCACGACCCTGGCCGACCTGGCCAGGCCGCCGGTCACGGGCCTGCGCCTGACCTGGATGGGGCACTCCGGCGTCCTCGCGGAGATCGACGGCCACCGGGTCCTCTTCGACCCCGTCTGGGGCGAGCGTTGCTCCCCCTTCCCCTTCGCCGGGCCCAAGCGCCTCCACCCGGTGCCCGCGCCGCTCGCCGCGCTCGGTCCGGTCGACGTGGTCGTGATCTCGCACGACCACTACGACCACCTCGACCTGCCGACGATCAAGGCGCTCGCCACCACCGACACGCTCTTCGCGGTGCCCCTCGGCGTCGGCGCGCACCTGGAGCGCTGGGGCGTGCCCGCCTCCCGCCTGCGCGAACTGGACTGGAACGAGTCGACCGAGGTCGGCGAGCTGCGGCTCACGGCCACCCCGGCCCGGCACTTCTGCGGCCGCGGGCTGCGCAACCGGCAGATGACGCTCTGGGCCTCGTGGGTGGTGACGGGGCCCGCCCACCGGATCTTCCACAGCGGGGACACCGGCTACTTCTCCGGCTTCAAGGACATCGGCGCGACCCATGGCCCCTTCGACGCCACCATGATCCAGATCGGTGCCTACTCGGAGTTCTGGGCCGACATCCACATGACCCCGGCGGAGGGCATGCGGGCCCACCTGGACCTCCAGGGCGGCGGGCCGGCCGGTGTGATGCTGCCGATCCACTGGGGCACCTTCAACCTGGCCCCGCACCCGTGGGCCGAGCCGGGGGAGGGCACCGTCGAGGCCGCCGCCGGCGCCTCCCAGCGGGTCGCCCTGCCCGTTCCCGGCGAACCCTTCGAGCCGGGCGCCGAGCGGCTGCCCGAGACTCCCTGGTGGCGTCCGGTCGCCCGGATCCCGGCCGGCGGCTGGGGAGTCCCGGCTCTCACCGACGGTCACATGCCGCTGACGGGCGCGGCCGACGTGACCGCGGACCTGAACACCCGCGCGGACACCGGACGGGTGTCCGGGGAGCCCGGCGCGGACGGCGGCCTGGGTACGCCGGAGACCGCACGGACACCCTGACGGCGCGAGCGGACCGCGGCGGTCCGTACCCCTCCGGGGGATTCCGGTAGGGGTCGATTTCCGCAGAGGGCGGGGGCGCGGGAGCGCCTCCGCCCTCTTCCGTTCCCGGATCCCGCCCACGTTTTCCCGCCGCGGCATCGACTTTCGGCCGAACGTTCTCGGCCTGTCGTGCGACGGGCGATACCAGACCGGGCCGCTGTACGGGTAAGTTTGCCAACTGCGCACCGCACATGAACGGTTGACGACTACAGTGTGTGGTCGGTGATCATCGATAGGCTCATCGCACCCTTGTCGTCCACCCCCTGAAGTCCCCCCGAATCACCTCCGGAACCACCCCCGCAGCACACCCCGCAGTACACCGATTCCTGGGCACGTACCAAGGACACTCATGTCTCAACTTCGCGCACCCGCCTCGCGGTCAGATCGACGCGAGGGCGGGCGGCACGGCCGGTCAGGCGCCCGCTCCGCCCCCGGTACCCACACCAACCCCCCGGCACCGCCGTCCGCGCAGCACACGACGGAAGCCCGCATACGCCCCCAACTCCTGCGCACCTCCGTGCTCCCCGCCGTCGCGGTGGCACTGGGCGGGGCCGCGGCCGTCCTCTTCACCATCCGCTCCACCGGCGCCACCCCCACGCCCGGCCTCTGGGCCGCGCTCACCGGCGCCGCCGCCCTCACCGTCGCCTCCGTGACGGCCGCCGCGCTCGGCGCGGACAGGGTCGCCAAGTCGGTGCTGGACCGCTGCAACGCCCTGCGCCGCTCCAGCGCCCGCGGCCAGAGCGAACTGCGGACCGTCGTCGAACAGTTGCGCAGGGGAGAGGGGCCGCCGCCCCGCCCGGCGCCGCCGGCCGGCACCCCCTCCGGCGACGAGTTCGACCTGCTCTCCCACGAGCTGACGCGCTCCCACGAAGCCGCGGTCGCGGCCGTCGTGCAGGCGTCACGACTCTCCAGCAGCGTCGGGAACGAACAGAAGGTCGAGGTCTTCGTCAACCTCGCCCGGCGCCTGCAGTCCCTCGTCCACCGCGAGATCCAGCTCCTCGACGAGCTGGAGAACGAGGTCGAGGACCCGGAGCTGCTCAAGGGCCTGTTCCACGTCGACCACCTGGCCACCCGTATCCGCCGGCACGCGGAGAACCTCGCCGTGCTCGGTGGCGCCATCTCCCGGCGCCAGTGGTCCAACCCGGTCACCATGACCGAGGTGCTGCGCTCCTCCATCGCCGAGGTCGAGCAGTACCCGCGCGTGAAGCTCGTGCCGCCGATCGACGGTACGCTCCGGGGCCATGCCGTGGCCGACGTCATCCACCTCCTCGCCGAACTCGTCGAGAACGCGACGCTGTTCTCCGCGCCGCACACCACGGTGCTGCTCCGCGCGCAGTACGTCACGGCCGGCCTCGCCATCGAGGTCGAGGACCGCGGCCTCGGCATGCCCGTCACCGAGCAGAACAAGATGAACGCCCTGCTCGCCGATCCCGACCAGGTCAACGTCGCGCATCTGCTCCAGGACGGCCGGATCGGCCTCTTCGTCGTCTCGGCGCTCGCCCGCCGGCACGGCATCGCCGTACGCCTCCAGTCCAACATCTACGGCGGGGTCCAGGCCGTCCTCGTGCTACCGCAGGGACTCCTCGGCGCCGACCCCGAGGGACTCGCCCAGCACGAGCGCCAGGTCGCCGCGGCCGCGGGCTCCGCCGCGGTCCCGCCGAACCAGGTGCAGCTGCAGCCCCAGCAGGCGACGCAGTCGCCGTCGCACCAGCCGGCCACGAGCGCGCCCGCGGTCACCGCCCCCACGGCGGCCCCGGCCCCCCTCACGGCCCCTCTCACGGCTCCGACGACGGCTCCGATGACGGCCCCGGCACCGGCCCACCCCCAGGCCCCCGTGCCCGCGGCCATGAGTGCGGCCGCCACCGCACCCGTACCGCAGCCGGCCCCCTCCCCGGAGCGGGCCACCGCCCGCCACGCGGAGAGCCCCGCCGCCGACCCGCTCACCTACCCCCGTACGAGCGAGCGGTCGAACGGGTACGCGGACTCCGACCGCACCCCCGTGATACCGGCCCAGTCGGCCGGCGCCGCACCCACGGGCCCGCCGGCCTCCCTCCTGTCGCCGCTCCCCCCGGCGCCCGAGGCCAACGGCCGGCCCCTGCTCCCCAAGCGGCGAGCCCAGGAGCATCTCGTCCCGCAGCTGCGCGACGAGCCCGCGGCCCGCAAGCCCGAGGAGCACGCCCTGCACGACCCCGGCTTGATGGCCGCGTTCCAGCGCGGTATCGGTCTCGCCGAATCCCAGCCCGCCCCCCATGAACCGCTGCGTCCCGGCGACGCGCACAAGGAGTAGATGCACCATGGCGAGCAATGTGCCGACCGGCCATTCCTCGGACCTCGACTGGCTGCTGAGCGGACTGGTCCAGCGGGTCCCGTACACCCGCAACGCGGTTCTGCTCTCCTCCGACGGCCTCGTCAAATCCGTCCACGGTCTCGACCCCGACGCCGCCGACCACATGGCGGCCCTCGCCTCCGGGCTCTACTCGCTCGGTCGCAGCGCGGGCGCCCGGTTCGGCGACGGCGGTGAGGTCCGGCAGGTGGTCGTGGAGCTCGACTCCACCCTCCTGTTCGTCTCCACCGCCGGATCCGGCACCTGCCTGGCGGTCCTCGCCGGGCGGGAGGCGGACGCCGCGGTCCTCGGGTACGAGATGGCGATGCTCGTCAAGAGCGTCCGGCCGTACCTGGTCACCCCCGCCCGGCAGGCCGCCGGAGCGGTGGGTGGCATCGGGCAGTGAACGTGACGTCCCCTCAGGAAGGCCCCTGGCTCGACGACGCGGCCGGCCGGCTGATCCGCCCGTACACCGTCAGCGGTGGCCGGACCAAGCCGACCACCGCCCTGGACCTGCTGTCGATGGTGATGGCGACCGGATCGTCACCCCAGGCGCACATGGGCCCCGAGCACAGCCTGGCCCTCGGGCTGTGCGACGGGCCCACCTCGGTGGCCGAGATCGCGGCGCACTTACGGCTCCCGGCCGTGGTGACCAAGGTCCTGCTTTCCGACCTCGTGGACTGCGGGGCGCTCACCGCCCGCGCCCCCCGGTTCCACGCCAACCCAACCGACCGTTCCTTGCTGGAGGCAGTGCTCGATGGCCTACGACAACGGCTCTGAGCGCCACGACAGTTTCGCCGCCGACCCCTTCCCCACCGCGCTCAAGATCCTCGTGGCGGGAGGATTCGGGGTGGGCAAGACGACCCTCGTGGGCGCCGTCAGCGAGATCGAACCGCTGAGCACCGAGGAGCTGCTGACCTCGGTCAGCGCGGCCACCGACAGCCTGGAGGGCGTGGAGTCCAAGACCACGACCACCGTCGCCATGGACTTCGGCCGCATCACGCTCGACGACCGCAATGTGCTCTACCTCTTCGGCACCCCGGGCCAGGAACGTTTCTGGTTCATGTGGGACGAACTCTCCGAGGGCGCGCTCGGGGCGGTCGTCCTCGCCGACACCCGCAGGCTCCAGGAGTGCTTCTCCGCCGTGGACTTCTTCGAGCGGCGGGGCATCCGGTTCGTCGTGGCGGTCAACGAGTTCGACGGCTCCTACCGCTACGAACCGGACGAGGTACGGGCCGCGCTCGACCTCAAGCCGGAGGTGCCGGTCGTCCTCTGCGACGCCCGGATCTCCAGCTCCGGCATCCGCACCCTGCTGACCCTCGTCCAGCATCTCCTCACCACCATCCCGGCCACCGTGCCGAGCTATGGAGCCACGCCATGACGTACGACCCGACCGGTCACCTCCTGCTGACCCCCGTCGACAAGGACGCGCCCGCCCGTGTGCAGCGGCTGCGTGAACTCGGTCTCGGGGAGCGGCCGGAGCCGGCGTTCGACGAGTTCGCCCACCGCCTCGCCGACGTGACCGGGGCCCCGTTCTCGATGGTCAACTTCATCGACGAGAACCGGCAGTTCTTCGCCGGCCTGCACACCCCCGAGGGCACCCACTCGGGCAGCGACCTGGGCGCGGCCGCCGCGGGCGCCGGCGGCGTCGGCCGGTTCATGGCCCGCGACCACGGCTACTGCCCGCACGTCGTCGTGCGGCGCAAGGCACTCGTCCTCGAGGACGTCTGCGACTACCCGCGCTTCGCGGGGAACCCGGTCGTGGACGAGATCGGCATCCGCTCCTACATGGGGGCGCCGCTGATCGACCGCACCGGAGTGGCCCTCGGCACCATCTGCGTCGTCGACACCGACGTCCGGCCGTGGGGGCGCGCCGGACTCGAGACGATCAAGGCGATGGCCGCCGAGCTGATGGAGCAGATCCACCGCCGTGAGGACGGCATGTTCTGACCGGTTCCACCCGAGATGCCGGGAGCCCCGGTACGGCCGACGCCGTACCGGGGCTCCCGGCGTTCCACGGATGTCGGGCCCGGGTGCCGGGCGCGCACGGGTGTCAGGCGTGCACCGGCTCCAGTTCCGGCGTGCGGACCAGCTCGGAGAGCCGCTCCGACCAGCTGCCCTTGTCCTGGCCGAGGGCGACCTCGGCCAGGCGCAGCAGCTGGATGTCGGAGGTGCCGGCCGGGGCGAAGATGTGGTGCGCGTCCCGGAGGTACCGCTCGATGGCCCGGTCCGTGAAGAGACCGGCGGCGGCGTGGATCTCCATGGCGTTGCGGCCGGAGTCGATCGCCGACTCGACGTTGACGAGCTTGGCGTTCATCAGCTCGGCGTCGCAGGAAAGACCCTGGTCGAGCAGGTGCACGGCGTGGTACGCGGCGAGCCGGGCGGTCATCAGCCGGGACTGCATCTGGCCCAGCTTCAGCTTGACCGTGGGCAGGTCGTGGAGCGGCTTGCCGTACCGGATGCGCTCGGAGGCGAACCGGGTGGTCTCCTCGAGGATCGCCTGGTGGATGCCGAGCGAGACCGCGGTCAGGTTGGCCCGGCCGTAGAGCACGCTGGAGGAGTACGCGACGGAGAGGCCGTCGCCCTCGTCGCCGAGTCGGTTCGAGGCCGGAACCCGGCAGTTCTCGAAGATCAGCTCGCCGAAGCTGAAACCGTGGAGTCCCATGGCCTGCTGCTGGGGACCGGTCCTGAACCCCGGGCGATCGGATTCGACCAGGAAGGCCGTGAGTCCCTTCGAACCGGGACCGGTCCTGACCACGACGCCGTGCAGATCGCCTACGTGGCTGTTGCCGACGAAGACCTTGCTGCCGTTGAGGACGTAGTCGTCACCGTCGCGCACCGCGCTGGCGCTCATACCGAGGACGTGTCCGCCGGACTCGGGCTCGGTGACCGCGATGGTGGGCAGGCACTCACCGGCGGCGATCGCCGGGAGCCAGGTCTTCCGCTGCTCGTCGCTGCCGAAGTGGACGATCTTGGCGGTGCCCAGCTGAGAGGCCTGGACCATGGCACCCATGGCGCCGCTGACCCGGGACAGCTCCTCGATGATGATGGTCTTGGCCAGATGGCCCGCGCCCATGCCGCCGTACTCCTGGCCGATAGTCGCGCCCAGCCAGCCCTGCTCGGCGATCAGCCGTGACAGTTCGTGGTGGACCGTGCGGGACGCCTCCATCTCGGCTATCCGTGGCCGAACCTCACGCTCTGCGAAGTCACGGACCGTCTCCCTGAGCTGATGATGCAGTCGACTGCTGAAGTAGCCGTCCATTACGAGTCCCTCCCCTGCGAAACGCCTGATCGGTTGTCCGACCAGGTGGTGCATCGGCAGTGGTCCCGTCCCGAACAGGCCGACCACTTCATGGTGTTGATCTTTCCGGGACGGATCAATATCGCCACGAGATTTGTCCGAAACCCGAGCGGTTGACGATTGATACTGACTGTGTTTCGCGTGGTCTTGGCCTGCTCGGCCCGATCCGCAGTCCATTCCCCGTGGGCATCTTTCTGCCACATGCCAACGGCAACGAACCGGCGGTCATATGGCCATGAGAGCGTCCGGATCACCACATGAGCACCTTCGTCCCCAAGGAACCCTCGATTCCGGAATCCGCACGCCCTCTTCCTGCCCAGGTGGAACGCCCTCACGACCTCCCGCACGCCCTTCCGGGCCCGCCGAGGCGGGCGCGCGGGCGCACCCCCCGGCGTGAAGGCGCGTCACGGAGAGTGAACGTCCGGTACCCGGCGCGCGCCCCTTTCCGGGCGCCGGGAAAGGGTTCGTGACCACCAGGGAAAGTGCGGTATTGTTCTCATGCGCGCTCAGCCGGGGGAAACCCCAGGTCAGGCGGGTAACGGGACGTGGCGCAGCTTGGTAGCGCACTTGACTGGGGGTCAAGGGGTCGCAGGTTCAAATCCTGTCGTCCCGACTCGAAAGAGTCGTAGATCGAGGGGCCGCTTCAGAGTGATCTGAAGCGGCCCCTCGATCGTTTTCGGGGCCGGGCGCACCTCGGCCCCGCGGTCAGACGCGGCCCGCGCCTCCGAGCGCGGCCGGCCCGCACTCCTCCGGGAGGTTGCCGACGACCAGGGCGAACGCCTCCTCCAGGGTCTCCGCCCTGCCGAGGGTCCCCACGCCCTTGGGGCCGGCCACCCGGTACCGCCCGTCGGCACCCCGCGGATGGACCTGCCCGCCGACGTGGGCGGCCGGCATCCCGGTGCAGCTGCTGAAGTACATGACTCCATGACTGACCAGAGGGAAGAGCTGCCGCAGCCGCGGCCGCGCGTGAGCCGCGCGGACGGTCTCCGTGTCGATCAGGTCCTGGCCTCCGTCGAGGAGCAAGCGCCACTCCTCGGCCACGATCTCCGCGGCACTCCGCGTGTCGGCGTCGTCCGTCATCTCTCCGCTCTCATCTCATGTGCTTCGGAAGCTTCGAAAGGTCGGGCTGGATTTCCGGGATATCCGGCTTGGGAACCTCGATCCTCTCATTGTTCGAGTACCAGTCGATCTCCTCCCAGGGGCGGCCGAGACGCTCCTCGTCCGGCTCCCCCCAGGCCGCGTCCCCGTCGTACTGCCGCACGGCACGGGCGACCACACTCATCTCCCACGCGGTTCCGCCCACACCGGCGGGCGGGTAGTTGTCCTCGTGGCTCATGTTGAACTGGGAGCCGAAGACCGCGGCCTCCCGGAAGGCCTCCACGATGGTTTCCGGCGTGTTCCAATTCCCCACCTCGCCACGGCTGTTCGGCATCCCGTCGAGCGTGATGGACAGCCTCGTCCCCCGGTCGGCGACCGCGCCGGAGACATTGGTCATCCAGTCCGGCGGCGTGCCGTACGCGTAGTCGTTGCCGTTGTACGTGTGGGCCCCCGGATCCCTCTCGCGCTCGGGGTCGTGATCCGGGTCGTCGGGGTCGTTGCGCAGATACCGGGCCAATTCGTTCGACGCGTGGGTGGGCGGCCGGTTCGGCCCGAGGACGACGCTGTGCCGGGGCTTGTCCGCGCCCCGGTGCGGGCATCCTGCCAGGCCCAGCGGGTCGATCCACCTGGTCGGATTCTCCACGTACGACACCGAGTTCGGCGCCGGTACGAGGCCGAGCGGGTCCGGGGAGACGTAACGGCCCGACGCGGGGTCGTAGTGGCGGTGGCGGTTGTAGTGGAGCTGGGACTCCGGGTCGAAGTACTGGCCGGGGAAGCGCAGCGGGGTGTACGCCGTCGCGTCCCGGTTCCAGGTGGTGGTTCCCCACAGGGTCGCGCGGGTGCGCCAGGCGATGCCGCCGGACTCGTCGACGAGTTCGCGGGGAGTGCCGACCAGATCCGTGACGATCGCGAAGAAGCGGCGGTCGACCTCCGCGCTGTCCAGGAACCGGCGTTCGACCTGGGTGAGCGGCTTGGAGCCGTCGTGGTCCCAGGTGATCGCGACGCTCTCCGGTGCGCCCGGAGCGCGGGTCGACTGCTCGCAGAGGGTGTCGCCGTCCCAGGTGAACAGCGTCTCCTCGACGACGGTGACCCCGTCGTCCGCGAGGCGCCGCTTGGCGACGCGCCGGCCCAGCGCGTCGTACAGATACCGCCAGCGTGTGCCGTCCGGGGTGGTGACGGCGATCAGCCGGTCCTCGGCGTCCCAGTCGTAACGCCAGGTGTCCGGCTTGCGGGAGAGGCGGGCCTTCTGCCGCAGCACCACCCGGCCCTGGGCGTCGTGCTCGTAGCGGATCGCGCCGGCGCGGACGATGCGGGTGCCGCTGTACTCCCGGGCGCCATCGGCCGTTCCCGCGCCGGGCCAGGAGGCGTGCGTCTGGTTGCCGGCCTCGTCGTAGGCGTACCGCTCCGTCCAGTTCTCGGCCCTGAGGCCGGTGACCCGGCCCTGTGCGGTCAGTTCGAACTGCCGGTGACCGGCCAGACGATCGTCGACGGCGGTGAGGTGGCCGTCTGGACGGTAGGTGTACGCGCGCTGCTGGACGAGCCCGGCTTCGGCCGTCCGGACGTGCTGGCCGGTGAGGCGGCCCACGGCGTCATAGGCGTGGTCGATGGTGAGCGTGGCGCCGACGCGCCGCGTGGTCTCAAGACCGGACGCGTCGAACTCGAAGTCGACCCGGTACCCCGAGGCGTCCAGGCGCGCGGTGGAGCCGGCCGGGTAGGACCAGGAGCTGACCGCCCCGGACGGCGTGGTGCGCCGCACAGTGCGCCCCGCCGCGTCGTACGCGCGGGTCAGCGTCCGGCCGTCGACCGTCTCCTCCAGCACCCGGCCCGAGACGTCGCGGACGTACGACAACTCGGAGTCGGGGCCGATGGCACCGGCCAGACGGCCCAGGGCGTCGTAGCGGAAGCGGGTGACCGCCCCTTCGGCGTCCTTCGCGACGAGCCGGCCGCCGGCATCCCGCACGTAACGGACCGTCTGCCCCGCCCCGTTGGTCCGTGAGGCGAGCCGCCCGAACCCGTCGTACGTGTAGCCGAGGGTGCGCCCGTCGAAGTCGGTCTCGGCGGTCAGCAGACCGGCACGGTCGTAGCTGTAGGACCAGGTGAGGCCCTGCGGGTTCGTGACGTGCGTCAGGCGCAGTTCGGTGTCGTGCGTGAACTCGTGGCGCGCCCCGTCCGGTGTCGTCCTGGCGCTCACCAGGTCGAAGTGGGTGTACTCGAAGCGGGTCTCGCCGCCCATCGCGTCGATGTGCAGGACACAGTTGCCCTCGCCGTCGTACGCCCAGGTCTGCGTGGCCCCGTCCGGTTCGGTACGTCGGGCGAGCCGGCCCTCGACGGTCCACTCCAGTTCGGTGCTGCGGCCCTGCGGGTCGGTGATCCGCACGGGCCGGCCGAACGCGTCGCGGAGGTAACGGGTGACCCCGCCGTGCTGACCGCGCACCGCGAGCGGGAGACCCGCAGGGTCGTTCTCCACCCGGTCCACGGCGCCCAGCGAGTCGTCGACCCCGGTGAGTCGGCCGCGGGAGTCGTAACTGAGTCTGGTCGTCGTCCCGTTGGGGCGGGTGAACAGGGCCGGGTTGCCGTTCTCGTCGTACTCCTGCCGGGACACCGAACCGTCCGGGCCGGTGACGACCGTGATCTGGTTCAGCTCGTTGTACTCGACCCCGGCCGAGCTGCCGTCCGGGTGCGCGACGCCGGTGAGGTTGCCGCGCTCGTCGTAGGTGTACGCCGTGGTCCGCCCGGCCGGGTCGGTGCGGGTGGCCAGCCGGTCATGGCGGTCCCACGTCTGGCGGACGGTGCCGCCGGACTGGTCTGTCACGGAGAGGACGCGGAGGCGGTCGTCGAGGACGTAGACCTTGGACCCGCCGGTGGAGTCCGTGAACCGGGTGATCCGGTCGCCGGTGGAGGGGTGGACGTCGTACGCGAACGTCGACGACAGATAGCCGTTCGGGCCGATCGTACGGGCGACCCTGCCCTCGACGTCGTACTCGTACCGGAACGTGGAGCCGTTCCGGTCCGTCCACGAGGTGATGCGGCCGTCCGGGTCGTAGCCGAACCGCATCGGCAGGTCGGAGGAGTTGATGACCTGGGTGAGCCGGCCCGACTCGTCGTAGCCGTAGCGCATCACGGTCCGGGGGCCGTCGGGCGTGCGGAGGGCGAGTTCCCGCAGCCTGCCGTCCTCGGACGCGAGCGTCGCCAGGTATCCGCCGGAGTGGGACACGGCGGTGGGCGCGCCGTCGCCCCGCCGGCTGATGGTGATCCGGTTGCCGCCGCGGTCCTCGATCTCGGTGAGCCAGTACGCCGAGGACTCGTGGTACGGGCTTCCGGCGAAGGTGCGGATCACTCCGGTGCGCGGGTCGGTGACGCGGTACGTGGTCACGGCATCGTCCTGGTCGCCGTGCCGGAGGGCCACGCGGGGACCCTCCACGGGAAGGACCGGGTCCGCCGCACCGGGCGCGGGGAGCGCCGGGAACCACAGGACCGATCCGTCCTCGCGCGCCCAGAAGGCGCCCTGCCCGGACGGGGCCGGTTCGAGCCGCTCGTCGAGGGTCGAGGCCCAACTGGGACCGAACCAGTGGCCGTAGCGGTACGTCGACAGATGGGTGCGCCGCAGGAGCAGCGGCAGGACGCCCGCCAAGGACAGGTCGACCTGCTCCATCGTCATCTCACCGGAGGCGATGTCGACGGGGTCGCCTTCGCAGGTGCGGTCGCGCATCTCGATGCTCTTGCCGCGGGGGTCGGACGTGCTGTCCTTGAGAGGCTCCGGCCTGGCGCGCGTGTCGGAGCCGGGCCCCTTGCCGCCCTTCCCGTGTCCGGTGGAGTCCTTGCCCTTGCCGTCGTCGTCCTTGCGTTCGCGGGCGAGGCGGTCGCGGACGGCGTCGTCGTTGCTCTTGTGATCCTTGGATATGCGCTTGACGGCGTTGGGGAGGGTTTCGCCGACGTGGTCGCCCATGGTCTTGGCGGACTTCACGAGGGCGCCCATGGCCTTCTCGATGACGGGGTCGAGGGCGTTGGCGATGTCGTCGCGGCCCTTGTTACGGCCCTGCGCGGACTTCGCCTTGGTGAGCTTGCCGGTGGTCTTGCCGTGGATGCCGACGCTCACGCCGCTCAGCTTCGTGCCGGCGTTGTCGTGCTCGTCGTGCTCGATGTGGAAGCCCTTGCCCTTGGCGCCTCCGCCTCCGCCTCCGGCGCCGCTTCCGGCGGAGGCGAGGTTCAGACCCTCTTTCCCGGCCTGCTTCGTCTGGTCGAGGTCCACACCGTTCTGGACACCCAGGGCGTCCATGCTGACCTGGACCACCAGGTCCGCGGCCATGTTCTCCAGCGCCGCCACGGCCGGCTCGGTCATCACACCGACGATGTGACCGACCGCCTCCTCCATCGCGCCCGTGATGAACTTCAGCAGCTGCTTCTTCGTAAAGGCGATCGCACCGGCACCCAGCAGTGCCGACAGGCCACCGGTCACCGGGATCAGCGCCATGGCCAGGCCGGTCTGGCCCGCCAGGACCCCGAGCTCCGCGACCGCCTTCCACTTCATGGCCTCGATCGCACCGGCCGCCATGTCCAGCGCGCCCGCGATCGTCCGGGCCGCGGACACCATGTCGTTGAGGTGCTTGCCCTTGACCTTGCCCCAGTGCTCGTTCAGCGCGTCCATCGCCTCGCCGTGGCCCGACGACAGCAGACGCTCCATATGGTTGTTGGCGAGCTGGCCGTCGTCGGCGAGGTCGTCCGCGAACTCCCGGAGCGCGTCCGCCATCTCCCGGTAGGCGTCCTCGTCGACGTTGGGCCAGTTGACCCCCACCAGGTCGAGCAGTGTGTCCGCCCAGTCCGGCACCGTGACTGCCATGATGGAAATTCCCCCGTGCGTACGTCTGTTCGCGGAATGCAAGTGCGAACACCTTGTCATGAGCCATCGCAGTTGATCAACGCGACCTCTCCCTCGTCCGGTCCGACCGCGCCTCTGTTGTCGCCGAGTCCGGTCACGGCCGGGGCGTCGTCAGTGCCCGCTGGCAGGATGGTGCTCAACGACTTGTCGGGAGGTGAGTTGATCCGGGGGGAGGTCCACGTCGACGGGGAGCGGGTGGACTACCACTGGTGGAACCGCTTGGGCATGGGTGTCGAGATCGACCTCACCCGCGAGCAGTTCGGGCCGGAGGAGACCGTCACGGGAGGCGTCGTGATCGCCCGCCCGCCCGTGACCGAATGGCGCAGGCTTCGTCAGGAGTACGAGCTTCTCCGCGACCGCGTGGCGGAGAAGCTCGATCGGCGGGAGGTGACGGCCTCTGCGGCTGTGTCGCATCAGCCGGTCTGAACCTGCGGGGATGTCCCGTCAGCCGGCCCAGCGGCCCGTCAGGAAGGTGAGGGTGAGGACCGTGCTCAGGGGGGCGACCAGGCAGACGTACACCGTCGTCGTCGTTCTGCCGCGCAGGGTCCCGACGGCGAGGCCGATCCACAGGGGCCACCACAGCAGGGTGCTGCGGGCGACGGACATGTACCAGTACGAGGTGCCGAGCGCCCACAGCGTCAGCGCGATGTACACGGCTTCCGGCCAGCGGCGCCGGCGGACGAGAAGGGCCAGGAGCACCAGGCCGAGGACCATGGCGGCGAGGTCCGCCTGGAAGAGGGCGGCGTAGCCGGTGGCCTGGGTGTGGGCGAAGGCCTCGTGCCAGGTCTGGGCCCAGGCTTCCCAGGGGGCGCGGAAGTGGCGGTACCAGCCGCGCTCCTGGGCGTGCTTCCACGCCGTCCAGTCGCCGGTCCGCTCGTACAGGTACCAGAAGTAGAGGAGCGCCGGCAGTGCCGGCAGCGCGAGGAGTGCCGCGCGCCGCCGCCGCGTGCGTACGGTCATGAGGAAGTGGACGGCGAGGGCGGCGGCGAGGAAGAGACCGCTGATGCGGACGGTCGTGGCACCGGCGGCGAGGAGTGCGGCGAGCGGCCAGCGGTGCCGCTGGGCGGCGAGCCACGCGGGCAGGGCGAAAGCCAGGAAAAGGGCCTCGCTGTATCCGGCGGCGAGGAAGACCGCGCAGGGGGACAGCAGGAGGAACAGGGCGGCGCGTCTTCCCGCGTGCGCGCCGGGCAGGTGGAGTTCGGCGATCCGGGCCAGCGCCACCACGGCGACCGCGCCGGCGACGAAGGAGATGAGCAGACCGGCGACGGTCCAGTCGGCGACCACGGTGTGCACCGCCCGCAGGAGCAGCGGGAAGCCGGGGAAGAAGGCCTCCCTGTTGTCCCCGTGGCCGGGGCCGGGGCCGGGGCCGGTTCCGTCCTCGCCGGGGAAGTAGCCGTCCCGGGCTATGTGGAGGAAGTGCCCCCAGTCCCAGCGCTCGAAGGACGCGAGCACCGGCTCGGGCGCTCGGGCGTCGCCGTCGGAGGGGAACAGCCAGCGGGTGCAGTACGCGGTCGTCCAGAGGGCCGCTCTTGTCAGCAGGTACAGCCCCAGGACCTCGCGGTCGACCGGCCGCAGACGGGACAGGGCGGGTCCGGGCAGCGTCTCCCCGCGGGGTGCTGCGGGGTCCGCCCCTACGGGGGCATGCCTCGGGGAGGCGGGTGCCGTGACAGGCATGGGTGAGGTCTCTCCGTGGGTACGGGGAAGGGCCGGGCGGCGCCACACGTGTGGGTCGTCCGGAAGCGGGGGCGCGAGGTGTCAGCTGTGGAGGGTCGTCGTGCCCGGGGTCGTGGGCGGGAACGAGCGGTCCGCCTCCGTCTCCGTGGGCCGGGGCCCCGGGGGAGTCGTGGTGGATCCCGGCTGAGGTGGGGAAGGACTGGTCGCCGGCAGGGTGGGGCCGGGGTCCGCGGGCACGAGTCCGACCGCCGTGACCACGCCGAGGGCGGCGACGGCGCTCGCCGTGACCAGGGCGAGGGTCACGCGACGCCGGTGGGATCGCCTGCCCCGCTCGACGACCTGCGCGACGGGCAGGGGCGCGGCGTGCCGTCGGCCGTGATCGGCGGCTGCCCGGAACAGGTTCCTCAGGGACGGGTCGTCGATGTCGTCATGCACCGGGAGCCTCCTGCACGTTGTCCCGCAGCCGGTCGGCCAGGGCGGCGCGCCCGCGGCCGAGGTGGGTCTTGACCGTGCTGGCGGACAGCCCGGTCTCGCCCGTGATCTGCTCGACGGTGAGGTCGCACAGGTAGTGGAGGGCGATGGTGCGCCGCTGCTGGGCCGGAAGCGTGCGCAGTGCCTCGACCAGCACCACGTGCTCCGGCCCAGGGCCTGGCATGTCGGCCGGGGCCGCTCGGCGGCTCCAGGCCTCGGCCGTACGGCGCCGAAAGCGCCATCGGCTCACGGCCAGACGCCAGGCGACCTTCCGGACCCACGCCTCCGGTCCGCCGTCGCGGTCGAGCTGCCGTCGCCGGTTCCAGCCCTTGATGAACGCTTCCTGGACAACGTCTTCAGCCTCCTGCAGGTCGCCGAGCATGACGTAGAGCTGCCCGGTGAGCCGCCCGACCGCCTGGACGTAGAACGCTTCGAACTCTTCGACGGTCAACGGCAACTCCCGGGTCTCTCGCTTCACCGGGCATACGCCTGGCAGGGCCTCGACGGTCTACAGCGATCCCGAAGAGGGTGCGTGAGCCCCGTCACACCGCAGGGGCGGGGCCGTTCAGTCCCGGTCGACCAGGACGGCGGTGCCCTGGCCGACGCCGACGCACATGGTGGCGAGGCCGTGGCGGTCGCCGGTGCGGTGCATGCGGTGGAGGAGGGTGGTGAGCAGGCGGGCGCCGGAGCCGCCCAGCGGGTGGCCGAGGGCGATCGCGCCGCCCTGGGGGTTGACCCGGTCGGGGTCGATGCCGAGCTCGCGGACGCAGGCCAGGGCCTGGGCGGCGAAGGCCTCGTTGAACTCGGCGGTGTCGATGTCCGTGAGGGCGCGGCCCGTCCGGGCGAGCACCCGCCGCACGGCGGGGACCGGGCCGATGCCCATGACGTCCGGGTGGACGCCGGCGCTGGCGCCGGCCACGTAGCGGCCGAGCGGCTCGAGGCCCAGCTCGTGGAGGACGTCCTCGGTGACGAGCAGCAGCGCGGCGGCGCCGTCGTTCATCGGTGAGGCGTTGCCGGCGGTCACGGTGCCGTCGGGCCGGAAGACCGGCTTGAGGGCGGCCAGCTTCTCCGCGGTGGTGTCGGGCCTGATCGACTCGTCGTGGGTGACGACGGTGCCGTCCGGGAGGGTGACGGGGACGGTCTCGGCGTCGAACAGGCCGTCCTTGCGGGCCGCGGCGGCGAGCCGGTGGCTGCGCAGGGCGAAGGCGTCCTGGTCCTCGCGGCTGACGCCGTACCGGGCGGCGACCTCCTCGGCCGTCTCGCCCATGGACAGCACCCCGTGGAGCTCCGCCATCCGGGGGTTGGTCATCCGCCAGCCGAGCTTGGTGTCGTGGATCGTCTGGTGGTGGGGGAGCGCCTGTTCGGCCCGGGGGAGGACGAAGGGGGCGCGGCTCATCGACTCCGAGCCGCCGGCCAGCACGATGTCGGCCTCGCCGGACGCGATGGCGCGGGCGGCGGTGGTGACCGCCTCCAGGCCGGAGGCGCAGAGCCGGTTGAGGGTGGCGCCGGGGACGGTGTCCGGGAGTCCGGCGAGCAGCACCGCCATCCTGGCCACGTTGCGGTTGTCCTCGCCGGACTGGTTGGCGGCGCCCCAGTAGACGTCGTCGATCCGCGCCGGGTCGAGCGCCGGCACCGTGTCCAGGACCGCGCGGACGGCGGTCGCGGCGAGGTCGTCGGGCCGGACGCCGGAGAGGGCGCCACGGAGGCGGCCGATCGGGGTGCGTCTGGCGGCGGCGAAGTACACGGGGCGCATGGTCACGGCTCCAAGGGGTGGCGAAGGCCTTAAACTAGCGGCGCAAGTTTTTAGGACTGTAGCCCCTGAGGTGCCGCTCCGGTCAATACGTACACGCTCCCGGGCAGGTGAGCGGGCGGTGGTGCACGGCGTCCCCGGGTCACCAGCCGAAGCGGCGGTCGACCAGGGCGGCGAACTCCTCGAACGACAGGACGCGGTCGCCGTTCTGGTCGGCCGCGTCGAACAGGGCCGAGGAGTCGTCGGCGTTCCCCACGCCCCAGGCGGGGATCACTCCCTGCGCGGCGAGGGTCGGGCCCTTGGCCAGCAGGGCGCTGATCACCTCGGCGCGGGTCAGCGTCCCGTCGTGGTCGAGGTCGAGCGCGTCGAAGAGAGTGCGGGCCTTGTCGCTCATGGTGTGTCCTCTTCCGTGGGGCCGGGGTGTCGTGTCGGCCGACGCGTCCCTGTCCGGAAGGACGCGGGGTTGGCCCCGCACGTTGCCTCAGAGGGTGACCTGCCGCCCGGAGAGTTGTCCACAGGTTCCGGTTGTCCACAGGTTCCCGCGGAGGCGCCGAGGGTGTCCGTGTCGGCCGATAGGGTGGGTGAATGGTCCTTACCGACGATTCCGCCGAGATCTCCGAGGCAGCGGGCGCCCTCCACCGCGTCTTCGGCTACAGCTCCTTCCGAGGGGAGCAGCAGGAGATCATCGAGCAGGTCGTCGGCGGCGGCGACGCCCTCGTGCTGATGCCGACCGGCGGCGGCAAGTCGCTGTGCTACCAGATCCCGGCCCTGGTCAGAGACGGCACAGGCGTCGTGATCTCGCCGCTCATCGCCCTGATGCAGGACCAGGTGGACGCGCTCAGGGCCCTCGGGGTGCGGGCCGGATTCCTCAATTCGACGCAGGATCCGTACGAGCGCCAGGCCGTCGAGCAGGCCTTCCTCGCCGACGAGCTCGACCTGCTCTACCTGGCCCCCGAGCGCCTCCGCACCGAGGGCACCCAGCGGCTGCTCGACCGGGGCAAGGTGTCGCTGTTCGCGATCGACGAGGCGCACTGCGTCGCCCAGTGGGGCCACGACTTCCGCCCCGACTACCTCGCGCTGTCCATGCTGCACGAGCGCTGGCCCAAGGTGCCGCGCATCGCGCTGACCGCGACGGCCACCGAGGCCACGCACAAGGAGATCGCGGCGCGGCTCGGCCTCGAGGACGCCCGGCACTTCGTCGCCGGCTTCGACCGGCCGAACATCCAGTACCGCATCGTCCCGAAGAACAGCCCGCACAAGCAGCTGCTCGAACTGATCCGGACCGAGCACGACGGGGACGCCGGAGTCGTCTACTGCCTCTCCCGCGCCTCGGTGGAGAAGACCGCGGCCCTCCTCGTGGAGCACGGCATCGACGCCGTGCCGTACCACGCCGGCATGGACGCCCGTACGCGCGCGGCGAACCAGGCCCGCTTCCTGCGCGAGGACGGGGTCGTCGTGGTGGCGACGATCGCCTTCGGCATGGGCATCGACAAGCCGGACGTGCGCTTCGTGGCCCACCTCGACCTGCCGAAGTCGGTCGAGGGCTACTACCAGGAGACCGGCCGCGCCGGACGTGACGGCGAACCGGCGACGGCATGGCTGGCGTACGGCCTCCAGGACGTGGTCCAGCAGCGCAAGCTCATCGACGGCTCCGAGGGCGACGAGCAGCACCGGCGCGCACTCGCCATGCACCTGGACGCCATGCTCGCGCTCTGCGAGACGGTCGACTGCCGCCGCGTACGGCTCCTCGCGTACTTCGGGCAGACGGGCGAGCCCTGCGGCAACTGCGACACCTGTCTGACGCCGGCCGAGTCCTGGGACGGCACCGTCGCGGCGCAGAAGCTGCTCTCCACCGTGTGGCGCCTCGCCAAGGAGCGGCGCCAGAAGTTCGGCGCCGGACAGATCATCGACATCCTCCAGGGCAAGAAGACCGCCAAGGTCATCCAGTTCGACCACGACGCCCTCTCGGTGTTCGGCGTCGGCGCCGACCTGGGTACGGCGGAGTGGCGCGGGGTCGTCCGTCAGCTGCTCGCACTGCGGCTCCTGGCGGTGGAGGGCGACTACGGGACGCTCGTGCTCACCGAGGACAGCGGCGAGGTGCTCGGCGGGAGCCGCACCGTCACGATGCGCAAGGAGAAGGCGCAGGCCGCCCCCGCCCGCAAGGAGTCCGGGGGGCGCTCCGGGAAGGGCGCCCGGGTGCCGGTCGACCTGCCGGCGGCCGCCGTGCCGGTCTTCGAGGCCCTCCGCGCCTGGCGGGCCGCGACGGCACGCGAGCAGGGCGTACCGGCGTACGTCGTCTTCCACGACGCCACACTGCGGGAGGTCGCGACGCGGTTGCCCACCACGGTCGAGGAACTCGGCACCGTCGGTGGCGTCGGCGAGGCCAAGCTCACCAAGTACGCCGAGGGCGTCCTGGCTGCCTTGGCGGAGTGCGGTGCCACCGCTGGTCCCGAGCCCGCGCCCGCCGCCGCGCCCACCGCCACGCACTCGTCAGGCGTCGCCGCTGCCGAGCCCGTACCCGCGGCTTCGGAGTCCGCGGCGCCGTACGACGAGGAGCCGCCCTACGACCTGGACGGGATGGAGGAGCCGCCGCCCTGGGACGACTGGCGGTAGCCCGCTCCCGGCTTCCCCTCCCGGAGGAGGCGAAGCCGGGAGGGAGGCCCTCCGGGTGTCCGGTCCGTCAGAAAGCGCCGTTCAGGCCCCACCAGTTGCCGTCGATCTGGGAGTCGGCCGCCAGGGCGCCCGTACCGAGGCCTCGGTAGAAGCGCAGCTCGCCCTGGTGTTCGGGCGTCAGCCGGGGGTCGTTGGCGATCGTCGCCAGATCGACCTTGCCGTCGCCGGTGAAGTCGCCGACGGAGAGGAACGTGCCCATCATGTTCCAGCCGCCGGAGCCGATCAGCTTGCGGGCCCCGAGGGTGCCCGTGGCCGTACCGGGGTACAGCCACAGCTTGCCGGTCGACGCCTCGCGGGCGATCAGGTCGACGCGACCGTCGCTGTTCATGTCGCCGGGTCCGCTCAGGGCGTTCATGGTGTTCCAGCCACCGGAGCCGATCAGCTTGCGCGCGCCGAGCCCGCCGGCGGCCGTACCGGGGTACAGCCACAGCTTGCCCGTGGACTTCTCCACGGTGAGGAGGTCGGCGCGGCCGTCGCGGGAGAGGTCGCCGACGGCGGCGATCCTGGACATGGTGTTCCAGCCGCCGGCGCCGATCAGCTTGCGGGCCCCGAGCGAGCCCGTGCCCGTGCCGGGGTACAGCCAGAGCTTGCCCGTGGACGCCTCGCGGGCGATGACGTCCTCCTTGCCGTCACGGCTGAAGTCGCCGTGCCGGACGATGGCGTTCAGGGTGTTCCAGCCGCCGGAGCCCACGAGCTTGCCGGTGAAGTCGCCGGGCAGGTACCAGAGCCGGCCCACGCGGTCGCGGACGAGGACGTCCGCCTTTCGGTCGCCGTTCAGGTCGCCGAACCCGGCCGCCTTCGGCGACGTCTCCGCGTACCACGTCGGGTAGGCGTCGCCGCCGCACTCGCGCTCCGTGGCGACGAGCTCCACCGAGCTCGTGGTCGGGTTCACGTCGATGTCGTAGCCGTGGCGGGGGTCCTGGTTCGGGTCGAGCGACCAGTGGGTGCCGAGCTCGTAGTTCGCCAGGTCGTAGAGGCAGGCGATCTTCGAGGTGCGGTTGATCTGGGACCTGAACGTGTTGTTCCACGTGCCCAGGGTCGCCAGGGACTTGTTCGTCTTGAACATCGTGCCCGTGGCGTTCTCGGTCTTCCAGGCACAGTAGTAGCCCACCGGGCAGTCGGCTGGTGCCGCCTGAGCGGGGGCCGCGCCCGCGCCGAGGACGCCGAGCGTGGTGAGACCGAGCGCCATGGCCGCCGTGGCCATGCGTCGGTGCAGAGATATGCGCATTCGTTCCCTCCGATGTGCGGCGCGGAGCTGGGACCCCCCGCTCGACGCGCCGTAACACGGAAATGTACCCCGCCGGATGACGGCGTACATGCCAGGGGCCTATGCGGTGTCGAGGCGGTCGTCGTGGGTGTAGACGTTCATGGAGGCGCCGCGGAGGAAGCCGACGAGGGTGAGTCCGGTTTCGGCCGCGAGGTCGACGGCGAGAGAGGAGGGGGCCGAGACGGCGGCGAGGACGGGGATGCCGGCCATGACGGCCTTCTGCACGAGTTCGAAGGAGGCGCGGCCGCTGACCATGAGGACGGTGCCGCGGAGGGGCAGGTGTCCCTCGCGGAGGGCGTGGCCGACGACCTTGTCGACGGCGTTGTGGCGGCCGACGTCCTCGCGGAGGCAGAGGAGTTCGCCGGTGGGCGCGAAGAGCGCGGCGGCGTGGAGGCCGCCGGTGGTGTCGAAGACGCGCTGGGCCGCCCGTAGCTTGTCGGGGAGCGCCGCGAGGGTGTCGGTGCTGATCCGCAGGGGGTCTTCGGCGACGGTCCAGGCGGCGGTGGTGCGGACCGCGTCCAGGCTGGCCTTGCCGCACAGGCCGCACGACGAGGTCGTGTAGAAGTTCCGCTCCAGTGACGCGTCGGGAGCGGCCACGCCGGGGGCGAGGCCGATGTCGACCACGTTGTAGGTGTTGCTCCCGTCGGCGGTGGCGCCGGCGCAGTAGCGGATTCCGGCCACGTCCTCCGCGGAATGCACCACGCCCTCGCTCACGAGGAATCCGACGGCGAGGTCGAAGTCGTCGCCGGGGGTCCGCATCGTCACGGTCAGGGGGCGTCCGCCGACGCGGATCTCCATCGGCTCCTCGGCGGCCAGCGTGTCCGGGCGGTAGGAGGCTTCTCCTTCCCGCACGCGCAGGACGCGCCGCCGCACGGTCACTCGCCCCATGATTCGCTCCTCCAACGGTTCGGCCGTACCCCCAAGACTCTGCCACGAGCACGGTCGACGGGGTCGGCTGGACCCCCCGACGCGTTCTGTTACGTTGCGGAGGCCCGGATCACGGAGGAGAGGGAGACCGCACGATGGCCGTCATCCACCAGACCACCCTGCAGCCCACCAAGCTGGAACTGCTCACGGAGTGGCTCCCCGCCCGCGAGTGGTACACCGGCACGGAGGCGCGCCCGGTGAAGGCCGGGGGCTTCCGGCTCGACGACCCGGCGGGCGAGGTCGGCATCGAAATCATGGTGGTGACCGACGGCGAGGGCGACGCGGCCGTCACGTACCTCGCCCCCATGACGTACCGCTCCGGGCCCGTGGCGGGCGCCGAGCACGCCCTGATCGGGACCATGGAGCACGGCGTCCTCGGCAAGCGCTGGGTCCACGACGCCACCCACGACCCGGTGTTCGTCACCCAGTTGTACGCGCTCCTCACCGGCCGGGCGCAGGCCCAGGCCCAGTCCGAGACCGGCGTCCCCGACCCCACCGTCGCCGTCTCGCCGATCCCGGCGCAGGACGCGGACGACGTGGAGGTCGTACGGGTCACGGAAGGCGCCGACCACACCGACGTGGTGGTACGGGCGCCCGGCGCGGCCGCCCCGCTGACCGTGCGGGTACGGCGGGTCCTCCGCGCCGGCACCGTCCCGGCCGCGGACGGCGCCGGCCGGGTCGTCGCAGAGTGGCTGCTCCCCGACGGGACCACTGCCCGCGGCGAGTTCGCCGTCGTCCTCACCGACGCCGGGCAGGGGTGACCGTCCGCGCGGTCCTCAGACCCAGTTGACCTCCGCCGCGGCGAGCAGGGGATCGTCCACCAGCTCCCAGAGCGGGACGGCGAAGTTCCCCGTCCGGTAGCGGCCGCCGAAGTGGAGGCCGAGGACGCGGTGGTCACCGAGGTCGAAGACCGGGGACCCGCTGTTGCCGCCGAGCGTCGAGCAGTCGTGCTTAAGCACCAGACCGCCCGGCGTGAACTCGGTCGCCACACCCGGCTGCAGCCGCTTCACGTTGTAGACGTCCATGAAGATCCGGCGCATCGACTCCGGTTCGTTGCGCCGGCCGTCCCAGGCCGGATAGCCGACCACGTACACCGGCCGGCCAGGGACGCTCGCAGGGGCGTCCGCCGCGACCGCGAGCGGGGTGGGCAGGCCGCCGTCGGCCGAGGGCTCGACCCGCAGCACGGCCATGTCGACGTCCTCGTGGATGCCGATGATCTCCGTGATCTCGTACGGGGCGGCGGCCCCCGGCGGCCCGCCGTCGACGGGCAGCTCCTCCGCCGGGTCGACCCGCGCCGACATGCCGTACTCGAAGACCCAGGGGGCACCGTCGCCCTGGAGACGGCTGAACTCCACCGCCACATGACGGTTCGTCATCACCGTGCGCGGGCCGACGAGGAAGGCCGTGCCGACCCAGTCGAGCCGCGGGTGCCCGGTGACCTCGACCCGGCCGACCCGCGCCAGGGACTCGCGGATGGAGGGCCGTTGGGCGTCGAGGACGGCCCACTCGTCGCGCTGGGGGGCGAAGTCCTGGCGCTGGACCAGGATCGCGGGACGGCCTTCCAGGAGGACGATCGCCTCCACCCCGAAGACCTCGTCCCCGTCGAGCTCGTCCTCCCGGTGCGCGGCCAGCTTCTCCAGACCGCTGACCCCGGCCTCCAGGACGCGGGCCCGCTCCTCACGGGCGAAGCGGGAGAACTCGGCCGCCGGTGCCACGTCGGCGGGCAGCTCGAACGTGGACTCGGCGATCTCCGCCTCCAGGTCCCCGCGCACCCGGGCGGCGACCTCCCGCAGGTCACCGAAGATCTGCTCGGTGGCGGTCGCGACCGGCGACACCCTCCGTGATCCGCTCGGCATGGTCCCTCACCTCGGCCTTCCGTTCGTCGCGCCCGTGGGGCCGGGCCGCCCCGACTGGGCCGCCATGATCTCCTCGTACAACTTCGGCCGGAACTCCCGGAGATGGGCGAGGACGCTGCTCATCTGGGTCCCGACGTTCACGAACCGCGTCCGCGCGCCCTGGAACTCGACCTCGTCGACCTTCCGCGTCCCCCGGTGCAGCCCCACCACCGTCCAGTCGTCGAGGCAGACCGGCGAGCCGGAGGAGCCGCCGCGGGTGTCGGTGAAGTAGAGGATGTCGTGCTCGTCCGCCCGGTAGACCAGGTTGTTGCGCAGCGCGACCCGCTTCGGCAGGCCGCCCGGGTGCTGGATGATGTTGACCGGGACGCGCTGCCGCTCCCGGACGAGCAGCGGCCGGGTGGCGACCCTGAGCATCGGGCGCTGCTCCTGGTCGGGGGAGAGCCGCACGATGGCGTAGTCGAGCGTCGCGTCCCACGCGGCGAGCTCACCGGCCGTCGCCTCCGGCGCCGCCGCCGCGTTCTCGACGAAGTCGAAGCGGGAGCGGGACATCAGCGCCTGGAGCCGTAGGTCCTCGTCGCTCACGAACGGACGGACACCCGGCTCGTGCGAACGGGCCATCACCACATGGTGGTTGGTGATCAGCAGGCCGGGGGCGATCATCCAGCCCGTACCGCCGTGCGGATACGAGGGGAGGAGCGGGGCGCCCGACTCGTACGGGGGGATCCGCAGGAGTGCGACGCAGGCCCCGGCCCGGATGCCGCCGTGCAGGAACTCGTACGGCACGGTGTCGTCCTGGAGGACGATCTCCTCCTTCATCTCCCCGGGCATCATGTCCGCCGGCAGCTCCGCCTCGCCGGTGATCGCGCGGGCCACGGTGTCGAGGGCGCCCTGGAGGACGGCGCGCGGGCCCGGTTCATGGGTGTTCTCGATCGCGTTGTGCAGCCAGATCTCCAGCGGGACGAGGCCGTCGATCAGCCGCTCGACCTGGTTCATCGCGTTCAGGTCGGCGTGGACCTGCTCCCGGGGGTCGTCCAGCGGTTCGAGCGTGGCCGTGAAGTAGCGGGGGATGCCCTTGTGCAGGGCGGCGCGCAGGGCCCGGTCCGCGAGCCCCGCTTCCATGGCGGCGTTCCGGAGGCGGACGAGTTCCCGCTGCGGCAGGAACGGCTCCGAGCGGAGCGCGGCTCCGGCGGCGTTCGGGGGAGGCCGGGTCCACAGGCCCGCGCCGTCGTGGCCCGGGCGGGTGGATGCCCAGGGGCCCGGCTCCCCGCCGGTCGACGAGAGGCCGCGCGAGGACGCGCCGCGGCCGGCGGCGGCCCGCCGTGCCGCGCCCCGCGGCAGCGGACCCGAGTCCATCGCCGCGGCGACCCCGAGCAGCAGGTCCCCGCTGCCGTCCCGGAGCGTCAGCACCTGCCGGGCGACACTGTCCAGAGTGCCGCGGCGCCGGGCCTCCGCCAGGTCCCGCTCGATCCGGGCGAGGTCCAGCGGGGCGTCCGTCCCCGGAGCGGCCGTCCCGGGGACGGGATAGGCCTCCTCGGCGGCCGTCGGGTGGCCCGGCCCGGCCGCCGGCGGATACGCGTCCCCGGCGGGTGACGGGTACCGGTCCCCGGCGGTCGACGGGTAACGCTCCCCGGCGGTCGACGCCCCGCCCGCCGCCTCCTCCAGGATGCGGGTCAGCGGCTCGCGGAGGCCGGGCTCGTCGGTGAGGGTGGTGTCGATCCAGTGGGCGAGTTCGGTCACCACCGTGTCCTCGTCCGCCGGTAGCCCCACCAACCTCAGGGTGTGCTCCAGGAGTTGGGGGTCCGATCGGCAGGCGGCGGCCGCCGCCGTACGGGCCAGGGAGGGCTGCCGCGCCAGGTCGGCGTCCGGCATCCCGCGCAGCGTCCGGGCCAGCCGCTCCCGCGCCGGAGCGGCGTCGACGTCCGCGAGCGCCGCGAGCCGTGAGCGGGCGACCAGCACGCCCAGGGACTCGTACCGCAGCCCGAGCCCCGCCGCGATCTCCTCCGCCTCCTGGAGGTTCCGGTCCGCGGCCGCGAGATCGCCCGTGTCCTGCGCCAGCCGCGCGGACAGCTGGAGCAGTTCGAGCTGGGTCTCCGCGCAGCCCGCCTCCGCCGCCCCGTCCACGGCCCGCTCGGCGCCCGCGCGCGCCTCCGCCGTCCGCCCGGAGCGGGCGAGGGTCTCCGCGAGCAGTGCGTGCAGCCGGCTGCACGGTGTCCACGGGCGCCGCTCCGCGAGGCGCTGCGAGGCGGCCTCCACGTACCCCTGGGTGAGGAGGTCCTCGACCTCGCGCGCGGCGATCCGCTCCCAGTCCTCCTGGTCGGCCTCGATCATGATCTGGTCGGGTACGTGGCCGCCGATCCTGCCGAGCAGGAACGCGGCCGAGCGGGGAGCCATCTCCCGGTGCGTCTCCCCGCCGAGGTAGGCGGCGACGTCGGGTTCCCAACGCTCCTCGACGGTACGGGGGTTCTCGCCGAGCCGGAGCCGGTGGTAGATCTCCTCGGCGCGGTTCCCCGCCCCCTCGCGGACCGCGTAGTACGCGACGGCGCCGCGGTCCACGGCCCGCATCAGGTCGGTCCGCGCGCTGTCCGAGAGGCGCAGCATGATGGCCCGCAGATCGGCCCGGTGCCTGATGGCGTCCGGCCCCGCCGACTCCATCAGGTCGACCCGCGAGGTGAGCAGACCGTACAGCCGGCGGGCCTCCCCGGCCGTCGTGACGGTCAGCCCCGCCGGACCGGCGAGCACCTCCCGGACCAGGTCGGGGGTGATGAAGCGGAGGGCGAGACCCGCCTGGACGAGGGCCCTGAGGTCGTCCTCCGCGATGTGCTTGAGGATGCGGTCGTACAGCGTGCCCTGGATCAGCATCTGGTCGACCTGGCGGTCGAAGTACCGCCGCCGGGACGGCAGTCCGCGCAGGAGACCACCGAGCGCGGGGGAGCCGGTGCCGAGGGCGACGGCGGTGCGGGCCGCCAGCTTGAGGCTCAGCGGATGGCCGCCGATCCGGTCCGCGAGGTCCTCCGCGAGGGTCTCGTCGAGGACCCCGGACGACATCAGGAGGTCCACCGACGCCTGGTGGTCGAGTTCGGTCAGTTCCATCGAGCGCGGGGTGAGCACCCGGGCCGGGTGGTCGATCGGAGCGCGCCCGGAGACGATGAACCGCAGGCGCGAGTAGGCGGCCCTGAGCGCCGTCCAGATCGCCCACATCCGGGTGATGACGGGGGAGCCGCGGTACATGGCCTCCTCGAAGGAGTCGATCACGACGACGAACGGCGGCGGGTGCCCACCGGGCTCCGGGCGCACCGCCTCGGCGACCAGGGACGCGAGCCGGTGGGCGAGTTCCTGCTCGCGGGCGCTGGCACGGGTGTGGAAGTCGGACGAGTAGTCGCGGGCGAGCGTGGCCCGGGTGCCGGCGAGACCGCGGAGTTCGTCCAGTTCGGTGCGCTCGCCGCGCTGGGCCGCCGCCGTCCGTTCGCACTCGTCCGCGAGCGCCTCGAAGGAGGTGCGGAGGCCGGGGTGGTGGACGCCGATCTGCCGGGCCGTCTCCGCGATCACGGTGGCGGGTTCGTGGACGGAGAGCGTGGGACGCGCGAAGTCGATGTAGGCGAAGGGGAAGCCGGTGGGGGACGCGGCCAAGGCGTCGACGAGGAACTTGGCCAGCAACGTGCTCTTGCCGATGCCGCCGAGTCCGTGGAGGAGCACCGGGGGTTCCGCGGGCTCCTCCGGCAGCGCGAGGTAGGCGTTGAGGGAGTCGAGTTCGGCGGTGCGGCCGTGGAAGGTCCCCCGGATCAGCCGGCGCAACGGCTGGAGCAACCGGGCCTCCTCAAGGCGGTGTTGGATCGACTCGACGGAGGGCAGGCCGGTCACGCCCGGCACACGGCTCAGCCAGAGCACGGCCTGAAGGGTGTCGGACAGCACCTCGACGTCGTCGTCCCCCTTCGCCGCCGGCGGCGGCGGTGGTGGCGGACCGACGGGAGCACCGACAGGAGTGCCGACCGGAGCGGCGCCGGCGGGCGCGCCGGCGAGCAGCGTCAGGGCGGTGCGTTCCGGGCCGGGTCCCTCGGGGCGCAGCCCGATGTTGGTCCGCAGGACGTCGAGCGCGGCACCGGGTCCGGCGAGCCCCGCGAGCGTCGCGTCGCGGATCTCGGGCTTGAGCGTCCAGACCGCGGCCCCGGGTGACGGCAGGGCCGTGCAGTCGTCGACGAGCTCAAGGACGGCCCGCCCGGTGGAATGTTCCTCGCCGGGCAGGCGGAGCAGGGCGGGGTCGAACTCCTGGAGCAGGCAGGCCGCCTCACGGTAGGGGCGGCGGGGGTCGGGCAGGGCGGCGGCGGGAGCGGAGAGGGTCGCGCGCAGGGCGTCGCACAGCAGCCTGACCGCCTCCCCGGGCGGGGGCGACGGCGGGAGCGTCCGGTAGATCCGAACGACATCCTCCACTGCCGTGCACAACCGGCGCATGTAACTGTCCTCGCCTGACGGTGAATTGACGGTGCGGAAGGTTTCCGCGACGGCCGTCTCCGTCAGCTCGTGGACGCACTGCTCCTGCCCCGGTGTGACCGCGTCGGTGAAGAACTCCCGGAAGAAGTGCCGTACATCGTGCTCGTTCGCGAGCCGGGTGGTGTCCCGGCACTCGTTCTTGCGTATCTCGTACGGAAGCTGACGCATCGTCGTGGCGTAGCCGAGCAGCACGAGGCGGGGAACGGTCTCCGTCCGTACCGGGGTGTGCTCGTAGATCGCCCGCGCCAGGACCCCGATGGCGTCCCACACGTCCGTGTGCGGGTCGAGCCGATCGCAGTCGTCGAGGACCAGCCAGAAGCGGTCCTGGGCGGCGGTCGCACGGGCGACGATCCGGTGGGCGGCGTCCTCGAAGGAGGGCAGTGGATCGTTCAACCGTGTGGGATTCAACGGAAAGCCGTCGGCCTCCGGCCCCGCGAGGAAGGCCGACAGCCGCTCCATCAGACGCGCCGCCGTCGACGTGCGGGACAGGGTCACCCGTACCGGACGGAAGCCGCAGTGCTGCCCGAGGTGGCGGATCAGCTCGTACGTGTAGGAACGGCCACTGTCCGGGGGACCGTCGACGAGCAGGACCGTCTGCTCGGGGTCGGCGAGGAAGCCCCGCAGCTTCTCGCGCAGCTCGGACCGGTCGAGGAACACCGCGGTGCCGTGCTTCAGGAGCAGACTGTCGAACGGGTCCCGCGGGGAGCGCCCGAGCCGCTCGTCCTCCCGCAGCCGGGTGAGCAGGCTCCGGGCCTCCGCCCCCTGCTCGAAGGCGTGCGGCGCGTCGATGGCGGCCAGTGCGTCGAGACCGGCCAGGACGGAGAGCAGCCGGCGCTGGTGGGCGATGTCCCGGCGGGCGGCCGCGACCACCAGCAGGGCGTTCCGGTCGGCGTCCGGCGTGAGCGGCAGATCCTCGACGAAGTCGGCCGGGAGGCCCGCGCGCAGCAACCTGTCGCGCGGCTCGGGGGTGTCGAGGAGATGGTCCCGCACCCAGCTGACGACGAGCCCCCACTCGGTCTCGGTGAGCGGCATACCGCACCTGTCCGGCGCTCTCGGCGCAGCGCCGGAAAGCTCCGGCGCCGGGACGTGACAGATCGGACGTGACGACCGATCCCTCCCATCGTTCCACCGGCCCGGAGGCGTCGCAATCGCGGCCGTCGGGAACGGGCGAGGAGCGTCACGCGGTCGTCGGGAACGGTCGAGGAGCGTCAGGGGTGGAGGACCATGTCCTCGTACGACTCTAGGCGCCGCCAGCGTTCCTCCGGCGCCCGCGTCGGCGGCATCACGTCCACGTCCGGCAACGGCCCGAACTCCAGCTCGGCGATCTCCGCGACGTCCGATACGGGGACCTGGTACGTACGGAACGGGCCGAGCGGCGGCGGCGCCCCCGCCGTCGCCCCGGCGAGCGCCCGCTCGGCGTCCCGGCTCAGGTCGGGGCTCTGGTCGAGGACGTACGCGGCGGCGGCGAGCGCCCCGTCCTGGAGGAAGGCGGCCACCTTCCAGAAACGCATCGGCACCTGGATCCCCCGGTACGGCGGATCGGAGTCCTGGAGCACGGGGCCCGTGAGGACGGTCAGCTTCCGGTCGAAGTCGGCGGCGTGGTCGAGGAGGTGGTTCTCCAGGCCCTGCCAGAGCTGCTTTCCCTGGTTGAAGACGTCCGCCTGGGGCGCGGCGTTGGTGAAGTAGAAGGTGTCCGTGTTGGCGCGCAACGCCGTGGCCGCGGGCCCCCAGACCGGGTCGAGCCGGCGCACCAGATGGCCGCGGTCGAGGCTGTTGTTCCGGTAGACCTCGTCGCCCGCCTGCTGCTCCTCGGGCAGCCGGGGGTCGAACAGCCAGACGTCGTCCCGGGGTACGTCCTCCTGGAGCTCGCGCCCCTCGACGCACACCGCCGTCGAGGCTGCCAGTCGGCGGTCGGGCCGGAAGACCACGGTGAAGTGGGTGTACGGCAGGATCACCGTCTCGACCGCCTCCCGCGCCGGGAGCGGCAGCGGGACGACCGGGCCGAGGAAGCTCTCGTCGTAGCCGGCACGGTCGGCGAGCAGATCACGGGGGACGCCGCCCGAGCCCGGAGGGGGCGGGAGATCGGAAGGGTTCATACGATGTAAGTACCGCGTGGAGAGGGTCGCGCTCGGCGCCGGACCACAGGCCACTCGATCAGACGCCCCTGCCGGTCTCCCCTCCGCTTCCCGCCAGGAGGCAACCCATGGCCACCGGACTCGCCCTGCACATCGGACTCAACAGCGTCGACCCCGCCCGCTACGAAGGCTGGGACGGCACCCTGGTCGCCTGCGAGAACGACGCCCGCGACATGGCGCGACTCGCCGGCACCGCCGGATTCGAGAGCACCGTCCTGCTCACCCCGGACGGCACCGTCGACAATGTCACCGCCGCTCTCGGCGACGCCGCCGCACGGCTCGGCTCCGGCGACATCCTGCTCCTCACCTACTCGGGCCACGGCGGGCAGGTGGATGCCACCGGCTCCGACGACGAACCGGACGCGCTCGACGAGACCCTGGTCCTCTACGACCGCCAGTTCCTCGACGACGAGGTCCAGCAGGCCTTCCGCGCCTTCGCCGACGACGTACGGATCTTCGCCCTCTTCGACTGCTGCCACAGCGGCAGCAGCATCGAGGTCCCCGGCGGCGGCGCGGCGGCCGAGGGCACGCCCCGCCATCTGCCCGAGCCGCAGCAGAGGCAGCTGGCCGACCGGGACCGCGGCTTCTTCGAGGAGCTCCGGCGTACGCTCGCGAAGGACCCGCCGACCGACGGGGCGGGCCCCGACGCGCTCCTCGTGTCGGCCTGCCAGGACAACCAGGTCGCCTTGGACGGCGACGTCAACGGAGCCTTCACCACGGCCCTGCTCCGGGTGTGGGACGACGGCGCCTTCCGGGGCGGCTACCGGGACTTCCACCGGGCGATCCAGCGCCGACTGCCGCCGACCCAGAGTCCGAACCTCTACCTGACGGGCACGCCGACGACGGACTTCCTCAGCCAGCGCCCGTTCACGATCTGAGGGCAAAAAGAAGGACAAGGAGAGACGAGCGCTCCTTGCCACTCTCAAGGTATAGCGCACAGGGGGCCTTGCCGCAAGGCCCCCGTCGTGCTGCAGAATCTCCGCTCGTGGCCAGTGACTCTGGCAATTTTCTGAAACGGGGAACCTTGATGATGGACGTGATCGTGGTCGGCGGCGGACCGACCGGTCTCATGCTGGCGGCCGAACTGCGGCTGCACGACGTGCACGTGGTCGTGCTGGAGAAGCGGGACGAGCCGAGCGGGGAGTCCCGGGGGCAGGGCCTGCACGCGCGCAGCGTGGAGATGATGGACCAGCGCGGCGTGCTCGACAGGTTCCTCGAGGTCAGCCCCAAGTTCCAGGTGGGCGGCCTGTTCGGCGGCATCATGAAGCCGTGGCCGACGAGCCTGGACACGGCGCACCCGTTCGGTGTCGCCGCTCCGCAGCCGGTCACCGAGCGGCTGCTCGACGAGCGCGCCCGCGAACTGGGCACCGAGATCCGGCGCGGCTGCGAAGTCGTCGGGCTGAGCCAGGACGAGGACGGGGCGACCGTCGAACTCGCGGACGGGACGCGGCTGCGCTCGCGCTACGTCGTCGGGTGCGACGGCGGCCGCAGTGCCGTACGCAAGCTGATCGGCGTGGACTTCCCCGGCGAGCCCGCCACCGTGGAGACGCTCCTCGGCGACATGGAGGCGACCGCCGATCCGGAGACGATCGCGGCCACCGTCAAGGAAGTCCAGAAGACCCAGCTGCGGTTCGGCGTCATCCCCGGTGAGAACGGGGTGTTCCGGATCGTCGTGCCCGCCGACGGAGTGGCGGAGGACCGGGCGACCGGCCCGACCCTCGACGAGTTCAGGACCCGGCTGCGGGCCGTCGCCGGGACCGACTTCGGGGTGCACTCGCCGCGCTGGCTCTCCCGGTTCGGCGACGCCACCCGTCAGGCCGAGCGCTACCGGGTCGACCGGGTGTTCCTCGCCGGCGACGCGGCGCACATCCACCCGCCGACCGGCGGGCAGGGCCTGAACCTCGGCATCCAGGACGCGTTCAACCTCGGCTGGAAGCTCGCCGCCGCGGTGGACGGCTGGGCGCCGGAGGGGCTGCTCGACACCTACCAGGCCGAACGGCACCCGGCGGGCGCGCGCGTGGTGGAGAACACCCGCGCGCAGATGACGCTGCTCGGCACCGACCCGGGTGCGACGGCGCTGCGGGAGCTGTTCTCGAAGCTGATGGACTTCGAGGAGGTCAACCGGTACGTGACGGCGATGATCACCGCGGTCGACGTCCGCTACGACGTGGGCGAGGGCCACGAACTGCTCGGCCTGCGGATGCGGGACGTCGAGCTGAAGCAGGGGCGGCTCTACGAGCTGATGCGCGGCGGCCGCGGACTGCTCCTCGACCAGACGGGCAGCCTCTCGGTGGAGGGCTGGGCGGACCGGGTCGACCATGTCGTCGACGTCAGCGAGGAACTGGACGTTCCTGCGGTGCTGGTGCGGCCCGACGGACACGTGGTGTGGGTCGGTGAGGACCAGGAGGGGCTGCGCGCCCGTCTGGCCGAGTGGTTCGGCGCGGCCAAGGGCTGAGCACTGCCACGGGGTTCCGGTACGGGGATTGCCGTACCGGAACGCCGTTCACCGGCGCAGTGCCGTCGCCAGTTGGGCTCGTGAGCGGACGTCGAGCTTCTGGTAGATCCGGGTGAGGCGCGCCTCGACCGTCTTCACGCTCAGGTACAGCTTCGCCGCAGCCTCCTGGTTGCTGGCGCCCTGGCCCACGAGGCGGGCGAGGCGCAGCTCCGCCTCCGTCAGCGCCGAGAGCGCGGCCGGAGCCTCCTCACCCGCGGAACCGCCCCCGGGGGTCTCGCCCGCGGGACCCGCCGGGGTCTCGCTCGCCAGGACCAGCCAGGGAGCCGCCCCGGCCCGTTCGAACACCGAGGCCGCCGCGTGCAGCGCGCTCTGCGCCGCCGACCGGCGGCGTCTGCGGCGCTCCACCCGGGCGAGCGCGATCAGGGCCCGGCCCCGCTCGAGCGGCAGTCCGGCCTGCCCGAAGGACTCGGCCGTGCGGGTGAGCAGGTCGGCCGCCTCATCGGTCCGGCCCTCCGCCGCGAGCCACAGGGCGTACGCCCGGTCGCAGCCGAGCAGGACCGTGGAGCGTCCGAGGCGGGACGCCACCGGCCGTACCTCGTCGAGGACCGCGAGCGCCTCGTCGCCCGCGTCCTGGGCGAGCAGTGCCTCGGCGAGCTCCTCGTGCCAGCGCAGCATCGAGGGGTCCATGGTTGACTGCGCGCGTTCGTCGGCCTGGACGCGTCGCAGTGTCTCCAGGGCCGCGGCGACGTCCCCGTTGATCAGCTGGACGCGACCGAGCGCGTACCGGCTGCGGGAGAGGAAGACCCGGTCGCCCTCCTCCTCCGAGGCCTGGATGCTGCGCCGGGCGTAGCTCGCCGCCCGCGCGAAGCTGCCGCCTGCCGTCTCCGCCAGCGCGAGGGTGTACCAGGCGGGGCCCGGGGAGAGACCCGCCTCAAGCGTCAGCGCGAGGGCCTGCCCGGCGTGGGCCAGGGCCGCCGGGCACGCGCCCCTGCGGGACTCGATCGCGGCGAGCGTGGAGAACAGCTCGATGGCGTCCTCCACCGAGCCGCGCCGCTGTACGAGGGGAAGGAGCGCGTTCAGCTCGTCGCGGGCGTCCGTGAGCCGGTCGTCGAAGAGGGCGTGACGGATCGTCAGGATCTGTGCGGCGTTGCGGATCCCGAGCGGACGCTCGGCCAGCTCCAGTGCGCGAGCCTGCGCGAGCACCGCTTCCGCGTCCGGTGATCCGAGGGCCCGTTCCATCCGCGCCTGTACGGTCAGGGCCTGCGCCGCCGTACGCGGGTCGCCCATGGAGGCGGCGAGCGCGGCCGATTCGACGGCCGCCGCGCGGGAGCGCTGCGGATCGCCGTCCGCGAGTACGTACTTGACGGCGAGGCGGAGCTGGACGGCGGCCCGCAGGGCGGTGTCGCCCTCGGAGTCCTCCATGGCGTGGACGTACATCTCGTCGAGCCCCGTCAGTCCCTGGCCCGCCGTGTCGAGTACGGCGAGCCGCGCCCTGACCCGGTCGGAGGGAGCCGCGTCCCGGGCGAGCAGATCGGTGGCGGCCCGCATCGCCAGGTCGGCGCGGGCGGCACGGGCCGCCTCCTCGGCGGCGTCGACGAGCCGCGCGATCCGCCGCCTGCCGTGCCGACCGGGCGTCGACTCGGCGGCGAGCAGGGCGAGTTCGGCGGCGAGGGCGCTGTTGCCGCGCCGCCGCGCCACGTCGGCGGCGGCCGCGACCTCGGCGGCGAGGTCCTCGTCCGGGCTGTCGGTGGCGAGCGCCCGGTGGCGTACCGCTTCGACGGGGTCGTCCACGACCTCGGCGAGCGCCGCGTGTCCGGCGCTGCGCTCGGCCCAGCAGGCGTCGTGCACCAGGGTGGACGGCAGCAGCCCGGCGGTGAAGGTCACCGAGCCGTCCTCGGCGAGCGAGACGAGCCCCGCCCGCTCGGCCGCCGCGAGGTCCGCCTCGGCGTTGGCCCGCCCGGCCCGCCGTACCAGCGTCGACGAGGGGCGCAGCGCCAGGGCGGCGAGCAGCAGCGTCTCGCGTACGGCGAGGGGCGCGGCGCCCAGGAGCTGGCGGGCGAGGTCGCGGGCCCGCCCGGAGAGCGTCAGCGCCTCCGCGTGGTGCACGGGTGTCCGCGCGTCGGCCAGCGAGCGGCCCACGGCGAGGGCGAGCCGGGGGTTGCCGCCGCTGGCGCGGTGGATGCGGCCGGCCATCCGGGAGGGGAGCCGGTGGTGGATGAGGAGTGCGGCGATCTCGTCCGCCTGGAGCGGGGGCACCAGCAGCACGTCCGCCTCCGACGGCACCCAGAGGTGGGTGGCGTGCGGGTCCTCGGGGCGGTGGGGCTCCTTGGCCTCGCCGTACGGTTCCGGCGTCTCGACGGCGACGACCCGCAGCGCGGGCGGCGCCAGGTGGAGGGCGAACCGCAGCAGGTCCGCGCTGTCCGCGTCGATGTGCTGCACGCCGTCGACGACGAGGAGGACGGGGCCACGGCCGGCCAGCGTGCGCAGGATCTGGGCGATGCCGAGCCGGAGCGCGATCGGGTCCCAGCCGCCCGCGTCGAGCGGTGCCTCGCGGCAGAGCATGGCGACGGCGGTGCGCTGGGGGCCGGGAAGTTCGTCGAACACCCCGCAGGCCTCGGGTCGGCCGGGGCCGAGGTCCGGCCAGGCCACCGTGGCCGACACCGAGGCCACGAGCGCGGCGGCCGACGCGCCGGGTATCTCACGGTCGGACGGCAGGGTCGCCAGCCACAGCACGGTCTCGCCGCGCGCCTCCGCGCGGGTCGCCTCGGCGAGCGCGAGTTCGGTCTTGCCGACCCCGGCGGGCCCGGTGAGCAGGGCGCGGCCGCGGGTGTGCAGGGCGCGTTCCAGCCGACCGAGGAGGTCCTCGCGGCCCACCGGCGCCGGGGGAGCCCCCGCGCCCGCAGGGCGCAGGGCGACATACGGAGCTGTCGTCACTGTCCCACCACCTCCGCCGCTCGGGCCCCCTGCCCAAGAGCCCCGTGGGCAGAGAATACGGAGCCATCCGGCGGAGTCCAGGCCCCTTGTCCGGCATACGGACAGCGCACCCCGGCGGAGCGGTGCGCCCGAACGCCAGGACGCGCCCGTGGTGTAGACCACGAGCGCGCCGCTGACCAGCAGTGATGCTGTTGTGGGGGGTGGTTCTGTGGTGGAGCGGTGGTGCCTTAGAAGGTGAGGCTCCACGAGTTGATGTAGCCGGTGTCACCCGAGGCCACATCGCGGACCTGGAGCTTCCAGGTGCCGTTGGCGACCTCGCTCGACGCGTCGACCGTGTACGTGGTCAGGACGTTGTCGGCACTGTCCGAGGAGGAGGACGCCTTGAGGTTGCGCACCGTGCCGTCGGGGGCGATCAGGTCGATGACCAGGTCCCCGCGCCAGGTGTGCTTGATGTCCACGCCGACCTTGAGGGCGGCGGGGGCGTTGCCGGTGCGGCCGGTGACGGCGATCGAGGACGACACGGTGGTGTTGTCGGAGATCGTGACGTCGGTCGCGTTGGTGAAGACGTTCCCGGTCGGCGGCGTGGTGGTGCCGGTGACGGCGTCGACGGTCTTCGCCGTGTCCGCGATGCCGCTGCCGCAGCCGCCGGTGCAGGTGCCGGGCAGCGGGCGGGCGTTGGTCTTGATCGCGGACTCGATCTCGGCCGGGGTGAGGGTGCTCTTGGCCGACTTCAGCAGGGCGGCGAGGCCGGCGATGTGCGGCGCCGCCATCGAGGTGCCCTGGTAGGGCTTGTAGTTCTCGGCCGACTGGGTCGTCGAGCCCGAGTTCAGCGTGGAGTAGATGCCGTTCTCGGGGGTGGTGACGGTACCCGGGGTGTCGGTGCCGCGGCGGGTCTCGCCGCCGGGGGCCGCCACGTCCACGATGGTGCCGAAGTTGGAGTAGAACGACCGGTTGCCCTCACGGCTGGTCGACGCCACGGTGATGACGTTCGAGCAGTTCGCGGGGGTGAAGCCGGAGGTGTTGGCGTTGCTGTTGCCCGCGGCGACGACGACGGTGGTACCGCGCTGGACGGCGCCGTTGATCGCGGTCTGGTAGACGCTCGGGCAGGTGGAGCTGGCGCCGCCCAGGCTCAGGTTGATGACCTTCGCCGGGTTCGCGTTGGCCGGGACGCCCGGCACGGTGCCGCCGGAGGCCCAGGTGATGGCGTCGGCGATGTCGGCGGACGAGCCGCCGCACTTGCCGAGCACCCGCACGGGCTGGATCTTCGCGTTGTACGCGATGCCCGCGATGCCCTTGGTGTTGTTCGTGACGGCGCCGATGGTGCCGGCCACGTGGGTGCCGTGCCAGGAGGAGTTGGAGGCCTTGGAACCGGTGCCGCACTCGTTGTCGGTGGCGTTCCAGTCGCCCTCGTCCTTCGCGTCCGCGTCGCGGCCGTTGCCGTCGCGGGCGTCGGCGGAGGCCGAGATGAAGTCGTAGCCGGAGACGATGTTGGTCGCCAGGTCGGAGTGGGCGGCGTAGCCGGTGTCGATGACGGCGACGGTGACGCCGGAGCCGGTCGTCTTGTCCCAGGCCGCAGGAACGTTCATGCCGCCGGTGGGCTCGAAGAGGTCCCACTGCTTGGCGTAGTCGGTGTCGTTCGGCGTGGCCGCCATCGCGTAGGCGCGGATGTCGGGCTCGACGGAGGCGACGGCGGGGTCGGCGCGGAACGCGTCCATGACCTCCGTCAGGTCCTGCTTGGTGGCGCTGTCGCCCAGGTCGACCAGGGCACCACCGCCGGCGAGGCGACGCTCGAAGGAGAGCTGCTCGCCCGTCTTCGCGGCCTTCTCGGCCGTGTCGCTCTTCGCGGCGGTGTTGGAGCCGGCCTCGGCGGCCTGGCTCTTGTAGGTGACGATGACCTTCTCGACCGGGGCGCTGGGGAGCGCCCGCATCGTCTGCGAAGCCGGCGCGGGCTTCGGGGTGGCAGCGCCCGGGGCGGCGGCGAACGCCCCGGAGGTGGTGGCAGCGGCGCCGAGGATGGCGGCGCTCGCGACCACGGATATGACTCTCCGCCTGGAACCGTTCAAGGTGTGGCCCTTTCAAGTACGACGTAACTGCGGAGCAGTGGCGGCGGCGCGGGACACACGGGGCGAAGTGGGGTCGCTGTCCGTCGGTCCCTGGGCTTGGGGAAGCCCGTGCGCCGCCACCGGCGCGACGGCCCGGGTCAAGGCCGTCACCGGCGGACACCACCCTCCTCATGCACCTGTCAGGGTGCGATCGGGGGATGATATCTGCCGGTGCGGAGGACAGTAGGGAACGGGAGGGTGAACCCGATACGGGGAAAACCCTTGTCACCCCTCGGGGGGCGGCGGGGGGTCGGCGAGGGGGAGGGGCGACGGGGGGCGGGACGGGGCCGACCGGCCCCTCGGAGCGAGGGGTGGCGGGGTCGGCCCGGCCGGGCCGGATGGCTCAGCCGGGTTCGAGCGGCGTGAGCGGTGTGACCCTCAGCCGGTTCGAGCGCCGTGTGCGGTGTGACCCTCAGCCGGGTCGAGCGCCGTGTGCGGTGTGACCCTCAGCCGAGTCCGAGCGGCGTGAGCGGGGTGATCCTCAGCCGAGTCCGAGCGTCGTGTGCTCAGCCGAGTTCGAGCGTCGTGACACCGTAGACGCGCTCGCGCACCACCGGTCGCACCGGGCCCGTGTACATCCTGGCCGTCTCGAACGTCGGCTCGAGACCCCGCTCCTCGGCGAGCCGCGCCGCCGCCGGGTTCGACTCCGGCATGTCGACCGCGATCCGGGCCGAGCCGAAGTCCCGCGCCTCGGCGGCCAGCCCGTCGAGCAGAGCGGCCGCGTCGGCCGGGCTGTCCGCGAACAGCGGCCCCACCCGTGCCTCGTCCCGCGCGGGCCGGACCACCCCGTACCCGGTCACACGACCGTCGACGACCCGGACCAGCGCGCGGTGGCCGGGCGTGGTCAGCCAGGCCGCGAGGAACCGCGGCCGGTCGGCGTGGTGGCAGGCGCTGTCGTACGCGGCGAGGGTGACCGGATCGACCCGCCAGGCGGCCATCACACCGGGCACCGGACCGTCGGGGGCCGGGACCTCGCCCACGTACCGCGCCGTGCGGTACGCCGTGGAGAAGCCGGAGCGCCGGTAGTTGTCCTGCTGCGCCGGCACCCCGTCCAGCCCGACGGACCGGTCGCCCGCGTGGGCGAGCGCGGCCTGCCAGGTGGCCAGACCGTGACCGAGGCCGCGGAGCCCGGGACGTACGAGGTAGAAGCCGAGGAACGCGTAGGCGTCGTCGTAGGTGACGACGGAAATGGCGGATACCGGCTCCCCGTCGATCCGCCCGAGGAAGAAACCGTGCGGGTCCTGCGCGAAGAACGCCCGGGCGTCGGAGAGACCGGGGTTCCACCCCTCCTCGGCGGCCCAGGAACGCACGAGCTCCCAGTCCCGCGCCGTGGCGGGCGACACGGACAGCGAGCCGGAGGGGCCGAAGCCGGAGGAGCCGGAGGAGACGGAGACCATGGGGATTCCTTCGACGGCCGGGAGCGGGCGGGGAGGCAGTCCGGTTGCGCGGTACGTATGGGTCGCACGGCTCGCACGGGCCGCACGGGCAACATGGGCCGTACGACTCGCATGGACCGCGCGGAGCGCACAGACCGCTTGGAAAAGCGGACAAAGCGCGCCGAGCATAGCGTCGTCATGGCGCCGCGCGGGACCGGGCCGGCTGACGGCCGATCGATTCCGGCCGCGCCCCGCGGGCGGCCCGAAGGGGGCATTCCCGGCATTCCTCAGTGGACGAGACGCAGGCGCGGACCGGCCACCGAGAGACGGACAGTCTGACCCCACGTCAGTTCCAGGGCGTCCGATTCGACGCCGTCCCCGAAGGCGACGAGACGGTCCGACTCGACGGTGAGGCGCAGGCCCTGCCCCGGATCGAGGAGCCCCTCCACCCGGCTCGTGCCGGTCGTCGGCGACGGCCAGGCCTCGCGGACGAACCAGGCGAGCCGGGCGTCCGCCGGCGAGGGCAGCGGGAGCGTGCTGGAGCGCTGCTCCCACAGGGAACGCAGCCACCCCGTGGCTCCCGTGCCGGTGCCGACCAGCACACCCGAGGAGGCCTGGGGCTCGGGCGGCGCCTCCGTCGCGTCCAGGCCCAGGGTGTAACGCGCCGTCTGGTGGCCGCGGGGGCCGACGTAGATCTCGTTCAGGGCGAGCAGTCGCTGAGCGTCGTCCGTGACGGCCTCGACCATCGTCAGCTCGTCGACCGTCGCCCCGTCTCCCGCCGCGTACGGCAGCAGCCGTCGTGCCCGGTCCGCGCGGTGGCGGACCAGGACGCCCGGATTGCGCCCGGGGTCGGCGTCGATCCCGACGACCGGCTGACCGCTCAGGTACTTCGCCGCGTTGGCGACCAGGCCGTCCTGTCCGACCACGACGACCACGTCCTCGGGACCGAACAGGAACCGGTCCAGGTCGGCCCGTTCCACCCGGGTCTGCCGCCACGCCAGTGGCACCGCGCCCGCCACCTCGGCCAGCGCCCGGAGGGTGCGCTCGTGCCGCTCGCGCACGGCGTCGACCGAACGGCCGCGCGCCGACAGGAAGAACGCGGCCTGGCCGTGCGTACCGTGCCGGGCGAGCAGCTCCTCGTACTCCGTGGTCCGGTGCACGAGCACCGCGCGCGGCGCGAGGCTCACGGCCGGGCCCCGCCCTCGCCCAGCTTGGCGAGCAGGCCCGTCACGACGTCAGGCGAGAGCGTCAGGTGCTCGATCCGGGGCAGGTTCTCGGCCGCGCGGGTCACGGCGAGCGCGTGCAGGGTGGCGGGATCCACCTCCGCGTGCGCGCGCAGCCACGCGGACTGCGCACCGGCGCGCGCCTCCCCGACCTCACGGGCCGCCTCGGCCTCGGCGCGCGCGAGGCGGACCTTCCTTACGGCCTCGGCCTCGGCCCGTACCGCGTCGGCGGCGGCGTTCTCCTCGGCCTCGCGGCGCGCGTTGGTGCCGCGCTGCTCGACGAGCCGCTCCTCCTGCCGGGCCAGCTCGATCTTGCTGGCGAGCTCGTTCTCGGCGATGGCGCGTTCGCGTTCGACGGCGACGGCGCGGCGCTCGTACGTGGCCCGGTCGGCCTCCTGCTGGATCTGTTCCCGGGCGGGGGTGCGCAGGGCGCGCTCGACCTCGGGTTCGGGGCGGATCGCCACCACCCGGACGGCGACGACCTCGATGCCGGTGGCGGGCAGCCGGGGCTCGGCCGCGAGCCCAGCCGTGACGCGGTCCCGCACCGCCGCCACGCCGTCGACGAGCGCCTCGGCGAGCGCGGTACGGGCGAGGACGTCGAGGGCGTGCTGCTGGGCGGTCTCGGTGAGGAGGGTGGCGATCTGCTCCAGCGGGGCGCCGCGCCACGCGCCGGTGTCGGGGTCGATGGAGAAGTCGAGCCGGGTGGCGGCGGCCGCCGGGTCGCCGATCCGGTACGTGACCGTGGACTGGACGCTGACGTCCTGGAAGTCGGCGGTACGGGCGTGGAACGCCATCGCGAGCTCACGGTCGTTCACCGGGACCTCGGAGAGTGCGGCGGTGAGCGGCCGGAACCAGAAGCTCAGCCCCTCGCCGTCGTGCACGAGCCGGCCCCGGCGCTGGTGGCGGATGTGCGCGGTGGGCGCGGAGCGCAGGTGGCGCCAGCCGGCGCGGCGGGTGATGTCTGCCATGAGAGGAACCCCCTTGTCGTCAGAGTGACGATAGGGGGTGTCGCTGCTTTTCGTCAAGGTGACGAGTTCAAGATCGGGCGGGTGCCTCGGGAGGGTCTCCCCGTCCCCGCCTAGCCGGTGGCCGCGAGCTTCGCCGTGGTCACGTCGGTCGCTGCGGGCTCCGCCGGAGGCGCTGCCGCGTCGATGGTGACGCGCTGCGCGAGGGCCCCGCCCGCTGACGCGGCAGCGCCCTCCCCGCTGGCCGTCGCGGTCGCGCGCGGCGACGGTACCGTCCGGGTCTCCCAACCTTCACGCGTGCGCGTGGCGGGGGTGGTGGCGCTGCCCTTGTCTTCCCGCGTGCGCGTGGTGTCGGGTTCGGGGACGGCGGGGCTCCCCTTGCCTTCACGCGCGTGCGTGGCGTCCGGGTCGGGGGCGGTCGGGCCGTCCTTCGTCAGGAGGACCACGCCCCGGGCCGCGACCAGGGAGGCGGCGGCCGCGACGAGCCAGCCCCACGCGCCCGCCCGGAACGTCTCGCCGAGCAGGGCCACCCCGATCACGGCGGCGGCCGCCGGGTTGGAGAGGTTGACCACGGCGAGCGGCGCGGCGAGGCCGCCGCGGTAGGCGGCCTGCGAGAGCAGCAGTCCGCCCGTCGCGAAGCCCGAGACGAGGAGGGCGAGCAGCGTGGTCTGCCACCAGGCCGCCGCGCCGCCCGGCAGTTCCCGCGCGAGCGCGGCCGTCAGCGTCTGGGTGAGCGCGGAGGCGACCCCGGAGGCGATGCCGGAGGCCGTGGCGTGACCGAGTCCGCGCCGACCCCTTCCAGCCGCCCCGCCCCGGTGCACGTGCCCCCGGCCGGAGGCGAGCGCCGCGATCAGGAGCGCCGTCGCCGCGGCGACGACCAGGGCTTCGCTCAGGCTGAGCGCCTCGCCGGGCGCCGCGGGCCCGGTCACGGCGACCAGGCCGAGCAGGCCGCCCAAGGTCCAGAGCGCCCCGCGCCACTCGGTACGGGTCACCCGGCGCCGTGCGTGGTACGCGCCCAGCGGCAGCGCCGCCACGAGCGTCAGCGCGCCGAGTGGCTGGACGAGGGTCAACGGCCCGTAGTGCAGGGCGGCCACGTGGGCGAGGGCTCCGGCGGCGTTGAGGCCGACCGCCGACCACCACTGCCCGTGGGCGAGCAGCGCGCGCAGCGCCCCTCGCCCGTCCTGGACGGGCGAGGCGGCGGCGAGCCGGGACTGGGCGACGGCGGCGAGCGCGTAACCAGCGGCCGAGACGAGGGAGAGGAGCACCGCGACGACGGTTCCGGTGGCGGCGTTCATCGGAGGGCTCCGACCGGGAGTGGGGCCGTCCCGAGGACGCGGGGCGTGGGCGGGGGCGCCGTCCGGTGCCCGGGGGCCCGGACGGCGAGCAGCGCGAGACCGAGGAGCGCGGCGGCGGCGAGCGCGTCGAACCAGTAGTGGTTGGCGGTGCCGACGATGACGAACAGGGTGAGCAGCGGATGGAGCAGCCACAGGACCCGCCATCGGGACCGGGTGGCGGCGATGAGGCCGATCGCGACCATGAGCGCCCAGCCGAAGTGCAGCGACGGCATGGCCGCGAACTGGTTCGCCATCGAGTCCGTCTCCGGCGTCGCGCCGTACACCGAGGGGCCGTAGACCCGGGCGGTGTCGACGAGTCCGCTGGCCGCGAGCATCCGGGGCGGGGCGAGCGGCATCAGCAGGTGCACGGCGAGCGCGGCGGCGGTGAGGAGCGCGAGCACGCGGCGCGACCACACGTAGTGGGCGGGGCGGCGCAGGTAGAGCCAGACGAGGAAGGCGAGGGTGGCCGGGAAGTGGACGGCCGCGTAGTACGTGTTCGCCGCCCGGACCAGGGGTTCGCCGTGCAGGAGCAGTTGCTGGATCGTTCCCTCGCCCGGCAGGTGGACCGCGCGCTCGGCGTCCCAGACGCGGTCGGCGTTCCGGAAGGCGCGGGTCTCGTGGCCGTTGGCGAAGAGCCGGCCGAACTTGTAGACGAGGAAGAGCGCGGTCACGAGGGCGAGCTCGCGCAGGAGGGGCGGTCTGGCGGACTCGCCGGAGCGCTCGCCGCCCGCGCTCTCCTCCGGGGTGTCCCCGCCGTCGCCGTGGGGCCCGTGGTGTCCGTGGTGCCCGGTGGGGCCGGGGGTAGGCGTCAGCCCCGGTCCCGCAGGACGTGGTCCTGGTATCCCGCCTGTCCCGGCAGCCATCGCGCGGCCCTCTAATCCGTCCAATCGGCAACAAACGGAGTGAGCCTAGATCCGATTTCATCGAGACGCAAACGTCTCGATACGTTTGCGTCTCGATTGTGCACCCCCTACTCTCGTATGTGCAGAACCAGGTGTCAGGTGCCCGTGTCAGATGTCCGGGAGGGACCGATGTCCACAGAGGCCGCGACCGCCGCAGCCCGCCGCAGCAAGATCACGCCGGAGCGCGAGTCGGAGCTGTACGACGCCGTGCTCCGCCTCCTCCGGGAGGGCGGCTACGACTCGGTGACCATGGAGGGCGTCGCGGCCCGCACCAAGTGCGGCAAGGCCACGCTCTACCGCCAGTGGGGCACCAAACCGCAGCTCGTCACGGCCGCGCTCGCCCAGCGGCGCTGCGTCGTCTTCGCCGGCATCGACGCCGGCTCCCTCGCGGGAGACCTGCGGGAGGCGGCCCGTATCGCCGCGTCCCACCGCGAACGCGACGCCGAACTCATGGAGGCCGTCGCCCAGGCCTTCATCCAGCACCCCGACCTGCGCGCCGCGCTCCGCGAGACCGTCATCGCCCCCGAGGTCGCGGCGATCGACGCGGTGGTGGCGCGCGCGGTCGAGCGGGGCGAGGTCGACGCCGGCAACCCGGCGATCGGATTCGTCGCGCCCTGCTTCCTGGGCATGCTCCGCATCGAGCGCCTCTTCGAGGAACGCTTCACGGACGCGACGACCATGCGCGGCTTCGTGGACGCGGTCCTCCTCCCGGCCCTGCGGGTCGAGGGCTGAACCCCCGAGCCCCCGCGTCAAGGGCTGAGCTGCCCCCGGTCGGCCCCATCGTCAGGACACCCCCCACCGCGTCCGGCACGCTGGGAGCATGCCCGCACGCAGCCATGACGTCCGCGTCCGGCGGATCTACGAGGCACCCTCGGCCGACGACGGTGTCCGGGTGCTCGTCGACCGGCTCTGGCCGCGCGGCCTCGCCAAGACGGACGCCCGTATCGACGAGTGGCCCAAGGCCCTCACCCCGTCGGCCGAACTCCGCCGCTGGTACCACGGACCGGCGGGCGAGTACGAGGAGTTCTGCCGCCGGTACGAGGCCGAACTCGCCGCCCCCGAGGCCGCCGCGGCCCTCGACCGGCTACGGGAGCTCGCGGCCGGGCAGACCGTGACCCTTCTCACGGCGGCCAAGGACCCGGCCGTCAGCCACACCTCGGTACTGCGACGCGAGCTCGACCCGTCCGCGACGTAACCACCCTCAGGAGGTGTCCCGGCACAACCGGGGCGCCTCGCCGGCGGCGTCGACCGCCGCGCCGACCGCCGCGACGCCTTCCGTACGGTCGGCCAACCCCCGCGCCCACGACACGAGCCCACCGACATCGATGCCGTACGCGCCGGTTGGCGTCACACCGGCAGCCGTCTCACCGGCCGCCTCACCACCAACCGTCTCACCGCCCCCCGGCGCCCACCCCGCCAGTCGGTCCGCGCCGCGGCGCAGCAGGCGCGCTCCTCCCGCCGTGTTGCCGCGGGCCGCGTGCGTCAGGCCCACCGCGAGCTGCGCGAGGCCCTGCCACAGCTCGCGCTCCGACTCCGGGCCGGACTTCCAGGCGTCCTCGAAGACCTCGTGCGCGTGGAAGGGCATTCCGGCGTCGAGCAGCCGCTGCGCCTCCCGCAGGGTCTCGGCGGGGCCGCGCACGACGCCCTCCGGCTGCCGGGGCACGCCCTCCGCGCCGTACGGCAGCGGGCGGCCGAGCCCGTCCCGGGGACGCGCGCTACGGGCACGCCCCTCGTCGTCACGGTCTCTCCCACGGTCACTCACTGTCCGCTTCACCCGTCCATTGTCGCCCTTTGGACGATCAGGACCGCTAGGCTCATCGATCCAGTGGGTCACTGGTCCGCGTGGGTCACGCGGGTCACGTCAAGGCAGTTGTACGTGTGGGGAGTGAGTCACCGGTGCCGTCGGAATCCGAACAGTCGCCGCCCGTCAGGCCCTTCGAGACCCCCGCAGGTCCCGGTCGTGCGGCGGCCTCCGCACCCTCACCGCAGGACGGGCTGCTCGAACGCGGTCCTGAACTCGCCGCCGCCGTCCACGCCGTCGACGAGTTGGTCGCCGCGGCCGTGGCGGGCGGCCCCGTGCACGGCGGCATCCTCGTCTACAAGGGCGAACCGGGAATCGGCAAGACCGCGCTGCTCGCCGAGATACGCCGTACCGCCCAGGACCGGTGCACCGTCCTGACCGCTCGGGGCGGCGAGACCCTGACCTCGGTCCCCTTCCACCTCGCCCGCCAGCTCCTCCAGCCCGCCCTTGACGGCTTCGACGCCGAGGACGTCCGCCTCCTCTTCGGCGGCCACTTCGACCTCCTCGCCCCCGCGCTGGGCCTCGCACCGCCGCCCCCGCCCTCGGCGGCGCCCGCCGACCCGCAGGGCGTACGGGACGGACTCGCCAAGCTCCTGGACAACCTCGCGGACCGGCTGCGGGACCGGCCCCTGGTCCTGCTCGTGGACGACGCCCAATGGGCCGACGCCGAATCGCTGGCCTGGCTCGACACGTTCACCCGGATCCGGCCGGACGGCCGGCTGCCCGCCCTGGTCGTCCTCGCCCACCGCCCCCTGCCGGCGGAACCGAGCGGCCCGGGCGTGCCCGCCACCCTCGCCGCGATCGGCGACCGCGCCGTCCTGACCCTGGGCCTGCACGCCCTCACGCCCACCGCCACCGCCGCACTGGCCCGTGAGGTGCTCGGCGGACACGCGGACGAGCCGTTCTGCCACGAACTGTGGACCGTCACCTCCGGCAACCCGTACGAGACGGTCGAGCTGCTCGCCAAGGTCCGCGACCGGATGCTCGAACCCGTCGCCGGATCGGCCGCACTCCTCCGCGACCTCGGTGCGGCCGCGCGCGGCGGGGGTCTCGTCTCCCGCCTGGAGGCGCTCGGCTCCGGCCCCGCCCGTCTCGCCTGGGCGATCGCCGTCCTCGACTCGGACAGCACACCGAAACTCCTCGCCGAGCTCACGGGCATGCGCCCGGCCGAGGTGGCCGAACACACCGACCGCCTCCGCCAGGCCCGGATCGTGCAGACGAGGCCGGATGTCACGGCCTCCGCCACGGACCGTCTGGAGTTCGCGCACCCCCTCATCGCGACCGCCGTCTACGGATCGGTGCCGCCCGCCGTCCGGACGGCTCTGCACGGGCGCGCCGCCTGGGCGCTCACCGCGGCGGGCCTCGGCCCCGCCGCCGTCTCGCGGCACCTCCTCGAAGTGCACCCGGACGACGACGAGGACGTCGTCAGCCAGCTCCGGGCCGCCGCCGTCGAGCACCTCGCGGTCGGCGCCCCCGAGGCGGCCCGCCGCTGCCTGGGGCGCGCCCTCGCGGAACCGCCACGACCGGAGACGTACGCCAGGGTCCTCTACGAACTCGGCTGCGCGTCCCTGCTCACCGCACCCGGCGCCACCGTCCGCCACCTGCGCTCCGCGCTCGAACTGCCCGGCCTCGACGACGCCCTCCGCATCGACGCGACCCACCGGCTCGCCCAGGCCCTCGCCCACGACAACCAGCTCCAGGAGGCCGCGAGGACGGCCGGCGCCGCGGCCACCCGGACCCCGCCCGGCACGGGCCGCCGACGTCTCCAGGCCGCGCACTTCATGTTCGAGGGCTTCCAGGCCGCAGAGGAGGACGGCATCGGCCGTTCCCGCCGCCTCGCCGACCTCACCGCGCACTTCACCTGCGCGGACAACTCCGAGCGTGCCCTGGTCGCCGTACGGGCCTTCGACGGGATGATGCGGGGCGAGCCCGCCGACCAGATCGTACGGCTCTGCGACCGCACCCTCGTCGACGGCGTACCCGCCCGCGGGCTCGGCTGGACGGACACCACCTGGGGCTTCGAGATTCCGGCGCTGACGGGCATCGCGTACGCCTTCTCCGACCGTCCGGACCGGGCCGAGGCCCTGTTCGGGGAGGCGGTCCGGGCGTTCGAGATCTCCGGTTGGAGCGGCGCCCACCTCGCCTTCGCCCACACCCTGCTCGGCCTGGTCCACCGGCGGCGCGGCAACCTGCCCCTGGCGCAGCACCACCTGGAGGAAGGACTCCGGCTCGCGGACCGGGTCGGCACCGGGCTTCCCGTGCACTGGGACACGGCCTGCCTCCTCATCGACACGCTGGTCGCCCGGGGCCGTACCGCCGAGGCGCGGAGCGTCGCCGACCGCTACTCCTTCGGCCCGCCCTGGCCGGGCGCGATCGTCCTGCCCGACGGCCCCAGCGTTCTCGGCCGGCTGCTGCTCGCCGAGGGCCGGCGCGAGGAGGCGGTGGCCACCCTCGAAGCGGCGGCCGAGTCCCTGGCCGGCCGCGGCAGGCACCACGGCCTCTGGGCGCCCTGGCCCTTCGACCTGGCCCGCGCCCTCGCCGCCACGGACCCGGACCGCGCCGCCCGCATCGCCACCGAGGCCCACGCCCACGCCGAACGCCTCGGCACCCCCACCGTCCTGGGCGAGGCCCTCCGCTGCCTGGCCCTTTTCGCCGACCCCGCCGAGTCCCGCCGCCTCCTCACCCAGGCCGTCGCGCACCTGACCGCGTCCCCCTCCCGCTACGAGGAGGCCCGCGCCCGCCTGGACCTCGCCCACGCCACGGGCTCGGCCACCACCCTCGCCGAAGCGAAGGCCCTGGCCACCACCTGCGGCGCGGACCCCGCCACCGCGGACCCGGTGACAGCCCGTGCGTCATCCCACCCGCCGGAGTGAGGTAGTGTTTTCCCTGCACGCCGACGCCGGGGAAGCCCGGCGGAGACGCGCATCGGGACGTGGCGCAGCTTGGTAGCGCACTTGACTGGGGGTCAAGGGGTCGCAGGTTCAAATCCTGTCGTCCCGACTCGAAGGAGTCGTAGATCGAGGGGCCGTTTCAGAGAAATCTGAAACGGCCCCTCGATCGTTTTCGGGGACCACTTGGGGACCAGAGCGATCGGCGCGGGTCAGACGGCGGCAGCTGCCGTGACAGGCAGCGAACGAGGTGCACGGAGCACCATGAGGTGCGCGGGGAGCGCTGCACCGGCCGCGGTGATCTGGCTTGCGTCGGGGTGCAGGTAGCGGAGTTCGGCCACGACGTCGTCCCAGTGCGTGGCGTCACGCAGGACGGCGGTGGAGATGCGTCCGCCGCGAGGACCGAAGAAGACCCGGGCGTCCGGGCTGTCACCGGCCGCCAGCAGGCGCTGGGCGACCATCGGGCGGACTTCTTCGATGAGAGGCACCTTGCGGGCGCGCTTTCCCTTGGTGGCCTTGTCGACGAGCCCGCCACGGGCGGGAGTGGTCTGCCGACGGACGGTCCAGATCCAGTTGTCGGTGTCGATGTCCCGGACGCGGACTCCGGAGACCTCGCCGATCCGCGCTGCTGTAGAGGCGGCGAAGGTGACCACGTCGCCCCAGCCCTGGTACTGGCCGTGTGAGCGTGCGACCAGGGTCTTGGCGAGGGTCTGGAGAGTTTCCCAGTCGGGCAGAGCGAGTGCGCGAGGAACGTTCAGCTCGTCCTCGACCTGCTGGTACTGACGCTGCCAGCCGCTGACCCGGGCCGGGTTGACCTTGATGAGGCCGTCGCGGACCGCCTGCTCCATGACGCGCACGAGGACGGCGATGGTGTTCTTGACGGTCGAGCGGCTGTACTCGTCGGCGATCCACCGGTACACGGTGCGGTCGACAGAACCGTTGGTGATCATTCGGACCGGCAGGTGACCGAGGGCCGGCACAACTCCCAGTCGCCAGCCAGCCAGATAAGGGTCGAGAGTCTTGAGCTCCAGTCCACGGAGCGCGAGTTCCATATTCGCGGAGCCGTAGTCGACCAGAGGCATGGTGGCGAGCGAGGGGTTGATGCCGGCTTCCGCCGCCTCGACGAGCGCCGTGATCTACTCCTGCGCTTCGTCCTCGGTGTCCTTGGCCTCGGAGACGGATCTCCGGGACTTCGTCTCAGGGTCCCACCAGCGCACGCGGGCCCGGTACGGCGAGGGGCGGTTGGGGCGGTACTCGACATCGGCGGTGAGCCGGACACCGATCGGAACGCTCTCGGCAGCAGCGGGAGGTGTTGCTATCGCCATGTCAGGCTGCCTGCCCCGGGACCACACGGCGACTGCGCAGCCAGTGCTCGACGTCGTGAGTGCTGTAGAGGGTGACGCGATCGGATACGGGGACAAAGGGCGGCCCCTGTGGAGGGCGGGCCGTACGCCAGCGACGGAGGGTGGAGGGGTCGACGTTCAGAATGCCCGCGAGCTCATCGGTCGTGAACTACTTGCCGACGACCAGCTCGGAGGAAACGTTTCGTCCGTTCGCGGTGGATTCTTTGGATGACATGAATTCCTTGCGGCGGCGCAGCGCGCCGACGTGGTGGGGCGATGTACGAGGCAGGTCAGTCAGCTCCCTTGACCAGAGGAACGCCGGGACGACGACCATAGGGGCAAGGGTGGAGAAGTCCAGGGGAACCCCCATGGATTCGCGTACGGAGAACAACCTGTTCCGGTAAGTGCCGTTGACGCGACATGCGTCTCCCGCAAGGTCGTTCCCGGCCCTGGCGGAATCAGGCCCGCTGAGGTGCAGCGTTGCCTGGTGAGTGTCACCGATTTCAGCGAGGCTGCGCAAAAGTGATGCACCGTCGATCGGGGAGTGCGAGCAGGCTGGCAACCTGGGCGCCATGAACACACATGAGGAGGGGGAGGGCCTTTCAGGGGTGGCGGACAGAACCGTTGCTGTGAAGGCACGATCTTCCGAGTGATTCCCCGGTTTCGGAAACCGGGGAATGTGCGCTATATATCGCCCAGCCGTGATGTCGAGGGGTAGCCCTACGAAAGGCGTGACCGTCATGAGCATCAGCAACTGGTCTCTTTCCTCGGGGGAGATGATCGGTGGCGTGAGATCCCTGTAGTACTTCCGACGTTCTGCCCGCGGACCGGTAGGCCTCCCGGAAATAAACCCAGTGCAATGGGCGTTCCTACTCGCAACCACGAACACGGGGGGTGTTCTGACCTGAAGCTGTTTCACACGATGAACGGCGTGCTCGAAGTCGTGCCACGTCTGGCCGAGACCGAGGCCGATCTACAGGCGCTCGTCGAGAGCGCGATGGAGCCGATGCTCGGAGTCCGCTTCCTGGCGACTGAGTACAGCACCGGCCCCGTCCACGGTGGGCGCATCGACTCGCTCGGGCTGGACGAGAACGGCTCACCGGTGATCGTCGAGTACAAGCGGGCGACCGACCCCGGAGTCCTGTCGCAGGGCCTGTACTACATGGCGTGGCTGTTGGACCACCGGGATGAGTTCCAGGCCCTGGTCCGTGAACGCCTCGGTGCGACTGCGGCCTCTGCCGTCCTGTGGAGCTCGCCGAGGCTCATCTGCATTGCCGGTGACTTCACCCGGTACGACTTGCACGCGGTGCGCGAGCATCGCCGGTCGATCGACCTCGTGCGGTACCGGATGTTCGGCGAGCGTCACATCGCGCTGGAGGCGGTCGCCACGGGCGCCGCCCAGAGCAGGCCCACTCACCGGCGGGACCGTGCCCGCGGCGGGTGGGGGCAGGCGCCCCGCCGGCAGGCCGGCGCCATGACGGAGCTGGCGGTGGTCGTCGACGAGGTGCTGCGAGGGCTGGGGGAGGACGTGACGAAGGTGTCGCGCAAGCAGTACGACGCGTACCAGCGGCTACGGAACTTCGCCTGCGTCACCGGACGACAGGACAAGCTCCTCGTCTACCTCAAGGCCGCGCCGGTGGACGTCGACCTCGTGCCGGGCTTCACCCGGGACGTGACAGGGCTGGGGCACCACGGCACGGGGGATCTGGAGGTCCAGCTGCGCTCGGAGAAGGACGTGGAGCGGGCGCTGGAGCTGTTCCGGCAGGCGTACGCGGCGGCGTAGCCGGTGCGGCAGGGCGTGGCCGTCTCGGTGAGAGGCGCCTTTCGCCGAAGGGGCGGGGGTGGCGGTGGTGTCGTCCATCCTCCGCGAGCGCCCCGGCTTCGGAAACCGGGGCGCCTCGCCTATGTTCCGCCCGCGCCTGGGGCGGGCGGGGTCACCAGCCGGAGGGCTTGGTGGGTCCCAGGACGCGGGTGACGGTGATCTCGATGACGACCCGGTTGGGGTTCACGCGCGGGGGCTTGTACCGCTCGGTGTACCGACGCTCGGCGTCGGCCACGGAGGCGGGGTCGTCCTTGGTGACCGCGGTGCCTTCGAGCGTGCACCAGCGCCGGCCCTCGGCCTGACTCACGGCGACGCGGGCTTCGGTGCCCGCTGCAAGGGCGGCGCGGATGTTGCGGACCTTCATGTTCCCGCCGTCGGTGATGACGCGGGCGATCCGCGTCTCGGGGTCGTACGTGACACCGACCGGGGTGACGTGCGGGGTTCCGTCGGGCCGGAGGGTGGTGATGAAGCACACGCGGCGCTCCTGCCAGAAGGCGTCGTCCCCGTCGGCGGGCAGGGTGGCGGTTTCCAACGGTCGGTCTCCTCGTTGCGAACGGCTCGGCACGACACCCCTCCGGCCCGGTAGCGCGGTGGGTGACCTGGGCCTCGACCGTAACGCGAGGACGAACGACGCGGCCGCCGGGCCCCGGCGGCCGTCTCACACGGGATAGGGCTGGTCAGGCCGGGCGTCGTTCTCCGGGGGTCTTCGAATGTGGTCGAGGCCGCGCTCGCCGAATGGCTGTACATCGGAATCGTTGCGAAGACTCAGCGCGGATCGCTGACTCGTCCGGCGGCAGCCGACTCCCGCAGGCTGGCCGTCGCCAACATGGTCGAGCAGGCGGTCAAGTACAGCCCGCCCGGGAGGCCTGTGCTGGTCGCGGCGAGCGCTCTGGCGGACCGTGTCGAGCTCAGGATCGTTGACGTGGCCCGGGCGTCCCCCACCAGGCCAAGCCTCGCATCCTCGGTGCCTTCCAGCGCTGCTGAGACGCGGTGCGTGGGGAGGGCGTCGGCCTGGGCTTGAGGTGGCCCGAGGCTTTCTGGAGGCGATGGGCGGCACGGTGACGGCGGAGGACCTTTGGGGGGCGGCCTGACCATGACCCTCACCGTGCGAACGGCCGAGGGCTCCCGACGGTCCGTTCCTGGCCCGGCGGCCGGGACGACCACCTGACGCCGGAGTGCCGGGCACGTCGATCCCGAGTCCCGTCATCCGGCGGAGCCCAGCAGCCGCCCCGGCACGCGGCCCGTCGGGAGTTGACAACTGCACGGAGCCTTCAGTTTCGAGCGGGCCTCGACACAGGGGGGACCAGGATTATCAGGGCCTACAGGGACGGCAAGAGCGCTCGCTGCTGGTGTACCCGGGGGCGCGAAGCGGTGCCGAGGGCGACCATGGAGGCATGGAGGCCGCAGCCGCTACTGATGCGGCGGCATGGCGCGCGCCGAGGGATGGCACCGGATGAGTGAGCGACTGCCGATCGAGGAGCTGATCAGCGGGGCCGCGCAGGATGCCGGTGGCTGGCTCGGCTCCTTGGCGGTGGCGCAAGTGGCCACGGCGGCTGACGGGACAGTGGTGCGCTGGAACCACGCCGCTCAGGAGCTCCTCGGTTACGCTCCGCCGCACGTGGTGGGGCGGCACATCGCCGAACTCCTCCATCCGGGGGCCGACCGCAGCCTGGGCCGTTCGCTGTGGGAGGCGGCATCCAGTGGACGCGGGGTGATGGGTACGGTCACTGCCTGGCACCACGACGCCTACCCCCTGGAACTGGAGATCTGGGCCTGCCCCGTTCCTGACCGGCACCGCGGCGCCTCAGCCGTGCTGATCTTCGCCGCCGACGCTCACACGACTCGCCGGATCCGCGGAACCTCGGCAGTCTGGGACGGGTTGTTCGCCCGCTCGCCGGTCGGCATCGGGCTTCTCGACACCAAACTGCGCTTCCTGAGGGTCAACGCCGCCCTGGAGAAGATGAACGGCCTGGCCGAATCCGCGCATGTCGGTCGACGCCTCGCCGAGCTGCTACCCGAGGTCAACGCGGGCGAGATAGAGGACGCGATGCGCCAGGCCCTGGCCTTCGGAGAGCCCGTTCTGGACCGGCACCGCACCGGTCGTACTCCGGCCGACCCGGAGCACGACCACGTCTGGTCGTGCTCGTACGTGCGGATGGAAGACCCGATCGGCCAGCCGATCGGTGTAGTGGCCACCCTCGTCGACATCACCGCTCAGCACCGCGACCACGTCGATGCGGAGGCGGGGCGGCGCCGGCTCGCTCTTCTCAGCGAGGCCAGCGCCCGCATCGGTGGCAGTCTCGATGTGGAACGCACCGCCCAGGAACTGGCCGACCTGGCTGTTCCGCAGCTGGCCGACGCCGTCACCGTCGACATCCTGGACAGCCTTGCCCGCGGAGACGAACCAGGCCCCGGACTGGCCGGCGGTGTCGCTGTGCGGCGCTTGGGCAAGGCGCCTCTGACGGGCTCCGCGATCACGCGTCTCCTCGCCCCGCTCGGCCGTACGCTTACCTTCCCGGCCGAGGCCCCTTACACGCAGGCCCTCAGGGCCCGCCGGCCGTTCCTGATCGCCCACCTCGACGAGCAGACGATCGCGCCGGCGGCCCGTCACTCCGCCGTGCCCGGCCAGTTGCTCAGCAAGGGCGTGCACTCGTTCATGATGCTGCCGCTCGTCGCTCGCGACCTCGTCCTCGGCGTCGCCACGTTCTGCCGAACCCGGCCTGGGGACCCTTATGGGTCCGAGGACGTCACTCTTGCCGGCGAGCTCACCACCCGCGCTGCCGTCAGCATCGACAACGCGCGCCTTTACCAGCACGAGCACGAGACCGCCGTCGTTCTCCAGCGCAGCATGCTTCCGCAACATGTCACACCGCCGCCCGGCATCGAGATCGCCCACCGTTACCTGCCCGCGAGCGACATCAACGAGGTCGGGGGCGACTGGTACGACGTCCTGCCCCTGCCCGGCGGCAAGGCCGCTCTGGTCATCGGGGACGTGATGGGGCACGGCATCGCCGCAGCAGCCGTCATGGGCCGCCTCTCGGCGACCGTGAGAGCCCTGGCACGCCTCGACATGGCCCCTGTCGACCTGATCCACCAGCTTGAAGCAGCCCTGGCCGACCTGGCCGAGCCGATGCTCGCCACGTTCCTTTGCGTCGTCTGTGACCCCGCCACCGGGCACTGCACCATCACTCGCGCCGGCCACCCGCCCCCCGCAGTCCTGGAGCCCGACGGCAGGGCCTACCTCTTCACCGCCGCGGCCGGCGCGCCCCTGGGCGTCGGCGGAGTCGACTTCGCCACCGCAGAAGCCACGCTGCCCGCCGACAGCCTTCTCGTCCTGTATACCGACGGCCTCATCGAAGGCCGGGACAGCGACCTCGACGATCGCCTCGCTGAGCTGACTGGCCTGCTCAGCGAACCCCAGAGCTCACTGGATCACCTTTGTGACTCCCTGCTTGCCCGCCTCGTGCCCAGCTCAGCCGACGACGACATCGCCCTGCTGGTCGCGCGCATCGCACCGCCGGCGGGCAGAACGGGCTAAGGAGCCCGTGCGGCGAGTCAGGAGTATGGACATGAGACAGCCACTGCCCCCCTGGGCGTGGGCGTTCGCGGTCGTCAAGAAGGGGCCGTGAGGCACCGCGACCGACCTCGATGACTCGCTGGGGCCTCGTTACCTCTCAGACGGGAAACGCGTCTTCGTTCGGCCAGAAGGAGCAGGTTCGACTCCGGCTGCGCGCTCGACGTCCGAGCGCCGCCCCCGATGCGCTGCCGTTCCCGTCAGCAGGCGGTTGCTGACGGGCGTCGGCATTCTGCGCAGACGCCCGTGAGTTCCAGGGTGTGGTGGATCTCGCTGAAGCCGGATGCCGCCGGTACGTCGGCGACCCAACGTTCGACGACTTCGGTGTCGACCGGGTGGCTGCGGCCGCAGTCGCCGCACATGAGGTAGTGGCGGTGTACACCCGCGGGGCGGATCCGGTACAGGCGTTCCTCCGCCTCGTCACGGACGATGTCGACCTGGCCGGCGCGTTCGAGGGCCTGGAGCGCGCGATACACCGTGGTCAGGCCCGTAGGCGCCCCTGTCTCGATCAGTGACGCGTGCAGCGCCTTGACGGAGACGAAGTCGGGCGAGTGCGCCAATGCGGTGTGCACGGCTTCGCGCTGACGGGTCGTACGTCTCCACTCGCCGGGTCGAGGGTGCGTCCGCGGCCCGGAGTCAGCGGGACTCACGCCAGCCATCTCCTTTTGCCTGCTCGTGAGCTAAGGGCTGTCCCGTAAATGATCTACGAGCCGTCTCGGGCATGGTTGGCCGCAGTGTGACCCGCTGATCTATCCGGCGAGGGCGAGGTTGTGCATCCGTGCGATGCCGAGCATGGCGTGGTGGACGCCGTCCCCCTTCAAGCGGCAGTCGCGGAAGATCTTCCAGGTCTTCATGCGGGCGAAGACGTGCTCGACGCGGGCCCGAACCTGCTTGTGGGACTTGTTGTGTTCCTCCTTCCAATCCGGGAGTTCACTCTGGCTGCGCTTGCGGCGGTGCGGGATGACCAGGCCGGTGCCCGGGTAGCCGCCGTCGGCGATCGTGGTCGTTCCGCCGACGGCCGCCTTGGCGCCGGACTCTTCCCAGGCCTTGCAGTCGTTGCGGTTCCCGGCAAGCGGCCGGCCGACCACGATGACCAGCCGGGTGTCGGCGTCAATGACGACCTGGTGGTTGGTGGAGTACCGGTAGTTCTTGGACCGCTCGGCGATGGCGTGGTCACGGGTGGGGACCAGGGTGCCGTCCACGATGAGCACGGTGTCCTTGGCAAACCGCTTGCGGGACTGGAGTGCGAGCATCGGCGCGAGATGGTCGATGATGCGGTCCGCCGCCGACTTCGAGATCCCGAACAGCGGGGCGAGCTGCCGCATGGTCAGGTTCGTTCGCCAGTACGCGGTGACCAGCAGGGCCCGGTCCTCCAGTGGAAGGCTCCACGGCCTGCCCTTGCGGACCGTGTCCGCACCCGCGCGACGCAGCACCGTCACCAGCTTCTCGAAGGCGCGCGGGCTCAGCCCGGAGAACGGGGCTATCCAGGACGGCTCCGACGCCGTGATCACACCAGTCACATCGAGATCATCTCGCCAATGCGACCACCTCTGCACAGGCCCATGGTCGAGAATCCTGCCATGACCGAAGGTGACCGCCACGAGGCATCCACACATTCATTCCTTACATGCGCAGCCGAAGTGGCTCGCCTGCTGGACCTTGAGGCTGCGGCCGACGTACCTGAAGATCGACGTGCGCGGCACCTGGCCGGAGCGGCACGAAGGCCACTGCTGGAACGCGCCACCCTGTCTGAGGAGTTCTTCGACGCGCTGATGGCTGCTGCTGTCTACGACCCAGACCCAAGCTTCTGCCGCTGGTTCGTCGAGCCGGCGCTCTACGCATTCGGGCGCCGCAGGGTCATGACGGCATTGCTCGGCTATCTCCGCACGGGAACGACCGCGGAGATAGCCGGTGCCCGGCGGGCCTGGGACTGCGCACATCTGCCACTACGCACTGACCGGTCACCGGCCTACGCGCCCAGCGGAAGTCGCGATCCGGCCCTGGATGAAGTGGACGACGTGGTGGACCAGTGGCTGGAGTCGTCCACCACCCAGCAGCGTGATCGGAATGCCTCAGGGAGCCACAACCAAGCTTGAGACCCTGGTGGCCAGAGGGTCGTAGCGCAACGCCTCGGGGTTACGGGACAACCTTTAGGCGGTCCACGGCTTCCACCGCTGTGATGGACCGCCCGTGCACGTCGACAGTTGCACCCTGTCAGCTGTGTTCCTGGCCAGGCAGGTTTTCGTCACTGTGTTTTTGATCAGGGCACCCAAGTAGTAGTCGTTGTCTATCGACCAGAACGCCGCCAAGTCACCGCCCAGGCAGGGTTTCATCGCGATCAACCCGTTCCGCGCCGTCAGGCACAGTCCCGTCGCTTCCTGACGCACGCTCGTCGAGACGCCGTAATCGTCGGCCCAGTCCCATGTCTGGTAGCTGCCCCCGTTGCAGGTGGTCACATACGGGCCGTAGTCCGCCCGATAGTCCAGGCACTTCCATGTGCTCGGCATGGCCTCGAACATCCCCCTCGCCCCCGCCGCGCTTGCCGGAGGCGCGTTCAGCCCGATCATCATCCCGGCGGCTGCCCCGATCACTGCCAACTTCTTCAACATGAAGAGACTCTCCGGAACCCTAGAGTTGAGCGAGAGCATGACACTAGGAGTCTGCCGCAGTGTGAGGTTCGCCCGCCAGTGCGCGGCCATCAGCAGGCTACTGTCCGCGAAAGGACGTTGCCGCAGGCGGGCGGTGCCGTTGTCGGCAGGTGTCCTCGTGGTCCTGCTCGCCATCGCCTTCAAGATGGTGGCCGGCTCGGTTCTGCCCACCCAGTCCCGTGACCGCCTGCACTGGTGGAACGGCTGGTGGAACCGCAAGAACAAGAAGTAGCTCGGATGCTGCCCCCTCCCGTTCGGGGAGGGGGCCTTTCGATGCTCTCTGCCCGGTACCTCTCCGAGAAGTCGGTCAAGGCGCACGTCCTCAACTTCCTGACCAGGGTCGGCCCCAACCTGACTCGCAGCTATGCCAGTGCTCAGATTCCTTCACCCCACTCGTACGCCGTACTGAGCGACGCCTCACGTTGCACCGCACATCCCATCCAGATTGTCAGCGCCATCTCCTAGACTCAGTAGGAGAGTTGGCAGGCCCACTCGCGAATGGGCCCGCCTACCGCCGACTGGGGGACACGATGATCCGTGCACAGGGGTCCGGCGAGAACGAGCCGGATGACCTCCGCAAACCTACGAAGGCACAGATCGAAGAGGAGTTCCACGGACCGCTCGCCGAACTCGCCGACGCCCCGTCCGACTGGACGTATTCCCTATCGCCCTACCGTTCGCATGACTTCCTCTACCACGTCAGCGCCTTCTACTCCGCCGATAGTCGGGTGGTTGCCGTCGTCTCCACGGTGAGGCCGTTTCCTGACCTCTATCGAGTCCAACTCGTGGTCGAGCTCCATGCGGAACTGGCGGCCTTCCTGTTCAACTCCAGCCCGGTACAGCCGCCCGTGTTCGGCGACTTGACCTTCACCCCGTCCACCACGGTGGTCAACGTGAACGGCACCGACACGACGGTGAGGGCGATGTCCGGCCACGGCGCTACCAGTGCGGAGGTCACCGTCGGCACTGTCTCCGTGTTCGTCTCAGCGGCGAATGAGTTTTTCCAGGAGCCGCCGAAAATCACTCTTGGATCGCGGGGGCGCCGCAGGTGGCTGACCTGGCGCGGTAAACTCGGCTGATGGTCCGGAGGGGTGTCGTAGGCCCACCGTGGGCCCGCGAGCGCGGCCCCTTCGGGCCCTCGACTTCTCGGCCGCCGTGCCGGCCGCCGAACCCTGACGTACAACGAGAGCCCTCTCCCCGATCGGGGAGAGGGCTCTTCTGCGTTTCTGGCTAACTTGGGCTTTAACCTTCGTGTCTACTGCGTTGTTGCCGCATGGGCTGCGAGTTCTTCGGGGGTGCCCAGGAAGGCGGGACCGCAGTCTGCTGGCAGGTGCTGAACCACCATGCCGATGGCGTCCTGTGCTGTACCTGCAGGACCCACCGTCTCGCCGCGGAGCGGGCCAGAGACCCAATAGGTGCCGCCGCTGGCGGGCTGGATGTAGGGAATGTCCCAGGTCCACCGCTGTTCCGTGCAGCGGCTGAAGTGGAGTTCTCCCATCCCGATCCAGGGGAACAGCTGACGCAGGCGAGGTTCGGCGTAGGCCGCTTCAAACAGTTCGAGTCGTACGCGTCCGTCGTCACGTACTGCCTGCCAGCCCGCTTCAACGGCGGCCTTACCTGCTGCATCCCTGTTCATAGCGTCATCATGACCCAGGCGATATCGCTGACCGGGACCGCCTGGTCGATCGAACGGCCTCTCGTACTTGATCACCCGGTTTGGTATCCGCCGTACGCGGAAGCGGCCTTCGTCTGAACATGTGCTCCGACCAAGGAACACACACGTCCAGCGCGAAGGCCGTGAGGATGAGTCTGCAGCATCACGATGCCCGGCGAGGGCCGCTGGCCGAACTGTCACGCTTCCGGGGCGAGTTCTACTCCTGCCTGACCGCCCGTTCGGACGCTTGCCCGTGGAAGAGCAGGTCCTCGTTGGCGACCTCATTCTGCTTTTGAAGGCAGAAGAACAGGGCGTGGCGGATCGAAGGCGCAATGGGCTTGGCGCTACGCACCGCTGGGATCCGCAAAGTGTGATCGATGCCGGCGAAGTCGGAAAGCAGACTTTTGGTGATGTCGAGCGGGGTCGTGAATGCCAGATCGTCGAGAGCAGGAGGCGGGGCACCATACGCCTGGGACACGACGCACATCGTGGTCGTCGTGGCTGCGTTGCCGGCGGGGGCCGGGCGCGCAACGAACAGTTGCTGCTGCCCCTTGACGAAGGTGACGGCGAAGACGTGGACGAAGTTTCGGAGAACGGCGCCCTTGATGACGTAGTCCTCGCTGGCCAGGCAATAGTCGACGATGTTCAGCAGGGCGCTCTTCCCGAGCCGCGAATCGCCGGTGATGATGTTCATCCGCCCGGGCCGGATGGGTACGGTGCGGATCCGACCGTCGCGGTTGTAGATCGAGATGGCGCTGATCTGAAAGGTCACGGCCGAACTCCTAGCAGGGTCATCACAGTGCTCATGCTTCCGGTGCTGGGCAGCCATCGCCCCAACATGTGTGCGGCCTTCTGGATGGTGATGACCTCATCGGTCGGTCCGGTGATCACCTTCTTCAGTCGTCCGGTCGACAGCTGGAGCAGTCCCTGATCCGTGCAGTGCAGCAGCGTGGACTGGAGGGCAAATAGAAGGCCAGGCCGCACGACAGTGGCCAGTGCGGTGGCATTCTGCATCATTGCCACCTTCACGGTCCGGTTCTCCTCGACCCAGCGGCTGACTCCCGCGTGGGTGGTCCTGGGCAGCTTCTCCCGTACGGCGGGCTGCAGTGCCATCACTGCTCCAAGCACGGCGAGGGCGACGGGGCACGGACGACCGTACTGTGTCTGGTGCCCCTGTACGGTCCTGGCCGTGAGCAGGGCCGTGAACGCCGGGTTATACAGAGCCCGTTCCTCACGGCTCAGGTCGACGAAGTCACTCACCCCGTTCTTGCTTCCGTGGGCTCCAACATGGACATTAGTCGGGCCACAAAGTCGATGTGCCAGCCGACCTCGCGGTCGTCAGCCAGCATGTGAAAGGACCCCTTCGTGAGGAACGGCTCGTCGCACTCCTTACGGATCCGACCTCGCGCCTGAGTCATTGCCCACCGGTAGATTTGCCGCGCCGCAGCCACCTTGGCGGCTTCTGCAGCCTCGTCGCCCAACTCGTCCCTCATGTCGTCGAAAATTTCCCCCCACTCCTCGACGAGCCGGCGCTCGAAACGGCCGATCTCGCCTGGCAGCAGCAGGTTCTCGTCCGACCACCGCGAGCGTTGAGTGAAGGCCCGCATGTAGTCCCGGACCGCTCTCCCGACTCGGGGAGCACCGAGGTCGATCAGGTTCAACTGACGTACGAAGGCGTGGTCCCTGTACATGGCAACGTTCGGCTCCAGGCCGGCGATGTCCTCGTCGATCGGGAGGTTCTCCGGACGGAACTGGTTGCGATAGTCGGTGAACACCTGATCGAACTCGTTGCCGCCGATCGCATCCACGTCCCGAGCTCGCAACTGCCGAATCGTGCGCTGGAAGAACCACCCTTCCAGCCGGCTCAGAAACGGGCTCGCGTACGTGTGGCCGACTGCCGTGGCTGCTCGCTCCAACAGGAGGCCCCCCACGGCTTCCACGTCGGGCGCGCGGCCCAGCACCTGGATGCGGCTGACCATCCGCTGCCGCTGCTTTTCCGTAAGAGCGTCGAAGGCCTCGAACGCCTTCTTGAGGTCCCTGTTCGTCGAAGCGGTCCGTGCTGCTGTCAGCGCCTTCAGCGCGCCGGATGCATCTCTGGAACAGACAGCCCCTGGTTGCAACAAGCTGGCTGCGGAGCCACTGGGGAGTTCGGCCGTGGTCATGAGGACCAGATCCGTCTCGTCCAGATCCAGCTGATGATTGGCGATGGCATGTGCCCAGATACGCAGCGTTTTCCACAGGTCCGTGCTGGCGTCCGTCAGGCTGACTCCCGGCGCCCTGTGCTTCAGCTGGTAATAGATGGTGCCGTCCTTGGAGACCTCTTCGATGTCGTCCCCGGCTTCGATCGCCACCGACCAATCGATCCCTCGCCCGTAGCGCTCGACGCAGAGGTGTAGCGCCTTGCGCAGCTGGTACACGTAACCGATCGCCGAGGCCGACGCCTCGAACAGGTCCGCCTTCTCTGCCACGACGCCCCCTGGTGCAGCGAAGCTCACTGAAATCTGAAACGGCCCCTCGATCGTTTGCGGGGACCACTTGGGGGGCCAACTCGCCCTTGACCGACCGGGCGCTCGCCGAGCACGCCAAACGCGAGGCGCACCCCGAAGCCGCCGAACAGCCACATGCCGAGATGCTCGCGATCGAGGGATTCTGTCCCTTGCGCTCGCCGGTGGGGGTGATCAGGGCGGGCTGGATCTGCTCTGCTGGTGCAGGGCTTCGATGTAGGCGTTGAGCGCTGGTGAGGTCGGGGACTGTTGGCGGATCACGGCGTAGAGCCGTCGGGTCAGGCTGGTGCCGGCGATGTCGCGAACGGCCAGGCGCGGGTCTGCGGCCGGCAGGGTCAGGTCGGGCAGCAGGGTCACTGCGCCTGCGCTGCGGACGAGTTCGAGCTGGACGTCGGCATCGTTGGACCGGTGTCGGAGGTCGGGGTCGAATCCTCCGTGCGCCCGGCAGGTCCCGATGATCATCGCGTGGTGTCCGGTACCGCTGCTTGAGGAAGCCCATACCTCGTGGCGCAGCGAGGAAAGAGCAACGGGCCCGGGGCCGGCGGCGAGTGGATGCCCTGCCGGCAGAACCAGGCGTGTCCCTTCGCGAAGGAGCAGGTGATGGTCCACGCCGTCGGGGCGCGGGCGGGGATGGCCTTCGTACTCGTCGCTGATGACAAGGTCGACGGTTCCCAGGCGCAGTTCGGGCAGGGCCACTTCGAGTTCGAGTTCGGTGATCTCGATCTCGACGAGGGGGTACGAGCGTGCCACTTCCACCAGGGCGGGGATGAGCAGGCGGCGGGCTGCCGATTGCAGACCCACGGCTCGGATCCTGCCGCGCACTTCCTGGGTCAGGTTCGCCAGTTCGGTTTCGGCGGTTTCGGCGACGTTCAGCAGGACGGCGGCGTGACGGGCGAGTACTTTTCCGGCGTCGGTGAGCCGGACTCCCCGTCCGGCCGGCTCGATCAGGCGGGCACCGGCTTCCCGCTCCAGTGCTGCCAGCTGTTGGGAGACCGCCGAGGGGCTGTAGCCGATCGCGGTGGCCACGGCGGCGAGGGTCCCGCGCTCGGCGAGTTCGTGAAGCATCCTCAGGCGGCGGAGATCAGACAAGACCATCCACAAATCCTAATGAATCAGCTCCATGATTCATCGCTGGTCCTTATCGGCGAGGTGGAGGACGCTGGAAGTCGCCGCCGGTCGGTCGGCACCTCACGCTCCCCGCCTCCCCCCGGAAGGCAGTTACGCCCACATGAACGCGCACATCCCCTCCGCCCCCGCGTCCGGGATTTTTTCCTCGGTCGGAGCGTCGGTCATCTTCGGGATCATTTTCATGATCCCCCCGCACCTTCTGCCGCTGGATCCCGAGCAGATCCTGGGATACCGCGTCATCGCGATGGTCGCCTTCCTGGCTGCCTTCTTCTGCGCGGCGCGGATGTGGGACCAGGCCGCGGCTCTGGTCGGCCGTCTGCGCGCAACACCGCATCTGGCCGGCGTCCTGGTCGTGGACGCCGCTCTCCTGGGGCTGCAACTGTGGCTTTTCGGATGGGCGCCCCAGAGCGGGCACGGCCTCGATCTCTCTCTGGGCTACCTCATCCTGCCGCTGGTCATGGTGGTGGTCAGCGTCGCGGTCTACCGCGAGAAGCTCTCCCCCTGGCGGATCGCGGCCGTGCTCTGCGCCGCTGCGGGAGTCGTGGCGGCCGTGGTCGTCGCCGGCGGGCTGCGCTGGCCCACCCTGCTCGTCGCCCTGGGGCTTCCGCTCTACTTCATCAGCCGACGCGCCTTCGCCCTGGACTCCGCCGCAGCCCAGCTCTTCGAGCTCGGCGCGATGCTCCCCTTCTCGGTCTTCGTCCTGGCGGCCAAGCCGTCGCTCGGCACGGTCACCCACCGCCCACAGCTGATCGTCGGACTTGTCCTGCTTGGACTTCTCAGTGCCGCCGGGTTCGCGTTGTACCTGACCGCCAGCCGTGTCCTGCCGTTCTCCCTGTTCGGGGTGCTCAGCTACGTCGAACCGGTGCTGCTGGTGCTGGTTTCCCTGACGTTCCTGGGCGAGCCGTGGCAGTCGGCTGACACCTTCGTGTACATCCCGATCTGCGCCGGTCTCGTTCTTCTCGCGCTTGAACCGGCAGCAAAAGAAGCCGCGATGCCCGAGCAGCCCGCCCCTCAGGTCGACAGCGCACGCCCGTGACCCAACGGCTGCGGGTTGCGTAGCGGATAACACCCAGGTTCACATCCCTCGGTCGTTTCAGCTGCCCTCGGTGGGGAAGCGGCGGAGTTTGCCCGGGAGTCGGGCGCCGAGGGGAGACATGCCGTTGTCCGCTCCGTGCCGGGCCAGCAGGTCGAGGGCGAGGCGGGCGCGGCGTACGCGCTCTCGTGCCGTGGCGAGGGCGTGGTCGCGGAGGTGGGCGCCGTACGGGTAGATCCCCGCCGCTCTGCTCAGGCCGAACTTCAGGTAGAGCGGTGCGCCGCGGCGGATCAGCTCCGCGATCTCGTACATGCGGACGTAGCCGCCGAGCTCGTCCGGTGCCTCGACGTACATGTCCATCGGGGCACGGCTGACCCTGCGGATCTCCGTGAGGTGCTGCGGTGTCAGGTCGGAGGGCACGTTGAGCGAGTCGCCGCCGAGCTGTTCGTACACGGCGTACGCCGCCGGGTTGACCGGGCCGATGAGCGCCGAGACCTTGAGCGTGGTGTCGGCGGGGAGCAGGCCCTGGGTGCGCATCCGGTGGAGCGTCCACAGCACGCCCTCGTCCGCGACGAGCAGGCAGCGGACACCGAGCTCGACGGCGCGCAGGGCGTCCTCGACGCTGCCCGCCACGGCGTCATGGCCGCGCGCCCGCAGACCGGCGCCGCCGGACGGCGTACGGGTGGAGCCGCCGATGTCCCAGGTGCCGCGCGGTCCGGTGAACAGGCACAGCTCCATGTCCTGCTCGCCGCAGGCGCCGACCATCTCGGTGATCTCGGAGTCGGTGAGCATCCAGATTCCGCTGCCCTGGCTCACCCGGTGGACCGGCACGTCCAGGCGACGGGCCTCCTCGATGACGGCGGCCAGCGACTCGGGCCCCTCGACGGAGGGGATCTCGGTGCGCCAGGTGCCGCCGTCGGGGAAGGTGTGGGGTGAGGCGTCGGCGTCGTCGAGCGGTGGAACGGGATGGCCGATCGCCGCGAGCGCTGACGCTCCGGGGCGGCGGGACGGCGACGGCTGAGCGGTCACGGCAGTCACGGCAGTCACGGGATGTCCTTCGTTCGGAATCGTCAGGAGTGCGGACGCGGGGCCGGCCCCCCTCGCGTGAGACCGGCCTCGCACGGGGCTGGCCTCGGACGGCGGCCGGGCCCGCCCCGGGCCCGCGCCTTCTGCGTGCGGTCAGAGCGTGCGGTCAGCGTTCGGGGCGGAGCAGGACCTTGCCGACCTTCGGGTCGCCGGAGCCGACCAGTTCGACTGCCTCGGCGTAGTCCTCCAGCGGGAACTCGTGGGTGACGAGGGCGCCCGGGGTGAGGACGCCCCGCTGGAAGGCGGCGACGGCCCCCTGCCAGTCGGTGGACGAGGCCCCGAACACGCTGCGGATCTCCAGCTGGCTCATGGACAGGTGCACGGGGTCGATGCCCACGGCGCCCGGGCCGAACATGCCGGTGAGCACCACCCGTCCGCCGCGGCGCGCCAGCAGGCAGGACGACGCGGCGGTCGAGGGCGCGCCCGCGGTCTCGACGACGAGGTCGTACCGCCCGGCCGAGGCCATCGCCTCTTCAGGGGCGGCGGTGTGGGTCGCGCCGTGGCCGAGGGCCAGGTCCGCCCGTGCGGTTCTCGGGTCGATCACGGCCAGTTCGGCGGGGGAGTGGGCGGCCAGCCACTGGACGGCCAGGAGCCCGAGGGTTCCGGCACCGACGACGGCGACGCGTTCGGTGGGGCGCGGCGTGCCCGCCCGTACCGCGGCCGCCACCACCGCGGCGGGTTCGATCAGGGCGGCCGCCCGGAGATCGGCGCGGTCGGCGAGCAGATGGAGCAGGCGGGCGGGGACGATCACGTGGTCCGCGAAGGCCCCGGCCTCGGTGAAGCCCGTCTCCTCGTAGCCCGCCACGCACAGGTTCGTGGCGCCCTCGCGGCAGCGGGCGCAGGTCCCGCAGTTGCGGAAGCCCTCAGCCACACAGGGGCGGCCCACGAGTGCGGGATCGACTCCGGCACCGACCGCCTCCACGGTCCCGGCCCACTCGTGCCCGGGAGTCACCGGGTACCGCACGTAGCCGGGCGCGCGGTGCCCGTCGTACACCTCGCGGTCGCTCATGCAGATCCCCACGGCGGCGACGCGCACGCGTGCCTCGCCGGGGCCGGGTTCGGGCCTGTCGCGCACGAGGAGTGTGTGGCGGCCCGGGGCGGCGACGACGACGGCGCGGCTCACTCGGGTTTCCTCTGCTCCCAGCCCTCGGCCCACAGGTCGAAGCGGGCCTTCTGCTGCGGGAACTCGGCGGCCGCGTCCACGTCGAGTTCGACGCCGAGGCCTGGTGCGTGGGATAGCTCGAAGTAGCCGTCGACGACTTCCGGCGCACCCTTGACGACCTTCTTGATCTCGGCGTCCGCGAAGTCGTTGAAGTGCTCCAGGACCTTGAAGTTGGGGGTGGTGAAGCCGACTTGGAGGGAGGCGGCCGTCAGGACGGGGCCGCCGACGTTGTGCGGCGCGACGAGCATGTAGTGCGTCTCGGCGGTGGCGGCCAGCTTCCTGGTCTCCCAGATGCCGCCGATGTGGCCCACATCGGGCTGGAGGATGTCGGCGGCCTGGCTCTCGAAGAGCTCCCGGAACTCGATGCGGTCGTGGATGCGTTCGCCGGTGGCGACCGGGATGTCGACCTTCGCGGCGACCTTCGTGAGGGCCTTGAGGTTCTCCGGCGGCACCGGCTCCTCCAGCCACGCGGGCTTGAACGGCGCCAGGTCGTGGGCGAGGCGGATCGCAGTGGCGGGCGAGAAGCGGCCGTGCATCTCCAGCATCAGCTCCGCGTCGGGCCCGATCGCGTCCCGCACGGCCTCGATGAGGGAGACCGCGTACATCGACTGAGCGTGGTCGAGCTCGAAGTGCCCGGTCCCGAAAGGGTCGATCTTCAGAGCCTTGTAACCGCGCGCCATGACGCCGCGAGCGGCCTCGTGGTACGCCTCCGGTGTCCGCTCGGTGGTGTACCAGCCGTTCGCGTACGCCTTGACCCGGTCGGTGACCTTGCCGCCGAGGAGCTGCCAGACCGGGACCCCCAGGGCCTTGCCCTTGATGTCCCAGCACGCCATCTCGACGACGGCGATGCCGGACATCACGATCTCGCCCGCGCGGCCGTAGTCGCCGTACTTCATGCGGCGCACGAGGTCCTCGACGGCGAACGGGTCGGATCCGCGGACGTGGTTGACCTCGGCCTCGTTCAGGTACCCGACGAGGGCGTCGGTGTGTCCCAGCATCCGGGTCTCGCCGACGCCGGTGATTCCCTCGTCGGTGTGCACCCGCACGTAGGTGAGGTTGCGCCAGGGCGTACCGACGACGTGTGTGGTGATTCCCGTGATGCGCACGGTGGGCTCCCCGACGTGATGCGACTCGTTGCTTGTTGCTTGTTGCTTGTTGCTTGTTGCTTGTTGCTTGTCGCCTGTTGCTTGTCGCCTGTTCGATAGTTCGACATCGGTTCGAGATGCCGACGGTGACGTTAAGCGCGGCTTCCGGACGCGTCAACGGCCCGATCGCCCCACCCGCCGCGGCGGACCGCTGTGCCGTGCGGCCTCGGGGACGCGTGTCAGCGGCCCACCCGTGCCGGATCGGTGAAGACCTCTTCCACGATGACGCCCGCCGCGCCCCGGACCGCGGCGCCGAAGCCGTACACGGAGCCGGTGATGCGGCAGAGCGCCGCGTCACCGGCGACCACGCGCGCCCGCAGCTCCCTCATCGTGGCGGGCAGGAGGTACGGGGCGACAGAGGCGAAGTAGCCGCCCAGGACGACCACTTCCGGGTTGAGGAGGTTCACCGGGATCGAGAGGCCCGTCCCGAGCCAGCGGCCGATCTCGTCCAGGCCGGCCAGCGTCCGGGGGTCGCCGGCGGCGGCCCTGCGCGCCAGCTCCGCCGTCTGCTCCTGGGGGCCCCACGGCGTCTCGCCTCGCTCCCCGGCCGGCTCGACCAGGTCGGGCGCGGCGGTCCGGAGCGCCGCGGGGAGCGCGACCTTCGTCTCCAGGCAGCCCGTACGCCCGCAGGCGCATCGAGCACCGGCCGGGTCCACCTGTACGTGGCCCAGCTCGCCGCTGAAGCCGGAGGCGCCGCGCAGCAGCCGGCCGCCGGCGACGATGCCCGCTCCGAGCCCCGCTTCTCCGGTGACGTACATCAGGTCCGCCGCGCCGGGGTGGGCGTGTTCCCACTCGGCGAGCGTCGCCAGGTTGGCCTCGTTGTCGACGGCGATGCCCATGCTGTCGGGCAGGGCTGCCATGGCCCGCAGCCGCTCGGCGACCGGGATGTCCTCCCAGTGGAGGTTGGGCGCGGAGTAGACGCGTCCCGTCGCCGCTGCCACGGGGCCCGGGGCGGCCACGCCGATGCCGGCCACGTGGACGCCCGACCGTGCGGCGTGTCCGAGCAGTTCCGCGGCGAGGGAGGCGAGGGCGTGGATCGTCTCGTCCGCGTCCTGAGCCGTGGCGTCGAGGACGAGGCGGCGCTCCTGGACCGTCCGCCCCGCCATGTCGACCAGGCAACCGGCGAGGTAGCGGGAGTTGATCTCCAGGCCCAGAGCCGCCACCGTGCGGCCGTCGAGCTCCAGCTGCAGTCCCGGGCGGCCGGCCGAGCCGCTCAGCTGGTACTCCGTCTCCCGGACGAGCCTGTACGCGAGCAGCTCGGCGACGAGGCTGGAGACCGTGGCCCGGGTCAGCCCCGTACCCCTGGCCACTGCCGCACGGGAAGCCGGTCCCGAGGAACGGACCTCGGCCAGGACCAGGGCGAGGTTGGCGCGTCGCACCGACACCTGGTCCATGGGGTTCCTCGGGGTACGGGCCGGCTTCTCGGCGCTCGACGACACGTGGGGTCTCCCTGATGCTGGCCGGACGGTTCGCGGCGGCCGGTCGGCACGTGCCGACCGGCCGCGGTTCAGATTGTCCCTGCTGGTCAGCGCACGCCGAGCAGGTGCTCCAGGGCGAGCTGGTCGAGCCGCTCGAAGGCCATCGAGCGGCCCGCCGCCGCGTCGGCGTCGAAGCTCTCGTACGCGGTCGGGTCGGCGAGCAGCGCGGCGAGCCCGTCGGCGGCGGTGGGGACGGCCAGCTCGGGCAGGCGCGAGGCGGCGAGGGCCTCCTGGACCTCGGCGTCGGCGCGGAAGGCGGCCGCACGCTCCTTGAGGATCAGGTAGTTGCGCATGCAGTTCTTCGCGGACTCCCAGACGCCGTCGAAGCCGTCCGTACGCACCGGCTTGAAGTCGAAGTGGCGCGGGCCCTCGTACCCGGCCGTCTCCAGCAGGTCCACGAGCCAGAAGGCCTGCCGCAGGTCGCCGGCGCCGAAGCGGAAGTCCTGGTCGTACTTGATGCCGGACTGGCCGTTGAGGTCGATGTGGAACAGCTTGCCCGCCCACAGGGCCTGGGCGATGCCGTGCGGGAAGTTCAGGCCGGCCATCTGCTCGTGGCCCGTCTCCGGGTTCACGCCGACGAGCTCGGGGCGCTCCAGGCGCTCGATGAAGGCCAGGGCGTGCCCGATGGTGGGCAGCAGGATGTCGCCGCGCGGCTCGTTGGGCTTGGGCTCGATGGCGAAACGCAGGTCGTAGCCCTGTTCCGTGACGTACTGGCCGAGCAGGTCGAAGGCCTCCTTCATGCGGTCGAGCGCCACCTGGACGTCCTTGGCGGCGCCGGACTCGGTGCCCTCGCGGCCGCCCCAGGCGACGTAGGTGGTGGCGCCGAGTTCGACGGCGAGGTCGATGTTGCGGAGCGTCTTGCGGAGCGCGTAGCGGCGCACGTCGCGGTCGTTGGCGGTGAAGCCGCCGTCCTTGAAGACGGGGTGGGTGAAGAGGTTCGTGGTCGCCATCGGGACCTTGAGGCCGGTGCGGTCCAGGGCCGCCCGGAAGCGCTTGACGATCGCGTCGCGCTCGGCCTCGGCGGTGCCGAAGGGGATGAGGTCGTCGTCGTGGAACGTCACGCCGTACGCCCCGAGCCCGGCGAGCCACTCGACCGACTCGACCGGGTCGAGGGCGGGCCGGGTGGCGTCGCCGAAGGGGTCGCGGCCCTGCCAGCCGACGGTCCACAGACCGAAGGTGAAACGGTCCTCGGGGGTGGGGGAGTAGGGCTTGGGCATGGTGGCGCTCCCTTGGGACGATGCGGCGTCGCGGATTTGTTGTGCACCAAAACTAATAGAGGATGGGTGACTGTCGGGCAACCCCCTCGGCTCTGTCACGGCTTCTTGAGTGGTCCACTGTCCTGCCCTTGACGTGCAGGGATGATCGACGCTGTAATTTGTTCACTTCCATTGCAAAATAGGCCTTCAGGTATGAGGTGCGTCGTGCTGGCATCACCTGCTGTCATCGGCGTGGACAGCTCCACGCAGTCCACCAAGACCGTCGTGATCGACGCCGAGAGCGGCAGGATCCTCGCCGTCGGCCGCGCCGCCCACACCGTCACCGGCGAGGGAGGCGCCCGCGAGTCGGACCCGGAGGGCTGGTGGGAGGCCTTGCGCACCTCCCTCGGCACGGCGCTCGACGCCTCCGGCGTCTCCCCGGCGGCGGTGCGGGGCATCGCGGTCGCCGGGCAGCAGCACGGCCTCGTCGTACTCGACGCGGCGGGCCGCCCCCTGCGCCCGGCCATGCTCTGGAACGACACGCGGTCCGCGCCCCAGGCCGAGGCGTTGACCGCTGCCCTGGGCGGTGCCGACGCCTGGCTGGAACGTACGGGATCGGTGCCCGTCGCCTCCATGACCGCCACCACCTGGCAGTGGCTGCGCGAGCACGAGCCGGCCACCGCCGAGCGGGCAGCAGCAGTGCGGCTGCCCCACGACTTCCTCACGGAGCGCCTGTCCGGGGTGGCGGCCACCGACCCGGGTGACGCCTCGGGCACCTGCTGGTACGACACCCGCGCGGGCTCCTACGACCCCGCGCTCCTCGACCTGCTCGGGCTCGACCCCGCGCTGCTGCCCACGGTCGCCACGAGCGGCGCCGAACGCGTGGGGTCCCTGACCAGCGCGGCCGCCGCCTTCCTGGGCCTTCGCCCGGGCATCCCCGTCGCCGCCGGAACCGGCGACAACATGGCGGCAGCCGTCGGACTCGGCCTCGGTGGCGCGGGGCTGCTCGACCACCCCGTGGTCAGCCTGGGCACGTCCGGCACCGTCTTCACCGCCAGCCGCACCCGGCCGTCGGCGGCCGGACTCGCCGGCTTCGCGGCCGCCGACGGGACCTATCTGCCGCTCGGCTGCACGCTCAACTGCACCCAGGCGGTCGACAAGGTCGCGAGCCTCCTCGGCCTCGACCGGGAGGACGCACAGCCCGGAGGGCACGTGGTCGTGCTCCCGTACCTCGACGGCGAGCGCTCCCCCGATCTGCCGCACGCCGCCGGTCTGCTCACCGGCCTTCGGCATGCGACCACATCCCGTCAGATCCTCGGTGCCGCGTACGAGGGGGCGGTGTTCACGCTGCTGAGGGTCCTGGACGAGATCTTCGCGACCACGGCGCTCGACCCGCACGCACCCGACGTGCGCGAGCGGCCGCTGCGGCTGATCGGCGGCGGGGCGAAGGGGGCCGCGTGGATCGAGACCGTACGCCGACTCTCCGGGCGCCCCGTCGTGATCCCGGACGGCGAGGAGCTGGTCGCCGTGGGAGCCGCCGCACTCGCGGCGGGCGCCGCGTGGGGCGAGGACCCGGTCGGGACGGCGGCCGGATGGGGCTCGGGGCGAGGCAGGGAACTGCCGGCCGTGCGGCGGGACGACGCCGCGTGGCTGCGCATCGAGGCCGCGCTCGCGGGGGGCTCGGGGCTGCTCCAGCGCTCGGGGCCGCTCGTAGAGGGGAGTCGATGAGGGAGTGAGGGGGGAGGGGGAGATGAGGTGCTCGACCTGGCCCAGCCCACGGTGAGCCGCCAGCTACGCTCGTCGGCATGCTGAACCGTGTTCCCCTCACCGAGGCGCTGCTCTCCACCGTGGGCTCTCCCGAGCACGCCGAACTCCTGGACAGCAGTCCGCGGTCGAGGGTGTGGCGGGTGCGGCTGGCCGACCGGCGGCTGGTGATCGTCAAGCAGATCACCGACGCCGGGGACGCGGGCGCCGACGCGGACACGCGCTTCGCGCGGGAGGTCGCCGGGCTGCGCCTGGCGGGGCGGGCGTCCGGGCCCGCCGTGGCCCCCGCGGTGCTGGCCACGGACGTGCCCTCGCGGGTGATGGTCCTCGAGCACGTGGACGACCTCGGCAGGAGGGACGACTGGATGCCGGGGTACGCCGAGTCGCTCGCCCGGTTGCACGCCCTGACCGGGCCCGCCGACGCGGGCGCACTACCGGTCTGGTCGGGGCCCACGGCCACCGACGCGGAGTCCTTCCTCGCCCTGGCCAGGGCGCTCGACGTGGCCGTACCGTCGACGGTCCCCCATGAGCTCGCCGGTCTCCTGGAGCGGTTGGACCCCGCCCCGCACCATGCGCTGCTGCACGGAGACCCCTGCCCCGGCAATGATCTGCGCACCGCCGACGGCGTCCGCTTCGTCGACTTCGAGCGGGCCTCGCTCGGCAACGGCCTGATCGAACTCGCCTACTTCCGCATCGGCTTCCCCACCTGCTGGTGTGCCATGTCCGTCACCGCGGCCCCGCTCACGGAGGTCGAGGACGTCTACCGGACCACCTGGCGCGGCCTCACCGGGAAGGACGTGCCGGGTGACCTCGCCGACGCGTGTGCGGGCTGGCTGATCCAGGGCGACGCGCTCGTCGAGCGGGCCCACCGCGGGACGGTCGACCAGCTCGCCCGGGTCCCCGCCGAGGACTTCGAGTGGGGCTACGTCTCCGCCCGTGAGCGGCTCGTCCACCGCCTGGGCGTGGTCGCCGACATGACCCGGGACCACGATCACCTGCACGCCGTCGGCCGCCTCAGCTCCGCCCTGGCGAGCCGCCTGCTCGAACGCTGGCCGAGGCTGCGTCCGCTGCCCGCACCTGACGCCCGCCCTTGGTACTAGGCGTCGACGCGGGACCGCTTCCGCCTGTCAGGGCGGCGAGAGGGAGCGCGGGCCGGTCACCCGGGTGACCGGCTTCCGTCATTCGACCACCGGGCTACGGCGTTCCACGAACAGGACGTCGCGCCAGACGCCGTGGTGGCGGGCCACGCGCTCCCGCCGGCCCAGTACGCGGAACCCCATCGATTCGTGCGTGAACCTTTCCGGTCAGAGGTGATCAGATCTCCTCCGCCCGGGACAGCGCTTCGGTGATCAGGCGGGTGGCGAACTCGCGGTCCTCGGTCAGCCGGTTGATGTGCTCCGCGAGCAGGAAGGCCGTGGCCTCCAGGGAGTTCATCTCCTCGCTGGTCCAGTCCCCGTACTGCCGGCGCCACAGGCTGGGGCTCAGGCCGGTGCCCGCCGCGATGACCAGGCCCGCCATGGTGGGGATGGTCTCCGGGCGGATGCTCCTGGGCATCATGCGCATCGAGGCCACGAGGTTGGGCACCACGTACTCGATGACGTCCCTGTCGTGGTCCTCGTACGCCATCCGCAGCCACTTCACGAACATGAAGATGATCGTGCACGCGCCGTCCAGGACGTCGTCGGCCTCCGAGGGGCCCAGGGACGTCGTGAGCTGCTCGATCAGCTTCCGCTGCTCGGGATCGGCCTCGGTCCTGCCGTCGTAGACGGCTTTGAGCTGGGAGTCGATCATCATGAGCGCCGCACCGACATCACCGGCGGGAGCGTACGTGGGGTCACAGGGCGACGACACAGGATTCCTCCTCGTGTGGCCGCGGCAGGCAGCGCGGCATGTCCGTACGGTAGTGGGCTGATCATGCCGGAGTGGGCGCTTTCGGAGGGAGAACCCGTTCGGGCCCCCGCCGGGGCGCGCGGAGGAAGGGTGGCGGGACCCCGTCAGCCGCCGACGTGGATGCCGGGACGGCGGTCGGGGTCCGGCTCGTGCCTGCGGATGATCTCGCGGGTGACGGGGGCGGTGTCACCGCGACCCAGGAGGAAGTAGCGGAACATGTGCTTCAGGGGGCTGCCCTCGGCCCAGGCGAAGTAGCAGTGCGGCTGGACGCCGGTGGTGTCGCGCAGGGCGAGGAGGACCGCGGCGATGGCGTTCGGTGCGGCGGGGGCCTCGGCGCGCAGGATCCGGTACCCGTCGACCTCGACCCCGTGGACGGCGAGGACCTCGCTGAAGTCGGAGGGGTCGACCACGTCGACCTCCAGGAACAGCACGTCCGCCGGTCCGGGGACCGGGTTGGTGCCGCGCTGCTCGCGCTCCTTGTCGCGGTACTCCGCCCCGTCGCCGGCCTGGCGGCGGTTGGCGATGATGTTGATGGCGTCGTCATGGGCCAGGGTGTCGGCGACGAACCGGCGGGCGGTCTCGTCGAAGACGATGCGGTCGGCGCGCAGTTCCGTGGTCCGCGACACCCGCGAGATCAGGGACACGACGATGATCCCGGCGATGAAGAACCCGGAGATGGTGATGCCGTCGGGCTTGTCGACGATGTTGTAGACCAGGGCGTAGAGCAGCACCAGGGTGAGCAGCGCGAACCCGGTGGCGACCGCCCGGCGGCCGGCGCGTGCGACGGAGATGGTCACGGCGAAGGCGCCGGAGACCATCATGGCCAGGATCCCGGTGGCGTACGCCCCGGCCTGGGCGTCGACGTCCGCGTCGAAGGCGATGGTGATGAGGATGCACAGGGCGGTGTAGACGAGCACCACGGGCCGCACCGCGCGACCCCATTCGGGGGCCATCCCGTAGTCGGGCAGATAGCGGGGGACGATGTTGATCAGGCCGGCCATGGCGGACGCGCCGGCGAACCACAGGATGAGGATCGTGCTGATGTCGTAGACGGTGCCGAACGCCTCCCCGACGTGCTCATGGGCCAGCCAGGCCAGGGCGCGGCCGTTGGCCGCACCGCCCGGCTCGAACTCGTCGGCCGGGATGAGGACGGTGGTGACGAAGCTGGAAGCGAGCAGGTAGACGCTCATGATGAGCGCGGCGGTCGTCAGCAGCCTGCGGGTGTTGCGGATACGCGAGCGCAGCCGCCGCTCGTCGTCGGCGCCGTCGGCCGCCACCAGGGGCATCATGCTGACGCCGGTCTCGAACCCCGACAGGCCGAGTACGAGCAGCGGGAACGCCAGCAGCGCCGGCGCCATCAGGTCGCCGAAGCCGGCTCCGCCCCCGACGAGCGCGTCCGTCCAGGCCGTGAACGCGCCGGGCGTGGTGAAGACATGGACGAGGCCGACCGCGATGACGACCGCGTTCAGCACCAGGAAGACCGCCACCAGCGGGATGGCGACGCTGACGGCCTCGCTGAAGCCGAGCAGGAACACACCGCCGAGGACGAGCAGCAGCGCCACGGTGAGCGCCACCTCGTGGCCGTGCAGGGCTTCGGGGAAGAAGGGGTTCTCCACCACGTGGACGGAGGCGTCCGCGGTCGACAGGGTGATGGTGATGATCCACGACGTGGCGACGAATCCGAGCAGGACCAGGACGAACAGCTTGCCCCACCAGAACGGCAGCAGGTCCTCCAGCATCGCCACCGACCCGGCACCGTGCGGACTCTCCTCGGCCACCCGCCGGTACATCGGCAGCATCCCCAGCAGAGTCAGCGCCACGATCAGCAGCGTCGCCAGCGGGGAGACCGCGCCCGCCGCGAGCGCGGCGATGGCCGGCACGTACGCGAGGCTGGAGAAGTAGTCGACCCCGGTCAGGCACATCACCTTCCACCAGGCGTGCGGCTCGGTGTGCCCCTCGCCGGCCGCCGGGCCCACGGGCTGCACCTGGTGGCGCAGCATCCACTGCGCCAGCCGTCCGGTCGGCTGCGGCCGCAACGCGGGGCTGTCCACCACCTCGGGCACCACGTCGGGCGCCGCCTCGGGCACGGGGGCCGGGCCGTTCGCGTCCTTCATGTCTCCCATCGACTTTCCTCGCTCCTGCGGACATGCCTGTCGGTCACCGCTCTCGCGGCTGTGCGATCACCGAGTATGGGACCTCCCGACGGCGCCCCGTGGCCGCCGCGGAAGCGGCCGGCAGGGGCCCGTACGGCGGACCGGGGAGGAGCTCGGGGGCAGGTCGGGAGGGCTGACGCGGGCGGAGCGGGAGGGTCCCACGGCGCCGGGGAACGGCGAGGGACTTCCGTTCCGCGCCACCCGGCGGTGGCGTCGGACCACCGCGCCGAGAGCGCCCAGCCGCCCGTAGTCGACCGTCAACGGGCCTTCCCACCTGCGCTCTTGCGCCGAGGCGAGGGCGAGGGCCCCGGAACCAATCGATGGCGGCGGCCGGGGCGGACGGTCGCCTTCCGATGCCCCGCGGTCGTACGGCGCCCGGAGTCGCGCCCGCTGGCGCGCCGGCTCTGGACTGTGCGTACGCGGCCGGGCTCATCGTCTCGATCGGGCCCCCTGGAGCCGGCTGCCCGGCGGCGTAATTCCTGTCGATTTCTTAACGCCGTTGCCGTGACGGGGGCGCAGGTGCCCCGGGGGCGTACGACTACCGCTTGGCGCCGGATGGCACCGCTTGGCGCCATCGGGTGCCACCCGGTGCCACGCTGACTCCGGAGGGGCGTTTTCGCAGGTCAGCGCCGTCCTAACGCAGTTCGTAGACTGCTCGGCGCCATCAGGGCTTGCGTATGGCACCACTACGGTGCCATGATGGCGTCATGGATCTCACCCCGTATGTCGACACCCTCCGCCGCGAACTCGCGGTGGCCGCCGAAGCCGGCGGTGACGAAGCGCGCGAGCTGGCCGAGCGGCTCACCGCTCCCCTGGAGTCGGCGGCCCGGCTGACCATGCTCAACGTGCTCTCCGCCGCGACGGACGAGATCACCCGCGAACTCGCCCCCGGTTCGGTCGACGTACGGCTGCGGGGGCTCGACCCCGACTTCGTGGTGACCCCGCCGCCCGCCGGCGCCGGTGGCCACGCGGAGCCTTCCGCCCCCGCCGAACCGCTCCCTGCCGCGGCTCCCGCCGAGGGTGACGAGGGCGGCATCGCCCGCGTCAACCTGCGTCTGCCGGCCCACCTCAAGGCCCGCGCCGAGGACGCCGCGGCCCGCGAGGGGCTGTCGGTCAACGCGTGGCTGGTGCGCGCCGTGTCGGCCGCGGTCGACGGCGGCACCCGGCCGCGTACGCCCGAGCGGACCCAGACCATCGGCCAGAGCATCACGGGGTGGGTGCGCTAGCCGCAACCCGCCCACGCCACTCCACCTCACACCGCGTCCCACCAGCGGGGACGTCCTGAAGACCCAAGAGGACGGGACAGCCATGCCTTCTTACGACACTCCCGCACCGATCTCCGTCTCCGCGTACGTGTACTCCGGTTCCATCCAGTTCACCGCGGGCGACCGCCTCGACACCGTCGTCGAGGTGCAGCCCCGCGCCCCGCAGAAGGACCTGGACGTGCGGGCGGCCGAGCAGACCGAAGTCACGTACGCGAGCGGCGTACTGACCGTCAGGACGCCCAAGGCCAATCTGCTCGGTCGCGGCGGAACCGTCGACGTGGCGGTGGAACTGCCCACGGGCTCGCGCATCGACGTCAGCGGCACCGCGGCCGGCGTCCTCGGCGAGGGCCGACTCGGCGAGGTCCGCGTCAAGACCTCGGCCGGCGACGTCCGCCTCGACACCACCGGCCCGCTGAACCTGACCGCGTCACACGGAACGAGCATCGTCGACCGGGTCGAGGGCAGGGCCGAGATCACCAGCAGCAGCGGCAACGTACGCGTCGGCGCCATCGAGGGGCCCGCCGTCCTGAAGAACGCGCACGGCACCACGACCGTCGGCACCGTCACCGGTGAGCTGCGGGTGAGCGGCGTCAACGGTGCCGTCGACATCGCGCGCGCCGAGGCGTCGGTCGCCGGCACCACGACCAACGGGCACCTGCGCGTGGCCGAAGTCGCCCGTGGCAGCGTCCAGTTGGAGACCTCCAACGGCTCCATCGAGGTCGGCATCCGCGAGGGCACCGCCGCCTGGCTCGACGTCAGCTCCGACCGGGGGCAGGTGCGCAACACGCTCGCCGCGTCCGAGACCCCCGCGGAGACCGAGGAGTCCGTCAAGATCCGCGCCCGTACCCGCTGGGGCAACATCGACGTGCGCCGCGCCAAGTCCTGAGCTTCGGGGCTCGCGAAAACGCCCGCCCCCTCTCCACTCCGTCAACGCCTTCATCCTTCGATCGGAGGGTCCCATGCCTTCTTCTGTCATGCCCATGTCCAATCCCGTGAGCGGTGCTCCGTCCCCGGCCGCCATCTCCACCGTCGGGCTGCGCAAGTCCTACGGCGACAAGACCGTGCTCGACGGCATCGATCTGCGGATCCCGGCCGGGACGGTCTTCGCCCTCCTCGGTCCGAACGGCGCCGGCAAGACCACCGCCGTGAAGATCCTCTCCACCCTCGTCACCGCCGACGGCGGCCAGGCCCAGGTCGCCGGCCACGACCTCACCACCCACCCCCAGGCCGTCCGGGCCGCGATCGGCGTCACCGGACAGTTCTCCGCCGTCGACGGCCTGATCACCGGCGAGGAGAACATGCTCCTCATGGCCGACCTGCACCACCTGCCCAAGGCCGAAGGCCGCCGGACCACCACCGAACTCCTCGCCCGCTTCGACCTCACCGACGCAGCGAAGAAACCCGCCTCCACCTACTCCGGCGGCATGAAACGCCGACTCGACATCGCCATGACCCTCGTCGGCAACCCCAGAATCATCTTCCTCGACGAACCCACCACCGGCCTCGACCCCCGCTCCCGCCACACCATGTGGCAGATCATCCGCGAACTCGTCACCACCGGCGTCACCGTCTTCCTCACCACCCAGTACCTCGAAGAAGCCGACCAACTCGCCGACCGCATCGCCGTCCTCAACAACGGCACCATCGCCGCCGAAGGCACCGCCGAAGAACTCAAACGCCTCATCCCCGGCGGCCA